>CAYQBV010000117.1:0-12301 GCA_964415705.1 uncultured Chthoniobacter sp. | reverse complement strand
ACTGCGCGGATGATTAAGACCACCGCCAAGTCCCGGCTTCAGCGCGAGCTGCGGCGATTGTTTCGCAGCATGGATTTTGTGTCGCGGCATCCGGCTTGGGAAAAGGAGGGCGCGGAGGCGGATCGATTCGCGGAGATCTATCAGCAGCTTGGGCTGGCGTGGGAGTTTCTCGCGCGGCAATGCGGGCATGGGGATGGCTTTCGCAAGGCGCGGGGCGGGCGGGCGAAGTGCGCCATCTGCGGGACGCTCGAGGACGCGCCGGAGGTGCCGGTGCTGTGGCCGAATCCGGGAAAGAAGCAGATCGGAAAGCGGTCGGTGCCGGACAGCGATGTGACGTTTGCGAACAAAAAGGCCGCGACGCTCCTCGACGATGCGATCGACTTTCACGGCGCGAAGCTGGGCGTGACCGTGCAGAACGCCTATCGCACCAAGCTGCTCGGCAAGATGGACATCACCATCGCCGCGGATCGCATGGTGCGCCTCTCCGAAGGCGGAGTCGAATGTCGGCTCGATGAGCACCTGATCGGGGTGCGCCTGGTGCCGCGCAAGAAGGGCCAGGCTCCGCTGCGCGCCGCGTTTCCGTGGGAGCTTTCGCGCGCGCGGCTCAAGCGGTTTCCCGTGCTGCTCGAGTGCGATGAAGACGGCAAGTTTGCCGGGGTTACGATTTTCAAACCCACCCGCGGAAAAGCGGCACGGAAAAAAACCGCGCGGTGAAAGCGTTCATGCGGCGAGCGCCTGGGCAGGCACCGGCTCGCCGACAATCCTTACGCGCGGGACAGGGCGTTTTCGCTCACGAAGAGGTTGCGGGCGCGGAATGCGGGCGGGCTTTCGTGGAGCAGGACGGCCCGGAGGGAGGCCATCGGGGTGGTGAACCAGGGACGATGCAGGGCGCGCGCTTCGCTGCCGGTCCAGTCGGGGACGGGAAGCGTGAAGCGGCGGGCGAGTTCCTCGGCGGTGGCGGCAAGGTAGGCATCCTGCACGCGGCCCATTTCGCCAAGCTCGGGCGCGAGGAGCGCGGGTGGCTCGCCGAGCGCGGCGGCCGTCGGCGCGGCGTAAAAGGCGTCCAGGAAATTGGCGAGGCAGCGGTCGAACGAGTCGCCGGCGAGGGTAAGGCGCGCGATTTCCGCCAGCGTTTGCGGCCTCATACGCGGCCTTCCTCGAACAATCCCTCGACGAGAAACTGCGTTTTTGCGGAAACCTGGCTGGCGGGGTAATACTGCGCGACGATGTCGAGCACGGCCGGGGCCGACTTTAACTGCAAATGGCGGATGAGAAACGCGATGTCCGCCACGTCGGACGAATCGCCACTGGTGCCGCCGAGGCGCGCCGCCATGCATTTCATGGCGAGGAGATATTCGGGCACGGGCATGGTGAGGCGCAGGTGCGGAAATTGCGGCAGGTTGCCCGCGGTGGTTTGATGACGCGCCGAGACGAAGCCTTTCACCCCGTCATTGAGCCAGTCGGCGGGCAGGTGCTGTTCGGTGGCGATGCGTGCGGCGAGTTCGCGGATGGGCTGCGCGGGCTGGAAAAGGGCGTCCACGTCCTTCGTCGAAAGCCGGGCGGCAAACGCCAGGACCATGACGGTGCCGCCAAACAGGCAAGCTTCGCCAAGGACGCCTTGCTGGCCGAGTTCGTCGGAGAGCGCCTGGAGCGCTTTGAGGATCGCTTCGCGGGTGAGGGCGGAGTCAATCGGTGGTTCGGGCGCGCTCATGGGCAGGGGCAGGGATAGCACACCGGTCGCCGAATCACCACCGGTGACCTCGGGGAAGATCGCCCAAGTCGCGAGCGGTCGGTGGAGCTCGTGAGGAGACGATTCAAAACGGCCCATTTGGCAACCGCCAGTCGCGGGAGAAGGGCGGCGTTTCGCGCGCGGGGATTTTTTCGTTTGGGTATTCGGCGAGGTGTTTGGCGCGGCTGTCCTCGCTCTCGTAGGAGCGGTGAAAGACCGCCATGTCCTCGGGGCCATAGCTGCCGATGGTGTCGTAGAAGTACCCGCCGGTGCGGCTGCGACCGGGGAGGATGGCTTCTTCGCGGAGACCCTTTTTCCACAGCACTTCGTAGAGCGCGCGGTCGCTGAGGTGGTCGGTGTGCAGGACGTAAAAGCCGCGGCAGGCGAGGTTGTGGAGGAGTTCCCAAAGTTTCGCGGTGAGCGTTTCGTCGGTGAGTTCTTCGGGCGGGAGCGGGGTGGCACCGTGCGTGGCGAGGTCGTCGATGGGCCGCTGCCAGCCGTCGCGTTCGAGGTCGCGGACTTGCGCGAGAAATGCCTCCTCGATTGCGGGCGGGAGGTCGTCGGAACTTGCTTGCTGCATTTCGCCGCCGGCGGCTTCGGCAATCTCATTTTTCAGTTTCTCGATGCGGATTTCGCGGTCCACGTCCGCAAGCTTGGAATCGCCGAAGGGCGGTTCCTCGTCATCATCCAGCGGCAGCATCCACTCGGGCGGCGGTGGTGGTGGCAGCGGCGGCTCGGGGAGGAAGCGGTCGCGGTCGTACGGCGGGCGCTCGCGCGGGGGCGGCGGCCCGCCGGAGAAGCTGTGCTGCCAGATGGAGCGTTCCTTTTCTGTCGCGAAGAAGCGCAGCCACGTCTGGACGGCCTCGTCGCCGCCGTGGGCGAAATCCGACACGTCCACATCGCAGTTGGACCTGGCTTCGAGCGGGCAGTCCGCACAGTCCTTATCGAGGAAAGTGTCGAGCCACGCGTAGAGAGTGCGGTCGTCGAGGTGGTCGGTCGAGTTGAGATAAATGCGGCGGGCGGCGAGCGCGTAGATGAGTTCCCAGAGCCGTCCGCGGAGGCCCTCGTCGCCGACCTCCTCCGGGCGGAGCGGGGGGAAGCCGTATTTGCCCAGGATGGCGCGCGCCGGCATCCATTCGGCGTCTTCGTCGGGATCGAAGTCGGGTGTTTCCTCTTCCTCCATGTCGTCCAGTTCGTCGTCCGCGTGCGTCCACTCCTCGTCGTCGCTCTGCATTCCGGCGAGGAGTTCGTGGACATTCATCACCTGCGCTTTCCCGGTGAGCGGGCCGAAGTTTTTCTTCAGCCATTCGATATACTCGCTGCCACTCGCTTCGCGGCTGGTCCCATATTCCTCCGGCGTGAGCGTCCAGGCGGGGGTGGAGAGCGTGAGCTTGAACTCGGCGGTCTGGATGACGACGCGACCGTTGCGCTCGCTGAACCATTCGAGATAGAGCGCGTTCGCCCAATGCCATGGTGCGGGCAGGCGGAGTTCGTAGAGCCGCATGACTTCCTCCATCGGCACGTCGTGGACTTTGAGTTTCTGCGACGCGGTGATGTCGCCGACCCAGCCGCGCTGATCGAGGCTCGGCGGGTCGCCGGCCATCGGGATGGGCTGCGGATTTTCGAAAGCGAGGGTGCAGCCAGCGAGGTCGGGCGCGCAGTCGCCGCGGAGGTCGAGCGTCATGGGTTCGGCGAGGCCGGCGAGCCAAATGCGGCCAGTGACGCGCCCGCGCACGGTGTTGTCGAGTTCGCCGCGGAGGATGTGTTCGGGAAAGCGCCAGGCCATTTGCCGGATGAAATCGGCGTGTCCCGCTTTTGCAACTCGTATTGCCGGAACGTCAGAAGAGGATGTTCTCGACGAACTCGCCGCGCGGGCAAACCTGACGAAAAACGTCCCGAGTTCGCACGTTCCACGTCGATCATCCGCGCTGGCCTCACGCAAGGCGCAGCGTGTTGCGCAAATGCGGAGCGAAATATTGAACCCGCGGAAGGCAGCGGCTCGACAGCGGTGAAAGCCGCGACAAAATCTCCGCACGTGAGTTCCCAATTTTCCACCGCCCTTTTCCGTGAGCTGCGGCCGGAGTTTTTCCGGGTGCTGTGCGTGGAGGATTCGCGGCTTTATGTGGATGCGCTGGATGCGCTGGAACGGGCGGCGGCGGATGCGCCGCGCGGGGTTGGAAGGGAAGATGCGCTGGCGATTGTCGAGCGCGAGGTGGAGCGACACTCGGCAGGCGAGGTGACGGCGCGAGAGCGGGCGCGGGCGGCGCTGGACTATTTCGAGACGGCGGGGTGGATCGAGACGGAGCAGGGCAATGACTGGCAGAGGCTCGTGCATTTTCATCCGAACGGGCAGGCGACGATGCAGACGCTGCGACGGCTGGCGTTCCCGGAGGGCGTGGCGTTTTCGGACAAGCTCGTGAATGTCTGCACGACGCTCGCGAATGTGGACGCGCTGCGCGCGGAGCCGTGGGCGCAGGTGGAGACGTGCGCGGCGAATCTCCAGGCGGGCGTCGCCGAATTGCGCGGGATGCAAAAGGCTATCGAGCGGCACACGCGGCAGCAGCTCGCGGCACCGACCTTGCGGGAAAATTTGTCGGTGCTTTTCGACCAGTTCGCCGAGCGCATCGGGCACGCCTGCTACGCGGAACTGGTGCGCTCGCGGCTGCCGCTGCGGCTGGCCGAGGCGCGGCGCGCGGTGAGTGTGCTCGGCGTGGATGCGGAGGCGCTGGGGAAGATGCAGGCCGAGGTGCTGCGGCGCGACCCGGCGGTGTCGGCGGAGACGGCTTACTCGCGCGTGCGGCTGCGGCTGGAGGAGCTGGAGCAGCTTTTGGAAAGCGTGGTGCCGGTCGCCGATGCGGTGGACCGCAGGACGGCGGAGTTCACGCGGCGCTCGCTGGCGCGGTTCCGTTATTTGCAGGAGACGACGAGCGAGAGCCGCGCGCAGGTGCAGGCGTTCTTCGAGGCGCTGAATCTTCACGGCGCGGGCCGCCGGGTGGCGGAGATGGACGACGAGGCGGCGGAATTCCCCGCGCTGCGGTTGCACGATGCGCGGCTGATGGCGGGCCTCGAATCGCTCTACACGCCGCGGCTCCAGCGTGGAGTGGGCGAAATCGCGCCGCTCGACGAGGAGGCATCGGACGACGAGCGCGACGCTGCGCTGCGGCGCGTCCAGTCGGCGCTGCGCGACTCGCTCACGGTGGCGCGCGCGAACCGCTTTGTGGAGGCGCTGCTGCCGGAGCGCGGCGCGCGCATGTCGTCGGCGGAAATTCCGCTGCGCTGCGACGACGACCTCGCGGATCTCATCGCGTGCCTGCTTCATGCGCGCGCGGCGGATGCGCGGTATCGGGTGGAGGTTCCAGCGACGACGGACGAATCCGCCGTGCCGGAGTTTGACGCGAAGCTGAACCGCCGCATCGAACGCTTCACGCTTTCGCGCCGATGACACGATTTGACCAATCAACGGTGGTTGTCTGCGACGGCTGTGGAGGCCCGGAGGGCCGGACGGAAATTAGCCGGTGGCGTAAGCCACGGGGTTGCAGTCGGGAATGGAGTGCGCCCCGGAGGGGCGCTGGAATCCCGCCGCCCCTGCCGGGGCGGATATTCGTTTGTGACGTGGTCCGGTGGCTCACGCCACCGGCTAATTTCCGGTCGGCCCATCCGGGCCTGCAATTCCACGGACAACCGTTGCATTCTTTTCAGATTCCATGACACCACAGCCCGCCAACTCGAACGGCCTCCTTGCGCGGTTGCCGGAGGCCGACCGCGAGCGGCTCGGCGAGGCGCTGCGGCGGCTCGTCGCGAATGGCGCGATTCTCGGCACCGAACCGGGGCTGGCGGACCTTTACCAATGGGCGCAGCTCAACCGCGAGTGGACGGAGGAAATGGCCGCGCTGCTCGACCTGAAACTTTTCTGGGACCACGAGCTGCGGCTCGTGCAGGCGGTGCCGCAGTCGGGCGCGTTCACGCTGCGGCTGAAGCTCGACGCCACGCTCGTGCTGCTCACGCTTTGGTATGAATTCGACACCGCCGTGCGCGACCGCGGCGAGACGCCTCCGGTGCGCATCACCGTCGCGCAGTTCAACGACTCGCTGCGCACGAAATTCGAGCCGCTGCGCAAGAGCCTGCCCAGCCCGACGCGGCTCGTGGAAATCCTCCGCCTCGCCCAGCGCAAGTCGTTGCTCCGCTTCACGCCCGCCGAGCAGCCCGCCGACGCCGGCATCGAGATTTTGCCCACGCTGAAAAGGGTCATCCCTTTCCAGGACCTCGCCGACTGGTCGCGCCACGCCGAGCGGCATCTCGCGGCGGCGCTGGCGAAAGACGACGCCGACGCCGAGGAGGAGGACGCGCCATGAGTCAGGAAAAAGGCCGCGCCATCCGCCTCACGCGCCTGCACGCGCTGAACTGGTATGGCTACCGCGACAGCATCGCCGTCGAGGGAAACCTGCTGCTCGCGGGCGTCACCGGCAGCGGAAAGTCCATCCTCATGGATCTCATCCAGTTCGTGCTCGTCGGCGATTTGCGACTGGTGAAGTTCAACCAATCCGCCACCGGCGACCGCAGCGACCGCACGCTGAAAGGCTACTGCCTCGGCGACACCAAGCAGGAGGAAGCCGGCGTGACGCAATACATGCGCGACGCAGCCATCAGCTACGTCGCGATGGAATTCACCTGGCCCGGCCCAAAGCAAAAAGAGGCGCGCGTGGAGACGTGGGGTTTTCGCATTGAGTTTGCCAGTGCGGCGGAGCAGCAAGGGCGCGTCTCGCCGTTCTTCATCCCGGCCTCGCTGGGGCGCGCGGATTTTCTCGATGAAGAGAAGCGCCCGCTCAGCCACGCGGCGTTCAAGGCGATGGCGGAGGCGCACACCGCGCGCGATGGCGTGGCCGGGCGGCTCTACGCGGAACTGGGCGAATACCTGCGCGACATGTGCCAGCCGTCGCACCTGAACTTCGACCGCGCCGTGCTGCGCTCGCTGCTGCCGAGCGCGATGTCGTTCACCTTCCTCAAGAGCTTCAATCAATTCTGCCGCGACTTCATCCTGCCCGCCGACCGGCTCGATGTGCGCGACGTGACGGACAGCTACAAAAGTTTCATCGGCTACGAGCGTCAGCTCGCCGAACTGCGCGACCAGCACGCCCGGCTCGATGCCATCGCGAAACATTTCCAAACGCACGCCGCGCTCCGCCGCGACGCTGCGCTCGCGCGCTGGCTGGAGGCCGAGTGCCGCCGCGACCACGCCGCCGCCGCGCTGGCGGATGGCGGGCGCGTGTTCGCGGAGTTGAGCGCCGCGTGTGCGGAGGAAAATGCGCGGCTCGCGGTGCTGGCGGAAAGCATTCCGAAGTTGCGTGGTGAGTTGGAGGCGCTGCGCAACACCATCCGCGAATCGCCCGGCGGCTCGCTCTATCTCGAACTCAAGCGGCAGAACTCGGAACTCGTGGTGAAAATCGGGCGCTTGAAAGACGTGGGCCGCTCCCTCGATTCCGCGCTGGCGAGCCGCGTGCGCGGTGCGCGCGAATGGGTGAAAGCCGCCGCCGCGCTGCCGCTGGAAATCGGCACGGAGAACGTCGTGGCCGTCGAGCGTAGCATCTTGGCGATGGAGGCGGGAGGCATCGCGAAGTTTCACGCGACCTTTCACACGCTGCGCGAGGCCGCCGGAAAACTCGCCGCGGATTTGAGCCGGCTCGGACAGCCGACGCAAAAGCGGCTCTCCGAACTGCGCTCGGAACTCGGCCAGCTCCGCGAGCAAATCGCCGCACTCGCCATCGGCAAACTGCCCTTTCCGACCCGCCTGCTCGACACGCTGAACAGCTCGCTGCTCGCGCGCGGCGCGGACCTGCCCGCGCGCCATCTGCGCGAGCTGTGCGAGGTGAATGACGAACGCTGGCGGCCCGCCATCGAGGTCGCGTTCACGCGGAAGTTCGCGGTCGTCGTCGATGCGGAGGACTACGATGCGGCGGAGCGACTTTACCATCAGCTCCGCGATTCCGCGGCGGGCGAGTCGCTCGTGAATCCCGCGAAGGCGCTGAAGCAGAAGCGCGCGGTGCAGCCCGGTTCGCTGGCGGAAAAGTTGACGACTTCGCATCCCGTCGCGGCCGCCGTGGTGAACCAGCTTTTCGGCGGGCTGATGTGCGTCGAACAGCGCGAGCAGCTTCGCGAGCACGAGGCGGCCATCATGCCGGACGGTTTCATCGCGCGCGGAGCGTTCGTCGAGCGCACGAGGCATTACGACAATCTGCCTTTCGTCGGAAAACGCGGGCTGGAGCAGCAGCGCGCCCACAAGGAGCGGCAGCGCGGCGAACTCGAAAGCGAGGAGCGCCGGCGGCGTCCGCTCGCGGAGGCAGTCGAGGAGGTGCAGCGGCGGTGGCGCGACCTTTTCGACCCGCCGCCGTCGCTGTGGCAGGATCTCGCCGCCGCGAGCGAACTGCCCGCGCTGCAGCAGCAACTCACCGACAACATCGCGCGGCTGAATCAAATCGACCGGGCGAAGTTCGATGACCTCGCGCAGCGCGATTCGGAGCTGACAGCGGACATCGCGAAGCAGGAGGACGAGCAGCGCGGATTGCTCGGCAGCGCGAAGCGGCATCAATTCTCCCAGCAGGAGAAGGTGGTGACCAAACTCGCGGAGGAAGCGGACGCGCGGAAGGCGGCGTTCGATCGCGTGAATGGAGAGGCGGATGTCTCGCATTGGCTCACGCGGCTCGGCGAGCAGCGCGACGAAATGCTCGCCACGTATCCGGCCCGGGACGTGGCCGCCGAGCGCTTCAACACGCGCTTTCACGAAGCCGACAAAGGCGCGGATGCAGAGTGGGAGCGAGTGAAGGCGGCGCGGCGCGAACTGGCGCTCACGCATCCGAAGTTCGACGACCTCGCCATTGAGGGCGCGGACAATGCCGCCTACGACCGGCAGTTTGCCAAGCTGCACGACGCCGACATCCCCAACTACGCCGACAAGTCCGCGGAAGCCCGGCGCAGATGGGAGAAGCTCTTCCGCACGCAGGTGCTCGAGAAACTGCGCTCGGCACTCTTCGAGGTGGAGAACACGCGGCTGCTTTTGAACAACCTGCTCAAGCGGCCCATCGGCAATAACCGCTACCGCATCGTGAAGTGGAACAACCCGGATTTCGTCATCTACCACAAGCTGCTCGACGCCTCCGCGCTCGCGCACGCGGACGAGCTTTTCTTCGCCAGCGCCGATGCGGACTTGCGCGGGGCCATCGAGAAACTCCTCACCTTGCTCGTCGAGCAGCCCGACGGCAAAGCGACCGCCGAGCTGCTCGATTACCGGCATTACTACGACTACGACATGGAGGTGGATGACCTCGACGAACTGGGTGCCGTGACCGCCACCTCGCGCGTGGACCGGCAGAGCGGGAAGTTCAGCGGCGGCGAAAACCAGTCGCCCTATTTCATCGCCATCCTCGCCAGCTACCTGCGCGCCTACAAACGCCACGACACGCGCAGCAAAGCGCCGTCGCTCGCGCTGGTGCCGATTGACGAGGCCTTCTCGAAGCTCAGCGGCGAGCGCATCAAGAACTGCATCGAGGCGCTCGCGCAGCTCGATTTGCAGGGCGTGTTTTCGATGAGCACGGGGAACATCCCGTATGCCTTCGAGCACTGCGACAGCCTCGTGGTGGTGTCGAAGGATGAGCGGCGCGTGGGCAAGCGGCTCGCCATCCGCAACACGCCCGTGAGCCTGCACAAGGACGAGCCGGCAGCGCGGCGATTGCTCGGGCTGGAATGAAACTTCGGACGCCCGTGCTGCAAAAGCTGGCGGAGATCTACGAGGACTCCACAGCGGGTCGCCACGGCGGCGGGAAGCTCGATGTGCAGCCCGACTACGAACCACTGCTTGCTGCCACCGGTTGCGCGGAAGGTGTGCGGCGTGAACTTGCGGAAGGTGAGTTGCGCGCGGCTGCGGACGCGGACGTGATCCGGCTGGAGCCGATTCACCGGCGCGACTCGCGGCACTATGCGAAGGTGCGGCTCTCACCCTCGAAGGAGCGCGAGTTTTACGCATGGCTCGGCCGTGAGTCACCGACGGCGCGTCGCGAGAAATGGGCGCAGCTTTTCCGCGAAGCGGCGGCGTGGGAAGTGCCGGAGCGCTGGCGCGCGGGCTGGGCGGAATTTTGCGCCATCCGCGCAGACCACGCCCGGTGCTGGCGGGCGATGGAACCATTCCGCGTCGCCCAGATGGCGCGCGGGAGACTGATGCTCGAATTCACCGCACGCCTGCTCGCGTGGGAAGGTCGCCGCCTTGTGCGCTACGCAAGCTACGACATCACGGGTGACTCGAAGCGCTTGGAAAAATGGCAGGGCTCGCTGGAGCAATTGCTCTCCGAAACGACTGGCGGCGCGGTGCGTGATTTTGCAGCGCACGGCCTGCTGCCCATGCCGCGCGTCGCGACCCTCCACGGCCCGCTGCGCGTGTGGAGCGGCAGCAGCCTCGCGCTCGACGCCGGGCAACTCGCGGATGCCGCGACGCTTTCCGCCGACGACGTCACCCGCGCGTCGCGGATCGAGACGAGCGCCACGCGCTGCCTGATTCTCGAAAACAAAGCGCCGTTCCTCGAAATCGCGAAGCTCCGCTCCGGCGTGCTGCTCGTCTGGAGCAGCTTCCCGAGCGCCGCGACCGTCGCGCTCCTCCGCCGCCTGCACACCGCGCATCCTGCGCTGGAGTTCTTCCACCACGGCGACACCGACCCTGCGGGTTTCGACATCCTGCGTGACCTCCGGCAGCAAACCGGCATCCCCATCCACTCGCATCACATGCGCCACGCGGACGATGCCGCATCCGTCCCGCTGACCGCCAGCGAGCAGACGCGGCTTTCCACATTCCTCGACGACCCGCGCATGACCACCGAGCACGCGGATATCGCCTCGATTCTTGCCAGCGGACGCAAGGGCGACTTTGAGCAGGAGCGTCACCGTGAGCCACCGTTGCCGGAATGGCCCTTCTTTGATTGAAGGCGGGGGCCCGGCGATTTGGCGCATTCCATCGTCATCCGCTTCCTCTTCCGCGTGTTTGTTCCTTTCGAGGAGGGCGGCGAGGGGGCGGGGGCGGTGAGGGTTTCTGGCGGGAGAGCGAAGAGGCGGTGGAAGGCTCGGCGGCGTTCCGCGGTTTCAGCCAAATCCAGGCTCGTTCTGGCCGCGGCGCAAGCTACCTTCTCCGCCGCCCATGAATCCCGACCACGTCGAACAACTCCTCGCCTTTCTCCGTTTCCCCAGCATTTCCACCGATCCCGCGCACGCGCCGGACGTGGCGGCGTGCGCGGGCTGGCTGGCTGGGCGGCTGGAGGCGATCGGCCTGAACGCGGTCGTCCATCCCACGGCGGGGCATCCCATCGTGGTCGCGCGCAATGCGCACGTCCCCGGGCGGCGCACCGTGATGATCTACGGCCACTACGACGTGCAGCCGGTCGATCCGCTGGAGCTGTGGCAGACGCCGCCCTTCGAGCCGCGGATCGAAAACGGCGTCATCTTTGCCCGCGGCGCGGCGGACAACAAAGGACAGATCTTTGCCCACGTCACGGGCATCGGCGAGACGCTGCGCGAAACCGGCGGGCTGCCCGTGAATCTCATCGTGCTCATCGAGGGCGAGGAGGAAATCGGCAGCACGCATCTCGAGGAGTTTCTCGCCGCGCACCGCGAGGAGCTGAGCTGCGATGTCATCGCCATCTCAGACACCGGGATGCTCGCGCCCGGCGTGCCCACTTTCACCTACGGCCTGCGCGGCATTGCGGCGCTGGAGTTGCGCGTCACCGGCCCCGCCACCGACCTGCACTCCGGCATCTACGGCGGCGCGGTGGCGAACCCCGCCACGGCCCTCGCGTGGATCGTCGCCAGCCTGCACCATGCCGACGGCCGCGTGGCCGTGCCCGGCTTCTACGACGACGTGGTGCCGCTGGAAACGTGGGAGCGCGAGGCCTGGGCGCGGCTGCCCTTTGGCGATGCGCAGATCCTCGCCGTCACCGGTGCGCCCGCGCTTTTCGGCGAAGCCGGCTACACCAGCCTCGAGCGCGTCTGGGCGCGGCCCACCGCGGAGGTCAATGGCCTCGGCGGCGGCTTCCAGGGCACCGGCACGAAAACCGTCCTCCCCCGCGAAGCCTTCGCCAAGCTCACCTTCCGGCTCGTGCCCCGCCAGCAGCCGGCGGTCGTCATGGAAAAAGTCAGCGCCCACCTACGCGCCGTCTGCCCGCCCGGCGTGCAGCTCGCAATCACCTGCGGCCACTACGGCGAGCCCTACGCCACCGACCCGAATCTGCCCGACGGCCTCGCCGCGCAACGCGCCCTCCAGCGCGCCTTTCCCGGCCGCGACGTGGCCCTCATCCGCGAAGGCGGCAGCATCCCGATCGTCAATACCTTCAAGCGCGTCCTCGGCGTCGAGACCCTCCTCCTCGGCCTCGCCCTGCCCGACAGCAAAATGCACGCACCCAACGAAAACTTCCCCCTCGCCAACTTCGAAGCCGGCATCCGCCTCAACCGCGCGCTGCTGGAGGAGCTGCGCTAAACATCTGTTCCCCTCGTTCCGAAGTTGCACTTCGGAATGCCCTTGTCTGCGAAGCTCCGCTTCGTCCG
>CAYQBV010000116.1:0-12363 GCA_964415705.1 uncultured Chthoniobacter sp. | reverse complement strand
CCTCGGCTGTCTCGCCTGCGAACCCGCGTGCCCGAGCGGCGTGCCGTATCGCGATTTGATCAGCCCCTTTCGCGCGCTCACGCAGAGCCGGGTGGAGCGCTCGCTCGGCGAGAAAATCACGCGCTTCATCACGGCGCAGACCATCCCGTTTCCCACGCGCTTTCGCATCGCCACGGCGTTCGGGCGGATTGGAAAAATGTTCCGCCCGCTGGTGCCCGCGCGACTGCGCCCGATGCTCGACCTCGTGCCCGCGCACGTGCCGCCCGCGGAGTCCTGGCCCGCGGTCACGCCCGCGCGCGGGGAGCGTCGCGCCCGCGTGGCGCTGCTCACCGGCTGCGCGCAGCGCGTGCTCGATCCCGACATCAACACCGCGACCATCGAAGTGCTCGCGCGAAACGGCGTGGAAGTCGTGGTGCCCGCCGCACAGGGCTGCTGCGGCGGCCTCGCCTGGCACACCGGCGACCTCCGCGCCGCGCAAGCCTTCGCCCGCCGCAACCTCGCCGCTTTCCCCGCCGCCGTGGACGCGATCCTGACCAACGCCGCCGGCTGCGGCTCGGCGATGCACGAATATCACCTCGTCCTCCGCGGCACGCCCGACGAGGCCCACGCCGAAACCTTCCGCCACCGCGTGCTCGACGTGAGCGTTTTCCTCCACCGCCTCGGCCTGCGCGAACTCCCCGGCAACCCGCGCCCGCTGAAGATCGCCTACCACGATGCCTGCCATCTCGCGAACGCCCAGGGCGTCCGCCGCGAACCACGCGCGCTGCTCCGCACCATCCCCGGCGCGGAACTCTGCGAGCTGACGAACGCGCACCTCTGCTGCGGCAGCGCGGGCACTTACAATCTCGACCAACCCGAGATCGCCGCCTCGCTCGGTGAGCAAAAAGCCCGCGCCGTCATCGCCACCGGCGCAACCGTCGTGGCGTCCGGCAACATCGGCTGCCTCACCCAGCTCCGCGCCCACCTCGCGCAACTCGGCTCGCCGATCCAAGTCCGCCACACCATGCAAGTGCTGCGCGATGCGTATCGGGACGAGCGCTGACGGCGTGACACGAAGCGCCTCGAAAACCAAACCGTCATTCTGAACGGAATTCCCGGCGGGCGAAGGCGGGCGCTGCGTAGCGCAAGCCTCCGGCTTGCCGTATCGCAGTGCTTCCAGCCTGCCTCAGCGGGCGCGGCGCACGCGCAGGGAAATAAGCGACGCGCTCCGCAGCCCGCGCGGGGGCAAGCGGGACGCATGCGATACGGCAGGCGGAGACGCCTGCGCTACGGGGCCTCCAGCTACGGCACGCCCTCAGCCCCGGCCGATCTGTCCGGTGATGCTCGGGTCGGTGATCTTCGCGTCGGCGGCGAGGAGGAACGCTTGGCTGAGGATGACGGAAAGCGTGCGGTCGCCCTCGAATGGGAGGAAGACTTTGCCGTCCTCGGCCCTGCCCGCGCCGGGGACGATGCAGAGGTAGCGGTCGTTCGGCGACATCAGGATGTTGCCACTGCCAAGGTGGATTTTGTAAGTACGCAGGTCGCCGCGGACGACGAGGAACTTCTCCGCAAACGAGCAGCGGTCGGCGATCTTCAGCTTCGGCACGAGGCGCTGGAGCAGCTTGCGCCGGGTCTGCGCGGTGGCGGAGAGGTCGCCGAAGGCGTGGAGGTTCCAGGCATCGCGCTCGGCGTCGCAGCGGCCGCCGTCGGCCCACGCGGGGTCATTGCCCGCGCTGGCCACGCCGACGAAGAGATCCACGTCGGGCATGATCTCGGAGAAAACGAGCGGTGGGATTTCCGCGAGCGGCACCGGTTCGGCGACGATGGGCTGCTGCCATCCCGCGCCGTAACCGCCGCCGCCGGCGTGCGCGGAGACTTGCGCGTCGTCGAGGCGGTAGAAGCGCACCTGGTCGGTCGCGAGGAAAAGGTAAGTGCCGGTCCCGTTGGTATCGGTGCCGTATTGATCGCCCACGCCCTCAATCCAAAACTCCGCGCGCAAGCTCCACTGCGGGAGTAACCGCGAGGCCGGCGATGATGGCCGGGTCGAGTTCTATATGCTTTACCGGGGTGTTGCGTCGTTTCGCCATGGCGGAAGCATTGCGACGGCGCGGCGCGGCTTCCCCTCGTGCGCGGCATCGGTTAAATCCGCGGCGATGAATCGTGTCGCCCAATTTTTCCGCACCGCGCTGTCGTGGTGCCTGCACCATCCGCTCCGTCGCAGCCAGTGGATCGCGCTGGGCGTGTGGCTGGTCGCGCTCGGGGGAGGAATGCTCGCGCTCGGCGAATACGTGGCGCTCACGACCAACCGCGACGCGGACCTTTACGACCAGAGCGCGTATCTCGGGCTCGTGGAAACGGACCGCACTTCGCTGTGGCCGACGACGACCGACGGCATCCGCAATCCGCTTTTCCCGTGGCTGCTCGCGAAGACGGCGAGCGGGGATCGCGACGTGATGTTTGCCGCTGGGCTGCGGCTGAATGTGCGACTCGGCGCGCTGCTCGCGATCCTGCTCGGCATGTGGGCGGGGCGAAGACTCGCGTGGCTGCCGGCGGTGATGTTTGCGACGCTTGGCGGGCTCGGTGTGCTGCTGCCGATCTCGACCTACCTCGGCGCCGAAGTGCTTTTCTACGGCCTGTTCTTCGCGGCGTGGATGCTCTCGTTCGGTCTGCTGGATCGGCTCACGCTCGCGCGTTCCGCGATCTTCGGCGCGGTGCTCGGGCTCGCGTATCTCGCAAAGCCGGGCGTGACGCTGCTGTTCGGCGCGTTCGTCGCGGTGGGGGCCGTGCGGTGGCTGCGCAGAGGCGCTGGCTGGACCGGCGCGCGCCCGCTGTTCGGCGCGGCTCTCGCGCTCGCGGTCGCGGTCCCGATGATGCTCCCGCGGATGTTTGACGCGAAGCGCAAGTTCGGCGACCCGCTGCAAAACACGGCGACGCTTTGTTTTTGGGAGGAGAACTGGGCCGCGTGCCTGCCGAAACTCGCGAACCTCAACCCGCGCCTCGCGGACCGCATTCCCGCCGGCGAGTGGCCCTCTGCCTCGCGTTACCTCGCGCGCAACGGAATCGGCGGCGCCTGGACGCGGCTCATCACGGGCATGGGCAAGCAGCTCGCGAATGTGATTTCAGCGGACCCGAAGGGCGTTTGGCTCTCGCGCGAGCCCTCGCCGCAGCGCCAGGTGCGGCGTATGTTTCCCTACCGCGGGCTTTTCCTGCTGCCGCCGCTCGTGCTCGCGGTCGCGCTAGGCGTGCGGTGCAGAGGCTGGCCGTGGTGGAAGATCGCGTTCGCCGTGTTGCTCGTGGGCGCGAGCTTCGGCGCTTTCGGTTGGTATTCGGTCATCGCGCCGGGTGCGCGATTCATCATGGCGCTTTACCTGCCTGTGCTCGCGTCGCTGCTGCTCGCGGCGGAGGGCGCGCGGCGTCGGCTTGCGTTGGATTGGGCCGATGCGGCGTGCGGCGGGACGTGGGCGCTGATGCTCGGCGTTTTCGTCTGGCACATCTCAGTCATCGCCACGCACCCATTCTTCGGAGGGGTGCGGGGCGCGTTTTAGCTGCCACCTTCGGCACCCTGATGCTTCCTTGGTTTCGTGATCAATTTCCGCTCTATCTTGCTCCGCTGGCGGGCGTGTCCGAGACGGTCTTCCTCCAACTCGCAAAGCCGGATGGCGTGGAAGTGATGGTGAGCGAGTTTGTGAGCGCCGAGGGCATCTTCCGCCGCAACGAGCACACGATGGAGTATCTCGATTTCGTGGAGGAGGAACGTCCGCTCGGCGTGCAGTTCTTCGGCGCAGACCCGGAGCATCTCGGCGAGGCGGCCCGCATCGTCATCGACTGGAAACGCCCCGCCTTCCTCGACCTAAACTTCGGGTACCCGGTGGACAAAGTCGTGAGCAAGAACGGCGGTTCCTCGCTGCTGCGCGAGCGTGTCGCGCGCGGCTTGGTGAATGCGGTCGCGCCTTTCCCAGTCACCGCGAAGATCCGCATCGGCTGGTGTGAACAAACGATCAACGCCACCACTACCGCGCGCATCCTCGAAGACTGCGGCATCCAGGCCATCGCCGTGCATAGTCGCACGAAGGCGCAGGGCTACGGTGGTGCGGCGGACTGGGACGTGATCGCGCGGGTCGCCGCCGCCGTGCGCGTGCCGGTGATCGGCAATGGCAACCTCGCCACCCCGCCGGACGTGAAGCGCCGCATGGAGACTACCGGCGTGCGCGGCGTGCCAGCCTTTGCGCCATTGAGCACGCGCTCGGCGCGGGTCGGTTGGACGAGGCTGCGGAAGACCTCGCCTTGCTGCTGACTGTGATCCTGCACCTCCTGCCAAATGCGGGCGCGGAGGATGGCGCGGACGGTCATGCGCTCGGCAAGATGGTCGAGCGTGAAGCTGTGGAGTCGTTCGCCGGTGGGGGTCGCGTCGGTGATGGTCATGGCGTGGGGAGGGTGGAAAAAAGGTGCGGGCGCGTCAACGCAGCAGTGCCGTAGCGCAGGCGTCTTCGCCTGCCGTATCGCAGTGCTTCCAGCCTGCCGCACGCGTGGCTTCAGAAGAAGCGCACCGCACTTTCCGCGTCCCTGCAGCGCCGCGGGGGCAAGCGGGACGCATGCGATACGGCAGGCGAAGACGCCTGCGCTACATGCCGAAAGCGCTGGCGCTACCGGACGAAGTCGCCGGCGCTGCGGCGGCGCTGCCGGAGCGCTGCGGCGGCGCTGCGGGAGCGGTGCTCTGGCGCTTTCGGGGTGGACGCGGCTGCGGTTCGCGGCACCGGATCCGTTGCGCCCCGCCAGCCCAAAGCGTTGGAGCACCGCCGCACTCGAAAACGCTGTCGCGCCGAAGCGGCGCTATTTTTTCGGCGGCTCGGCTTCCGGCGCAGGCGGGGCGGGCGGCACGACGGGGGCACCGGTCGGTTTCGCGCCGGTGCGGAAGAGGGCTTTGGCGGCCTTGGTGCCGGCACCGGTCATCTTTTCGGCGAGGCGGAGTTTTTCCTTCGAGATCGGGAGCATCTGCTCGGAGAAGCCTTTGATGTCGCCGTCCTTCGACGCGACCGCGATCTCGTAGGCCGCGACGGATTCCTTGCTGGCCGCGATGATCCGGTCCATGCAGGCCTTGTCGAAATTCGAGCCGGTGAGCTTGTCGAGTTCGGCGTTGGCTTCGGTCTGGCGGGTGGGCGGCTCGGTCGAAAGGGTCACGCCTTTGAGTGCGGCGAGCTTCACGAGCTGGCGATTTTCATCAGCCTGCGTGTTGGCCAGCGCGGAGCCGACATCCTTGATCACGCCGGCCTCGGCACGCGTCTTGGCGATCTTGCCGAGCATGGCGATCATCGTGCCGGTCTCGATGGCCGTGGTGAAAAACTGGAGGTCGAGGCCGCCGATGTCGGTGGTGATGAGTTCGCTGCCGTCGCCCGCTTTGTCGCGCACCTGCGGGATGGCCGGGAGCGCGGGGAGAACGATCATTTTTGATTTCGGCGGCACGGTGCTGGTGCCGGGGCGGCGTCCGCGCTTTTTCGCGGCTTCGGCACCGGCGGCGAGGACGAGGCAGAGGGTGAAAGCAAGGAGCGGAGTTTTCATGGCGAGGAATTATTCGGCGAGTTTGCGGGTCAAAATTTCGCTGACGACGACGGGGTTGGCTTTGCCTTGCGAGAGTTTCATGACCTGACCCTTGATAGCATTGATCGCCTGCATCTTGCCTGCTTTGTATTCGGCCAAGGCCTTGGCGCTGGCGGCGATGGCCTGGTCGCAGAGCGCCTCGATGGCACCGACGTTGCTGACCTGCTTGAGCCCTTTCTCCTCGACGACCTGCGCGGCGCTGTGGCCGCTGGCGAACATCTCGGCGAAGACCGTTTTGCCCTGCGAGCTGCTGATCGTGCCGGCGTCGATGAGGTTCACGAGTTCGTCGAGCGCGTGCGCGGAAATGGGGCAGTCGGCGACGGTTTTCCCGGCGGCGGCGAGGGCGCTGAGGAGGTCGTTGATGATCCAGTTGGCGACGTTCTTTGGCTTGGTCGCGCCCTGCGCGGCGGCGTCGAAGTAGGCGGCGAGCGCCTGGTCGCTGGCGAGCACGCTGGCGTCGTAGTCGGTGCAGCCGAAATCGCGGACGAAGCGCTCGCGTTTCTCGGCGGGCAGCTCGGGCCGGCGGGAGCGGACTTCGTCCATGAAAACGCTCGTCCGCACGGGGAGGAGATCGGGATCGGGAAAGTAACGGTAGTCGTGGGAGGATTCCTTCACGCGCATCTGGAAGGTCTGGCCCGCGTCATCGTCCCAACGGCGCGTGGACTGGATGAGCGTCTCGCCGCGTTGCACGGCCGCGGTTTGCCGCTCGATCTCGTAGGCCAGCGCGCGCCGCACGCCGCTGATCGAGTTCATGTTTTTGATTTCGATCTTCACGCCGAGTTCAGCCTGGCCCTCGGGGCGGACGCTCACGTTGCAGTCGCAGCGCATCTGGCCTTTCTCCATGTCGGCGTCGCTCACGCCGCCATAGACGAGGATCTGCTGGAGCGCGGTGAGGTAGGCGAAAGCCTCCTCCGGCGTGTCGATCTCGGGCTCGCTGACGATCTCCATGAGCGGCGTGCCGGCGCGGTTGAAATCAATGCCCGTGCTGGTCTCGAAGTGCTGCGACTTCGCCACGTCCTCCTCGATGTGGATGCGGGTGAGGCGCACGGTTTTTCCGGGATGCGCGATACTTTTCTGCGCGTCTTTCGGATACGCGAAATCGTGCAGCGGCACCGCGCCGCCGGAGCAGATCGGCGCGTCAAACTGCGTGATCTGGTAGTTCTTCGGCATGTCCGGGTAGAAGTAATTCTTGCGGTCAAACTTGCAGACTTCCGGCACCGTGCAGCCGAGCATCAGGCCGGTGAGCGCGCTCATTTTCAGCGCCTCCAGATTCATCACCGGCAGTGCGCCGGGGTAGCCGAGGCAGACGGGACAGGTGTGCGCATTCGGGCCGGCGCCGTACTCGACGGGACAGGCGCAGAACATCTTGCTGCGGGTCTTGAGCTGGACGTGGACTTCGAGGCCGATGGTGGGGATGAGCATGGGGAGGGTGAGTGGTGAGCGGTGAATAGTGATTGGAAAGAAAGGCGCGGACGGCAACTGCAATCACCGTTCACCGATCACCACTCACTTCTTCGACGCCGGCGGCTTGATCGCGTAATCGAGCGCTTTTTCAAACTCGAAGTCGCGCATGAGCACGCCGATCTCGGGGTCGTTGGCGGCGGCGATGATCCGGGGGTTGCGCATGAGATTGAGGTAGCGGCGCTGGATGATGTCGCGCGTGATTTCCTCGTCGGTCTGGAGGGCGGCGACCTTCGGGTGCGCGAGGAGCGGCTGCACGCCGGGGAAACTGAGAAAGCGATTCACGCTGTGCTCGCTGGAAACCATCTGTCCGAGCTTGCTGAGGATGCCGTAAAGCGTGCCGGGAATCGGATCGACCTGCTGGACGATGGCGCCGGCGGTGCCGCTTTCGAGCGAGTGTTTCAGGTCCGCAAGACCGCGCACGACGGCGCTCGGCGGCGTCGGTTTGGGCGTGGGCGTCGCGGGGCCCTTGCCGAGCGTGAGATGCGGATTTTTCGCGACCGCGATTTGCGTCTCGGCCACGCAGCCGAGCAGACGGATGGCGAGGATGGCGATCCACACGAGGAAGAGCCCGTAGATCGCGCCGACACATGCGCCGGAGAGCCCGTAGCCGAGGCGGACGATGGTTACGCTCTGCTGCGCGGTTTTTTTGAAAAGGATCGAGCCCACGAGCGTGATCGCGCAATACATCACGAAACCGAGGCCGACTGCGCCCGCGACGGCGAGGATATTCCCGGGCAGATCAATGACGTGATGCAGTGCCGCGCCGACCATGCCGCCGCCGAAGTAACCCACGAGATAAGCCACGAGCAGCGCGACCACCCCGAGCACCTGCCGCACGATGCCGACCCGCCAGCCGTGCCACGCCTTGAGCGCAACCAGCACGGCGGCTCCGCCGAAAAAGGCGAGTTGGAGGAGTTCAGGAGAGCCGGAGGACATCGGGGAGAAATAGGCAGGAAGAGGGCGAATTTAGAAAGTGCGAAATATACCGCGCCACGACGCGCGCACCTCCCTCTCCGCAGCCCGCGTGCCGCCCGTCACTCCGCGGGCGCATCCAGTGCGGCGCGGAGTTCGATGAGGCTGACTGGCTTACTCAGGCAGGCCACCGCCCCGCACGATTCCACGAACGGGTGGTCGCTCTCCACGCTGCCCGAAATGAAAATTACGCGGGTCTTCGGATCCCGGCTGAGCAGCGCGTGGCAGACGGTGAGGCCGTTGCAGCGCGGCATCAGGATGTCGAGCAGCACGGCGTCCGGCGCGTGCCGCGCAAAGCTCTGAATCACCGCGAGCCCGCCGCCCGTGACGGTGTCCACGACCTCGTGACCGCAGGCCAGGACGCAGTCCGTCAGCGCTGCCGCCACGTCGCGGTCGTCATCGGCGACGAGGACTCGCATCGGGTCGAAAACTATGCCTCGATCAACATCCGGCGCACCTCGATAAAGGCGACCATTTCGAGCAAATCATCCACATGGAACGGCTTCGTGAGAATTGGGCCATCCACGCTTTCCACGAACTCGTTCACCTTTTGGTTGTTGCGATGCCCGGTCATGAAAACGAAGCGGTCGCACAGGTGCGGACGCATCCTTTCCACCGCACGGAAAAACATGTCGCCGGGCAGGGTCGGCATCATCATGTCGCAGAGGATCACCTCAAAATCGCCGGCCAGCACTTGATGCACGCCCTCGACGCCGTTCGACACCGAGGCCACCTCAAAGCCGCTCTCGGTCAGGAAGTCCTCCATGATTTCACCAAAAGCCGGGTCGTCCTCGAGCAGGAGCACCTTCTTTTTCTTCGCCGCCGCGTCCTCCACCACGCGCAGCGGCACCAGCGCTGACTTCGCGAGAGTTTCCGTTGGTACACGGGCAAATTCGACAGGGGATATGGTGACAGTCTGACTCATGGATGGTGGAATACTACCCTACCTGTCAAGCAGCCCGTATGCCCCACCCGCGGGTTCGTCCGGAAAAATTCCGCGCCACGCTACAGCACCGCCGGATCGGCGTAGAGCGAGAAGCCGCTCGAGTGCTCGATCCGCACGTCGAAAACCTCGCCGATATGCCGCGGTTCGCCGTCGAAAATGACGATCTTGTTCCCCGGCGAACGCCCCATCAGCCGGTCCTCATTCGTCCGGCTCCGGCCTTCGCACAGAATCTCCACCATCCTACCCACCAGCTCCTCGCCCTTGGCGATGGCCGACGCATCAATCAGCCGGAGGATCTCCTGATTGCGCTCCTCCTTCACCGCTTCGGAAAGCTGTTCGCCCATCTCCGCCGCCGGGGTATCGCGGCGCGGCGAGTAGCGAAAGATGAACGCATTGTCGAAACCGACGCGCTCCACCAGCTCGCGCGTCGCCGCGAAGTCGGCTGCGCTTTCACCCGGAAAGCCGACGATGACATCCGTGGTGATGGCGATGTCCGGTCGCGCCGCGCGGAGCTTTTCCGTGAGCGCGAAATACTTCTCCGCCGTGTAGCCGCGGTGCATCGCCTTGAGGATGCGATCCGAGCCCGACTGCATCGGCAGATGCACGTGCGGCATGAGCTTCGGCAGCTCGGCAAAGGCGCCCACCAAGTCCTCGCGGAAGCCGATCGGGTGCGGCGACGTAAAGCGCAGCCGCCGCAACCCCTCCACCGCATGCACCGCCTCGAGCAACTGCACAAATGGCGATTTCCCGCCCACCTTCTCCAGCTCATGCCGCCCGAAAAGATTCACGATCTGCCCGAGCAGCGTCACCTCCTTCACCCCGCGCGCCACCAACTCCTCCACCTCGCGCACGATCTCCGCGATCCCTCGCGAGCGCTCCGCCCCGCGCGTGCTCGGCACGATGCAAAACGTGCAGTGCATATTGCAGCCCTGCATGATCGAGACAAACGCTGTCGCCTGCTTCTCCTTCAGCACGTGCTCGCGAATCGTCTCCTGCGAGCCCGCCTCCTCCGCCACATCCACGATGGAAAAGCGCGCGTCATCCATCAGTTGCTCCCGCACCGCCCGCTTCCGTTCCAGCAGCTCCTCCACGTAGTCCGCGACCTTGTGAAACTTCTGCGTCCCCACCACGAGATCCACGTGCCCGATGTCGCGCACCAGCTCCTCCCCGCGCGACTGCGCCATGCAGCCGAGGAACCCGAAAATCATCTCCGGCTTGTTCGCCCGCAGCCGACCCAGCAGCCCCATTTTCCCCAGCGCCTTCTGCTCCGCCAAATCGCGCACGCTGCACGTATTGAGCAGCACCACGTCGGCCTCCTTTTCGTGCGGCGTCAGCACATGCCCCCGCGCCACGAGCATGCGCGCGACCTGTTCGGAGTCGCGCTCATTCATCTGGCATCCGTACGTTTTGAGGAAAACTTTGGGCATCTTTGAGGAAAGGGCGCGCAGCATAGCCGATCAAGGATCCCGCGCAATGCCGCCCGCCACGCCAGCGTTTCCCTCATCCGTCATCCTGAACGGAGTTCCCGGCGAGGGTTGCGCGGAGACGTTGCCCCGCTATCCTGCGCACCCCGATGTTTACCCTGCTGAAAACCGATCCCGAAACGAAGGCCCGGCGCGGGCGGCTGGTGACGAATCATGGAGTGATCGAGACGCCGATTTTCATGCCGGTCGGGACGCAGGGCACGGTCAAGGCGGTGGCGCCGGCGGAGCTGCGCGAGGTCGGTGCGCAGATCATTCTCGGGAACACCTATCACCTCAACATCCGCCCCGGCATGGACGTGATGCGGCCCTTCGGCGGGCTGCATCGGGTTATGGATTGGGACGGGCCGATCCTCACGGACTCGGGCGGGTTCCAGGTCTTCTCGCTGGCCAAGCTGCGCAAGATCACAGAGGAGGGCGTGCATTTTCAAAACCACATCGATGGCTCGCCGATGTTCCTCGGGCCGCGCGAGGCCATGGAAATCCAGGCGGCGCTGGGCAGCGACATCGCGATGCTTTTCGACGAGTGCCCGCCTTTTCCCTGCCCGCATGAAAAGGTGGCCGAGAGCCTGGAGCGAACGCTGCGCTGGGCGGCGCGCTGCAAGGAAGTCCCGACGCCGGGGATGAAGTTCGGCATCGTGCAGGGATCGAGCTTCGAGGATTTGCGCCGGCACTCGGCGGAGGCATTGGTGGCGCTGGGTTTCGATGGCTACGCGGTCGGCGGCGTGAGCGTGGGCGAACCGGAGCCGGAGATGATGCGCGCGGTGGAATACAGCGTGCCCTTTCTCCCGGCGGAAAAGCCGCGCTACGCCATGGGCCTCGGCACGCCGCCGCAGCTCGTGGAGATGGTCGCGCGCGGGATCGATATGTTCGACTGCGTGCTCCCGACGCGGCTGGCCCGCAACGGCACGGCCTACACCGCGCGGGGGACGATCAGTTTGAAAAACGCGCAGTTCACCTTGGACGCGGGGCCGATCGAGGAAGGCTGCGCGTGCGCCGCGTGCCGGGGCTTTTCACGTGGCTATCTGCGGCACCTCGTGAAGTCGGAGGAAATCCTCGGGCTGCGCCTGATCTCGCTGCACAACCTGCACTTTTACCTCGAACTCATGGCCCGGATGCGCCGGGAGATCGAGGCGGGGACGTTCGCGGCGTTCCGGCGGGAGTTCGTGGGGGGCTACCGGACGTCCGCCGAGACGTGACGCAGGGGCGTTATTTGTAGGGCGACCAAAACGACGCCGGGGCGACGTCAGAGAGGGCGTTGAAGGTAGTCGTCGAGACCTTCGGACCAATATCCACGGTGAACGGGCCGTAGTTTTGCCCAAATAGATCCAGGCCGGAGAGGGCCATCTTGTTCATCGTCTTGAGGTAGGGCTGCACGTCGGAGAACTGCGCCATATCGCCGGCGGACTTGTTTTTCTCCAGGGACCACTGATCGAGTGCGCCATCGAGCTGGCGCAGGTCGTCGAGCGTTTTCGAGGCCTGGGTGCGCATGCGGGCACGGAGGACGTTAGTCGTGGCGATGGCGGAAAGCATCGCGATGATCGCGGCGGCGACCATGATCTCGACGAGCGTGAAACCGCTGCGGCGATGGGCCCGGAATTTTTTCATAAAATTTTGGTCTGGTGGCAGAGTGACCCGATTTAAAGCAAGTCGTGTTCTACCTTCGATGATTTTTTCCTGATGCTTGCCTCGCACGGACGCTCCGGCTATGGAGCACGGGCACTCGCCCTCAGTTTTGAAAACCATCCGCTCCCTTTCCCAGACCATGCGCCTTTGCCGGGCGGCGCGGGGGCCGGTGGTGCTGGTGCCGACGATGGGGGCGCTGCACCGGGGGCACGCGGCGTTGATTGAAAGGGCGCGGTCGCTGGCGGGGCGGGAGGGGCTGGTGGGGGTGAGCATTTTGGTGAACCCGACACAGTTTGGGCC
>CAYQBV010000115.1:0-12375 GCA_964415705.1 uncultured Chthoniobacter sp. | reverse complement strand
AACACGAACAGCCTCGCGGGAAAGATCAACCGCATCCGCCCGAAGCCGGACGGCACTTACGAAATCCCCGAGGGGAATCTTTTTCCGCCCGGCACGACGAAGGCGCGGCCCGAAATCTACGCGATGGGCTGCCGCAATCCGTGGCGCATGTCGGTGGATGCGCAGACGGGCTACGTCTATTGGGGCGAGGTCGGACCGGACGCAAACAACGACGGCCCGCGTGGGCCGCGCGGTTACGATGAGATCAATCAGGCGAAGAAAGCCGGCAACTTCGGCTGGCCATATTTCATCGCGAACAACCTCCCCTACGCCGACTACGATTACGCCACGAAGAAGCTCGGACCGCTTTTTGAGCCGCTCCTCCCGATCAATGAAAGCGTGAACAACACCGGCATCCGCGCCCTGCCGCCGGCGACGCCCGCGTTCCTCTACTGGCCGTATCGCAAGCCGGACAAATGGACCGAATTTGGCGAAGGCGGACGCACGGCCTGCGCGGGGCCGGTCTTCCACTGGAAGCCGGAGTTTGAAAAGACCAACGGGTTCCCGAAGCACTTCGACAACTGTTTGCTGTTTTGGGATTGGGAGCGGCCGTTCATCAAGTGGGCGCGGCTCGACGAGAAGTCGGATCTCGTGGGACTGGAGCCTTTCACCGGCGCGGTCGTGGCCTCGCGGGCGGCCACCCCGCTCCCGACCGGCCAGACACGGATCAAGCGCCCGTCGTTCGCCACCTTCGGCCCCGACGGCCAGCTCTACCTCATGGACTACGGCGAGGCGTGGGGCGCCAACGGCGACTCGCAACTGCTGAAGATTTCCTACGTCAGCGGCAACCTCCCGCCGGTGGCGAAGGTGCAGCCGGATTTCCTCGCCGTGAGCGATGCGCCGGACGCGGAGAAAAAACTCTCCGCCGCGGAGTCGCGCGACCCCGACGGCGGCGCGCTCACATTCAATTGGACGCTCCAACCCGGCGGCAAACCGCTCGGCACCACCGCGGAAATCCCGGTGACGATCAAGGAGCCGGGCAACTACGTCGCCGAGGTCCGCGTGACCGACGCCCAAGGAGCCAGCAGCACCGCCCGCACCCGGCTCAACGTCGGCAACCGCGCGCCGAAGGTCACCTTTCTCGAACCGAAAGACGGCGACACCTACACGCCCGGCCAGCCCATCAAATACCGCCTCGCGATCAGCGATCCCGAGGACGGCGAATCCTCCGCCAAGCCCGACGAACTCGGCGCGCGCACGCTCGTCACCGGCGCGTTCCGCCGCGACGACGGCAAGGAAGAGCCGCTCGACCCCGGCATCACGCGGATGAAGCAGAGCGACTGCTTCAACTGCCACGCCGCCGAGCAAAAAATCGTCGGCCCATCGCTCGTCGAGATCGCCACGAAATACCGCGGCCAGTCCGGCGCGCTGGAGCTGCTCACGAAAAAAGTCCGCGAAGGCGGCAGCGGCGTCTGGGGCCCCGTGCCGATGCTCCCGCACCCGCAGCTCACCGACGACGAAATCACGATCATGCTCCGCTGGATGCTCGCACTCGAACCCGGCAAAGGTGGCCCCGCCCTCCTGCGCGGACTCGCTGGCGAAGTCACCACGCCCAACCCCGGCAAACCCAAGCCCGGCGGCTTCGTCCTCGAAGCCACCTACACCGACCAGGGCCGCGCCCCAGCAGGCGAGCTGAGCGGACGCGCGATCATCACCCTCCGCCCGCGCTGAGCGCATCTTTCCCATTGGCAAACGGGAGCCGCCACCTAGTCTCCGCGCCCCTATGAAAACGTTCAAAATCGCAGTCCTGCCCGGCGACGGCATCGGTCCCGAAGTCATGGCGGAAGCGCGGCGCGTCCTCGCCGTCGTCGAATCAAAATTTGCCCTCAAGTTTGACCTCACCGAGGCCCGGGTAGGCGGGATCGCCATCGACGTGGACGGCCACGCTCTTCCGGCGGAAACGCTGCGGGTGTGCGGCGAGGCGGAGGCCATCTTGTTCGGCTCCGTGGGTGGACCAAAGTGGGAGTCGCTGCCGCCGAACCAGCAGCCGGAGCGGGCCGCGCTGCTCCCGTTGCGGAAACATTTCGGGCTCTTCGCAAATCTCCGGCCGGCGGTCTGCTTTCCCAAGCTCACCCACGCCTCGCCGGTGAAGGAGGAAATCATCGCCGGCGGCTTCGATGTCCTCTGCGTGCGCGAACTGACCGGCGGCCTCTACTTCGGCCAGCCCAAAGGCATCCGCGAGGAGAACGGTGAGCCGGTGGCGGTGGACACGATGGTTTACAAAAAGAGCGAGATCGAACGCATCGCGCACGTGGCCTTCAAGGCGGCACTGACGCGGAACCAGCGCGTGACTTCCATCGACAAAGCCAACGTCCTCGAGAACGGCGTGCTCTGGCGCAAAACCGTGACGGAAATCGCCGCGCAATATCCCACCGTCACGCTCAACCACCTTTACGTGGACAACGCCGCGATGCAGCTCATCCGCAATCCGAAAGGCTTCGACGTGGTGCTCGCGGAGAATCTTTTCGGCGACATCCTGAGTGACGAAATGGCGATGATCACCGGCTCGCTCGGCATGCTACCCAGCGCGTCGCTCGGGTTGAAAGAGACGCCGCTCGGGCGCTTCGGGCTGTTCGAGCCGAGCGGCGGCACCGCGCCGGACATCGCCGGGAAAGGCATCGCCAACCCCATCGCACAGATTCTCTCCGCCGCGATGATGCTGCGTTACTCGCTCGGCGAGCACGCCGCCGCCGAAGCCATCGAACGCGCCGTCCGCCAGGTCATCGACGACGGCCTGCGCACCGGCGACATCTTCAGCGAAGGCAGCCGTCGCGTCGGCACCCGAGAGATGGGCGAGGCGATCGCGGCGGTGGTGTGAGTTTCCGGCGGCTCGACGCCGGGTGCCAACGAGTCCGCCAACTCACGCCGAGAAACTCTCCCCGCAGGAGCAGTGCGCGACGGCGTTGGGGTTGGTGACCTTGAAGCCGCCTTTTTGCAGGTCGTCGCTATAGTCGAGTTCCGAGCCGCTGACGAAGAGCGCGCTCTTCGGATCAATGACCACGCGCACCCCGGCGGACTCCACCATGATGTCGCGGTTTGCGGGCCCATTCACGAGATCCATCTTGTATTGCAGCCCGGAGCAACCGCCACCGATCACCGCCACGCGCAGCGCCCCCTCGGGCCGGCCCTGGCGGGTCAAAAGCGACGTCAGTTTCACACCAGCACGATCGGTGATCTTGCAGAGCTTCTCGTTGCCAAGCTTGTATTTGATTTCGGGTGTCATGAGTCAGTGAACGAGCGCGGTTTCAGCGGTGCGGGTGAGGTTTTCGGCGGCGATAGCGTCGAGTTCGGCAAGGGTGCCCACGTGGGAGAAGCGGGCGCGCAGGGCTTTGGCGTCGGGCATGCCGCGGGAATAAGCCATGAGGCGGGAGCGCATCGAGTGCATGGCGGCGGCTTCGTCGCCGCGCCGGGCGACGTGGAGCGCGCAGTGGCGGCGGAGGTGCGCCCATTGCGCTTCGAGCGGCGGCGGCGGGAGCAGTTCGCCGGTGGCGAGGAAGTGTTTGATCTCCGCAAAAATCCACGGCGCACTCATCGCCGCGCGGCCCAGCATGACGCCGCGGACGCCGGTGTTCATGCGGCTCGCCACGTCGCCGGCGCTGGCGAGGTCGCCATTTCCGATCACTGGGATGCGCACGGCGGCGGCGGTCTGCGCGATCACATCCCAGTCCGCCACACCGCGGTAACCCTGCTCCTTCGTCCGGCCATGCACGGCCACGGCGGCGATGCCCGCGTCTTCCAAAATCCGCGCAGTCACCGGCGCGTTGACCGTCTCCGCGCTCCAGCCGATGCGGATCTTCGCCGTCACCGGCACCGGTGCGCACGCCCGCACCACGGCGCGTGCGACCTTTTCCAAAAGCGGGCAGTCGCGCAGCAGCGAGGAGCCACCGTTCTTCGAGACGATCTTGTTCACCGGGCAGCCGAAGTTCAGGTCGATGAAATCCGGCTGTTTCCACTCGATGACGAGGCGCGCTGCCTCGCCCAGATGCTCCGGGTCCGCGCCGAAAAGCTGCACGCCGAGCGGGCGCTCCGCCGGCTCAAATTCGAGATACTCCAGCGTGCGTTCATTGCGCCGGAAGATGCCCTCGGCGCTGACGAATTCCGTGACCATGACATCCGCGCCGTGCTCCTTGGCGAGCTGTCGGAACACGGTGTCTGTGACCCCGGCCATCGGGGCGAGGTAGAGCGGAAAGCGGTCTTGAAACCAAGGAAGCATGCGGCGCGGAAGATACCCGGCGCACGGCTCGCGTCCACACCGCAAGGCTCCCGCCCGGACCGCATGCGTCCCGCTTGACCCGCCGCCCGCCGCGCCGCGAGACTTCACGCCCCGATGAACGAAGTCACCATCCGCGTCCCTGCGACCACCGCCAATCTCGGCCCCGGCTACGATTGCCTCGGTGTCGCGCTGCAAATCTACAACCGCGTGACCGTGGCCCGCGCCACCGAGCCCCAGGCCGATGCGATGGCCGCGGCGGCGGCGGAGAAATTCTTCGCGGCGAGTGGCGGCACACCCTTCCCGTTTTCGTGGAAAATCGCGGGCGATGTCCCGCGTTCACGCGGCATGGGCAGCAGCGTCACCGTCCGCCTCGGCCTCCTCCACGGACTCAACGAACTCGCTTCCCGCCCGCTGTCTGCCAACCGGCTTTTCGCGCTCTGCGCGGAACTCGAAGGCCACCCGGACAACGCCGCGCCTGCGGCATTCGGCGGCTTCACCGTGGCTGGCGGCGCGGAGGTTGCGCGGTTCACCGTCGCGCCGGAGTTGCGCTTCGTCCTGCTCATCCCGGACTTCGAGGTTGCCACGCCCGCCGCCAGAAAAGTCCTGCCCGCGCAACTCGACCGCCTCGCCGCCGTGCAAAGCTGCGTCAACGCCTGCCGCATCACCGCCGCCTTCGCCGCGCAAAACTACTCCCTGCTCCGCGGCGCATTCGCCGACCAACTGCATCAGCCATTCCGCGAAAAGGAACTCATCCCCTTTCTCAGCAAAGTCATTGCCGCCGGCGAGCAGGCCGGCGCGCTCGGCGGCTTCCTCAGCGGCAGCGGCTCCACGATCTGCTGCGTGGTGGAAGAAAAGGATGAAGGCGGAAGGATGAAGGATGAAATCGCCGCGGCGATGCACACGGCCAGCGGCAACGCCGGCGCCCGCATCGTCATCACCCAGGCCGACAACACCGGCACCGTCGTCCTCCCATGAGCGCGCGCTTCATCCTTCATCCTTCACCCTTCATCCTTTCCTAAGCCGTGCGCCAAAGGCTGGACGAGTTCGAGCAGTTCGCCACCGACGTCATTCTTGACCGTCGTTACGGCAAGCGCGCCGCCCTGCTGCGCTGGTTTCTCTACGTGCTGAGCTGGCTCTTTCGCGGCGGCGTGCAGACGCGGCTCTGGCTCTACCGACAGCGGTTTATCCGCGAGCACTCGCCCGCGTGCCTCGTCATCTCGGTCGGCAATCTCACCGTCGGCGGCACCGGCAAAACGCCGGTCGTGGAAAAGTTTGCGCGCACCCTGCAGGATCGCGGGCGGCGCGTGGCCATCCTCAGCCGCGGCTACAAAGCAAAGCGCCCGCCGTTTTTCCGCCGACTCCAGCGCAAGTGGCTCGGCATGGAGCGCCGCAAGCCACGCATCGTCCACGACGGCACGCGACTGCTGCTCGACAGCCGCTTTGCCGGCGACGAGCCCTACATGCTCGCGAAGTCGCTCGGCGACATCGTCGTGCTCGTGGACAAGGACCGCGTGCGCGCCGCGCTCTACGCCATCCGCGAGTTGAAATGCGACACGCTGATCCTCGATGACGGCATGCAATACCTCACGCTCAAGCACCGGCTGGAGGTCTGCCTGATCGACGCGCAGGCGCCGTTCGGAAACGAGTTCCTGCTCCCGCGCGGCACGCTCCGCGAGCCGCCGTCGAACCTGCGGCGCGCGAACTACATTTTCATCACGAAATCCCCGGCCTCCGGCAATGCGGCGCTGATCGAGCGCCTGCGCCAATTCAATCGGACGGCCGAGATCATCGAGACGAAACACGAGGCGCTCTATCTGCAAAATCTTTACGTCGTGGAAGACCGGCTCCCGCTGGATTTCCTCGCCGGGAAATTTGTCGCCGCCATCTCCGGGATCGCGCGCCCCGAGAGTTTCGAGGAAAAGCTCACCGCGCTCGGAGCGACGCTCGAAATCACGAAGCGCTTCGCCGATCACCACCGCTTCACCGACGAGGAACTGCGCGAGTTTTCCGACCGCTGCGCGCGGCGCGATCTGGATTGCATCGTGACCACGGAGAAGGACAGCGTGCGCTTTCCGGCGAAGTTCGATGGGCTGGATGTGCCGGTCTACTACTTGCGCGTAGAGATCGGCATCCTCAGCGGCGGCGGGAGTTGGGACGATCTCGTCGCCCGCATCTGCGATCCGCCCGCGCCGAAGAAGCGCGAGCATTTCTTCGCGTAACGTCCCCTCACCCGTCATCCTGAGCGGAGTTCCCGGCGGCCGCAGGCGGGACGGAACGCAGTCGAGCCTCCGCTCCGCTCAGGATGACGGCTTGGGGGCGGACGCCTCGCGTTTGAAGCGCGCCATCATTGCAAAAAAGCGCGCGGTGTCGCGGACGGGGTGGATCTTGCTCACTTCATCGCCGTAGATCGTGCTGATCGGCACGGCGGCGATGTGCGCACCGCGGCGGGATGCCACGACGAGCATCTCGGTTTCGTAGTCAAACTTCGTCGTCGCAATCGCCACCATCGCGGGCGCGAGGTCGCGATGGACCATACGGAAGCCGCACTGCGAATCCGGCACCTCCTGCCCGCACACGCGGCTGATCTGCCACGACATCAAGCGGTTCGTCGTCCGGCGCACGAGGGGCATCCGGCGCGTGTCGCTCATCCGCGTACCGACAAGCAGCGGCGCGCGGGTGGCGTTCGCAGCGGCGAGAAAGTTTGGGATTTCCTCCGGCAAATGCTGGCCGTCGCCGTCGAGGATGAGCGCGTATTCGGTCCCCGCCCGCGCGCTCAGTTCACGCAGCCCCGTCTTGATCGCCGCGCCTTTGCCCTGATTCACCGGGTGCCGGATGACCTCCACGCCCGCCGCCCGCGCGGCCCGCTCCGTGCCATCCGTGGAGCCGTCGTCCACCACCAGCACCGTATCGAGCTGCGCGAGCGCCCGCGCCGCCACTTCGCGGATGTGCTTCTCCTCGAAGTAGCACGGGATCAGCGCGGCGACGTTGGTGCGGTCAATCCGCATGGGGCGCTGCTTTCACCGGCTGAAAGTCCGCCGCATGGTAGCTCGACCGCACCAGCGGCCCGGACGCCACGTGCGCGAAGCCCTTGGTCTCCGCGATCTTTTTGTAGAGCTGGAAAGTGTCCGGGTGGACGTACTCCAGCACCGGCAGATGCTGCGCGGTCGGACGCAGATACTGGCCCATGGTCAGCGCCTGCACCCCGGCCTCGCGCAGATCGTCCATCGTCTGGAAAATCTCCGCCTCCGTTTCTCCCAGCCCGAGCATGATCCCGCTCTTCGTCGCCAGGCCGGGCGCGATCTCCTTCATCCGCCGCAGCACCGCGAGCGAAAGCCGGTATTTCGCCCGCGAACGCACCAGCGGGGTCAGCCGCTCCACGGTCTCGACGTTGTGATTGAAAATGTGCGGGCGCGCGTCGGCGATCATCCGCAGGCACTCCTCCCTGGCGTGAAAGTCCGGCGTCAGCACCTCGATGGTGATCTCCGGCTGCGCGGCGCGGATCGCCTCGATCGTCCGCGCGAAATGCTCCGCCCCGCCGTCGCGCAGATCATCGCGCGCCACCGCCGTCACCACCACGTGCCGCAGCCGCATCCGCGTCACCGCCTCGGCCACGCGCTGCGGCTCGTCGGCCTCCAGCGCGAAAGGCTTCGCCGTCGTCACCGCGCAGAAGCCGCAGGCCCGCGTGCAGCGCTCCCCGGCGATCATGAAAGTGGCCGTCCCCGCGCTCCAGCACTCCCAGCGATTCGGGCACTGCGCCTCCTCACACACGGTGTGCAGCCGCAGGTCGGAGATCAGCGCTTTCGTGGAAAAAAAGACCGGGTTCGAGGGCAGGCGGACCTTGATCCAATCGGGCTTCTTCGCCAGATGGAGAGCGGGGTCGATTTTTGCGCAGGACATGGGCGCAGACGTTAGGGACGGGGCGTCCAAATGCAATCTCCCCCACCCCACCCGCGGAAAAATCCCGCTTCCGTCCGCCTCCCAAAACGCGTTGGCCCGCCGTCTGCTTGCTCCCCCCCCAGAATGACTCGCACGCCCAACGCTCTCAAACGCGTCCTCTTCGTCGATGACGAAACCGCCCTGCTCGATCTCTACCGCCTCGCCTTTGAAAAGGAGGAAAACCGGTGGGATTTCGAGTTCACCGACGACGCCGCCAAAGCGCTCAAGCTGATGGATGCCGCGCCCTTCGATGTGGTGGTCACGGATATGCGCATGCCGATCATGTCGGGTGCCGATCTCGTTTTGGAGGTGATGAAACGCCACCCGCAAACCTCGCGTCTCATCCTCTCCGGCTACGCGGATCAGGAGCAGGTCGCGCGCTGCATCGGGGCCACCCACCAGTTCATCGCCAAGCCCGTCCGCATCCAGGCGCTGCGCTCCACGATCTGCCGCGTCTGCACGCTCGATTACCTGCTCGGGGACGAAAATCTCCGTAAACTTTTCGCCGAACTCCGCACCGTGCCGAGCCTGCCGTCGCTGTATTTCCGCATCAATGAAGCGATCGCCTGCCCGGACACCTCGATCGAGCAGGTCGCCGAGATCGTGCAGCAGGATCCCGGAATGACGGCGAAGCTTCTCCAGCTCGTGAACTCCGCGTTCTTCGGCATCTCCCGGCGTATCACCAGCCCCATCGAGGCCGTGCAATTCCTCGGCGTCGGCCGGTTGCGCTCGCTCGTGCTTTCGCTCCACGTTTTCTCCTGCTTCGACGAATACAAACTCGGCGGCTTCTCTCTCGAGAAGGTCTGGAGCCACAGCATTTCCACCGGCGTCGTGGCGCAGAAAATCGCGCGGCAGGAAAAAGTGGATCGCGCCACCACCGACGAAATTTTCGTCGCCTCCGTGCTCCACGACATCGGCAAGGTGATGCTGGCGTCGAGCATGCCCGAGCGCTACTGCGCCGCGGTGCGACTCCGCGACGCGGGCCAGCACACCATGGTGCAGGCCGAGCGCGAAATTTTCGGCGCAAGCCACTGCGAGGTCGGCGCGTATCTGCTCGGCCTGTGGGGACTACCCGGCTCCATCGTCGAAGCCATCGCACTGCACCATGAACCCGAACGCAGCGGTCTCGCGGTCTTCAGCCCGCTCTCCGTGGTGCATGCCGCCAACGTGATCGAGAAGAACATCAACACGCCCAACGGCCATCCCGACCGGGAAAAGGTGAACACCGAATATCTGAAAGCCGTCGGCAAGGCCGACCGGCTCGAAGATTGGGAAGACGGCGCGCGCGAGGTGCTCGCTCCGAAGCAGAACTAGCGGTGGGAAGGGACTGGTGATCGGTGAAAAGGGCCTGGTCGCCGCTGATTCACCATTTACCCATCACCCATCACCATTCACGCCTAACCGCTAAACCGGAGCTGCCTTGCCCTAACCGAGCAGCGCCTTCGCCTGCGCGAGGGCCGCTTCGAGTTGCGACGGGTCTTTGCCGCCGCCGCGAGCGTTGTCGGGTTTTCCGCCGCCTTTGCCGCCGACCAGCGGGGCGATGGTCTGGATGATCTTCCCGGCCTGCACTCTCGCGGTGAAATCGGGGGACACACTCGCGACGAGCGCGACCGCGCCATTGGCGCTGCCGCCGAGGACGACGACACCGGCGAAATGTCCCTTGAGCGCATCCGCCACGGTTTGCAGCGTGTCGCCGTCGGCGCTGCCGAGGTTGGCGATGATCGCGGGCGTGCCGTTGATCGTCTCGGCCTTCGCCAGCAAATCCTTCGCGCGCCCGGCGGCTTCGCGTTGCTGGGCGGACTTGAGCGCTTTCTCCAGTTCCTTTTCGTGCGCAAGCAGCGCGTCGAGTTTCTTCTCCACGTCGGCGAGCGGTGCGCCGATCTTCGCGGCGAGCGCTTGGAGGCGCAGCATATCGGAAAGCGCGGAGTCGTAGGCGGTGAGCCCGGCCACGGCTTCGATGCGGCGGACGCCGGCGGCGATGGCGGCTTCGCTCACGATGCGGAAGAGGCCGATCTCGCCGGTCGCGCGGGTGTGGGTGCCGGCGCAGAGTTCCTGCGAGTAGCCGTTGAACTCCCCTGCCCCGCCGCCGATCTGCACCACCCGCACGGTCTCCCCGTATTTGTCGCCAAAGAACTGCATGATGTCCGCCCGCCCGCGCACGTCGGCGTAAGGCACCTCGGTCCAGGAAACGCCGGCGTTTTCGACGATGCGTTCGTTCACCAGCCGTTCGATGTCGCGGACCTGCGCGGGCGTGAGCGCGGCGCTGTTGAAGTCGAAGGTCAGCTTGTCGGGGCCGACGAAGGAGCCTTTCTGCGTGGCTTCGTGGCTGACCACTTCGTGCAGCGCCCAGTGGAGCAGGTGCGTGACGGTGTGGTGCCGCTGGATCGCGGCGCGGCGGGCGGGATCGATGGAGATCCTGACGGTGGTTCCGGGCAGCGGCGCGTCCACTTCCCCCGCCTTTCCGCTGTCCGGCAGGATGCCGGCCACGACGGGCTGGAAGCCCGCGCTCCCCGGCGCTTCGCGCTCGTCGTTCCCGAGGAAGTGTAACCAAGTGTGGCCACTCTTCTGCGTATTGACGATCCGCCACACGTCGGCGCCGTGGGTCAACTCGCCGGTATCGCCGACCTGCCCGCCCATCTCGGCGTAAGCGGCGCTGGCGTCGAGGATCACGGCGGTCTTGTCCTTCAGACTCACCACTTCCAGCACCTGCGCCGGGGTGGAAAGCGCGTCGTAACCCACGAAGCGCGTCGCCTCCTTGGTCTCGATCTCGCTCAGTTCGATGACCTGCTTCTTCTGCGCCGCGCGGGCGCGGGCGCGCTGCTCGTCCATGTGCTTTTCAAAACCCGCCGTGTCCACCGTCAGGCCGCGCTCCCGGGCCATGAGTTCGGTGAGGTCGAGAGGGAAGCCCTGCTCATCATACAGCCGAAACGCGAACGCCCCCGAAATCACTGCCGGCGCGGCTGCAGATGACGAATGGGGAGCGCGGGCTTCCAGCCCGTGCTGGCCGGCATCCTGCCGGACAGCCTGTGCGAGCGCCGCACGGTCGTTCCAAGTCCACAACCACGCGTACGCCTCGTCCGGCCCCGCCACATTGTCCGTCCACGGATTCCGACAGACGTATTGAAATTTCTCCTCCACATCCGCATCCGAGCGCATCAGCCGGTCATGATATTCATTCTCCCAAAGCGGCTGCCCCACGGTGTTCTCGGCTTTGTTGATTTTGGTAGAAGTGAACGATTTCACCGAGTGCATCAGCTCGGCGAGTCCCCAAAAAACCGGGTTGCCCTGAACGTCATCTTCTTGGGGCCATGGCTGGAAAAGAAGGTGAACGTGATCCGGCATCACGCACGCGGCGAATAGGTCGTAGCGCTGCTGATCGAAGTGAATGAGGGCGTCGAGGACGGTCTGGCGCGCGGCGGGAGAAAGAATGCGGCGGTCTTTGGTGGAGAAAGTGATGTGGTAGATGCCGTGAGGGCGCTCGTAGTGGGGGAGGCGGCGCTTCCAGTAGCGGGCGCCACTCTCGCCATCCGGCAGGATGCCGGCCGGAACGGGCTGGAAGCCCGCGCTCCCCGGCGCGCGGAGCGCGCTCGTCAAACGTGAAGCCTCGCGCTCGAAGAGGTCGATGCCCTTGTCCAGCGTCTTATTAAACGCCTCCTCCTCGCGCCGGATCACTTCCTCCACGTGCTTTTGCCGCGCGCGGATTTCGGGAAAGACGTCGCCCATGGTGCGCGCCAGCACGGCGACGAGCTTGTAGAAAAACGGCTCCTTGAAGCCGAGCGAACGACCGTAGCGGACGGCGCGGCGCAGGATGCGGCGGAGGACGTAGTTGCGGTCGGTGTTGCCGGGCTGGATGCCGTCGGCGATCGAGAAGCTGAGCGTGCGGATGTGATCGCCGATGACGCGGAAGGCGACGTCCACTTTCTCCTGCTCGGTGGTGGGGATGACCTGCCCGGCGGCGTTCGGCTGCGGGAGCGTGCTGCCGTATTGGTGGCCGCTCATTTTCTCCAGCTCGTCGAAGATCGGGCGGAAGATGTCGGTCTCGTAGTTGGAGATTTTCGCGTTCGCGAAGTCGGTGAAGCCCTTCGTGCCCTGGATGATCGAGGTGAGGCGCTCGAAGCCCATGCCGGTATCGACGTGCTGCGCGGGCAGCGGGGTGAAGGTGCCGTCGGGGTTGGCGTTGTATTGGA
>CAYQBV010000114.1:0-12376 GCA_964415705.1 uncultured Chthoniobacter sp. | reverse complement strand
TGATCGGCCCCATCGAAGTCAAAGGCGTGAAATATCCCGGAGCCGTCCCGATGACCCCGTTCAAGTTTCTCAGCGATACCGAACTGGCCGATGTCCTGACCTTCGTGCGCAACGCCTTTGGCAACAAAGCCGCCCCGGTCACCCCGCAATCCGTCCAGAAAATCCGCGCCGCCACCAAAGACCAGCAGAGCTTCTATCCCGCCGCCGAGTTGCAGAAATAGGTATCGGAGGGCCGTGGGTAGGTTGGCGCGGGTTGAAAAGGGCGGCTGCGAGATTTTGCCGGAGGGCAGGAGCGAGAGGAGACTTGCCACGAAAGATCGACCCGGCAAAGCTGGCGGCGATTCTCCGCGCGGCCTTTTGAAATCATGACAACCCGATCTTTCCGAGTTTCCCTCACCGTTCTCCTCTGCTCGTTCCTCGCGGGGCCCGCGGATGCCGCCCAGGAGGGCGCTCCGGCGCTGGTGCCGAGGCCGAAAAGCGTGACGGTGGGGCAGGGGAGTCTGGCGCTGGGTGATGGGAGTTGCATCGTCAGCCACAACAAGGAACTGGACCCGCTGAAGCGGGTGCTCGCGGATGAAATCCAGCGCGTGACCGGGGTGCGAATCTCGGCCGAAGAGCGGAAGCCCGACGGTGCGGGCTCCCGGCCGATTGGCTACCGCTATCCCACCGACATCGTGCTGCAACTCGACCCCGCGCTGAAGGGTGAGGCTTACACCCTCACTGCGGCGGACACTTCCACCCCGGCCTTTTTCCAGGCATCCGTGGTGGTGAAAGGCGCCAGCTACCAAAGCGTCGCGTCCGGCACCGTGACGCTGCTCCAACTGCTGCGGGCGGAAAACGGAGCGCTGACGATTCCACAGATCACCATCGCGGATGAACCGGCGTATCCGTATCGCGGCGCAATGATCGATCTGGGGCGGAAGTATCATTCGCCGGGCGGCATCGAGCAGGTCATCGAACTGTGCCGGTTTTACAAAGTGCGCTACCTGCACCTGCATCTTACGGACGACCAGCTCTTCATGTTTCCCTCCACGAAGTTTCCGCAAATCGGGAAGAGCAACCGGGAGTTTGCGCGCTTCGAGCCGGCGGCGCTGCCGAAGGTCGTGCCGTACACGCTGGAGGAATTGCGGGCGCTGGAACGATTCGCGCAGGAGCGCGGGGTCTTCCTTGTGCCGGAGCTGGATCTGCCCGGACATTCCGGCCGGCTCATCGCCGACGCGCAGGACATCTTTGGCATCCCCGGCAATGGCTCGACGGTCAACATCGCCAGCCCGAGGACCCTCGAAGCGCTGACCACGCTGCTCAACGAGGTGATGGATGTTTTTCAAAGCACCCCGTACGTGCATCTCGGTGCGGATGAGGTGGGGCTCGAGGGGCTGGACAAGACGCCGGAGTATCAGCAAGCCGTGGCGAAGTATGGGATCAAGAGCGTCCATGACCTTTACTGCAAATTCATCACCGACATGCATGCGGTCGTGGTGAAGCGCGGGAAAAAGGCGCTGGTTTGGGAAGAGGCCCACCACCCGGGCGGTGCCTATCCGCTGCCCAAGGATGTGATTGTCGTTGCGTGGACCCACGGACGAAATCCCGCCGACATTGTGAAGAGTGGTTACCATGTCATCAACGCCACCTGGACCCCGCTCTACATCGTGCGAAATGACAAACGGCCCCTGGAGTTTCTTTTCAAATGGCAGGTGCCGATGTTCGGGCAGGGGCACTTGGGGAATGACAATTTCACGACGCTGAAAGAGACCGACATGATCCTCGGCGCGCAGTTGTGCTCGTGGGAAAACTCGGAAGCCATTGAGATTCAAAGCATGCGCGACCGGCTGGCGCTCGTCGCCGAGCGGGGGTGGAATCCGCAGGCGGGGGGAACCTTCGCGGAGTTCGAGGCGCGACTCGCGCAGACCGATGCGCGTCTCGACAAGCTCGTCCATCCCATCGCCATCCAGACCCAGGGCAAACTGGTGGGTGACGAGAACACCTTTACCGAGCCGCTGACCGTGACCCTTACACCGCGCCGTCCGGGACTGACGCTGAAATACACGCTCGACAACACCATGCCGAACGCCGGGTGGCAGACTTACACCGGGGCGATCACGCTCGATAGGTCGGTGCATCTGCGCGCCGGACTTTTCGACGAGAAAGGCGTGCCGCAGGGGCGACTGGTGGGTAGTTGGTTTCGCAGCAAGATCGCCCCGAAGCCGAACCTCGCCACCGGCAAGCCCGTGACCGTCGGACCCGCTCCTGATCGCAAGGATGGCTGGTTTGCCAAGGTCGCCGTGGATGGGTTCTTCGACGACGCAGGCGGGCATTGGGCCTCGGATGGGCCTGCGCCGCAGTGGTTGCAGGTGGACTTGGAAAAAGTCCGCCCGATCGACTTCATCAACGTCATCACCTACTGGGACGGTGGTCGCTACTACCAATGGACCGCCGAGGTTTCCGCGGACGGTCAGACCTGGAAGAAGGTGCTGGATTTTTCCGAGAACAAGACGCCGGCCACGGCCAAGGGTTACTCCGGCAAGTTTGCCCGGACGGAGGCCCGCTACGTCCGCATTAACATGCTCAAGAACAGCGCGAACCCGTCAGTCCACATTGTCGAGTTGATCGTGGACGAGACGAAGTAGCGCCGCCTCCGTGCGTGCAGCGATTGAGCAAAATCCCGTCCCCCGCTTTCCTCGGCATCGAAGGCGGCGCGACCCGGTGTGTCGCGATTCTCGGCGATGCCGGTGGCCGGTGCGTGCAGCGCCTCGAAGTGCCGACGCCGGGGAATGTGCGGTTGCTGAGCGCAGTGCAGTTGCTCGCGCTGCTGCGGAAAATCGGCGGGGCGTTGCCGCGGCCCACGGCGGTGGGCATCGGGCTGGCCGGCACGCTGGACGAAGCGGATCGTGAGCGCATCCGCGCGGCCGCCGCCCACGTCTGGCCGCGGACGCCGTGCTGGGCCGGGCACGATCTCGAGACCGCGCTGGCCGCGGCGGGCGACGCGCCCGGCCCGGCGCCGATGTCGCGCGTGATTGTCATCAGCGGCACGGGCGCATCGTGTTACGGACAGCGGGCGGATGGCCGGGAGGTGCTCACCGGCGGCTGGGGCCATCTGCTCGGCGACCGTGGCAGCGGCTATGACATCGCTTTGAGCGCGCTGCAGGCGGTGTTTCACAGCTGGGATGAAACGGGGCGCTGGCCCGCGCTCGGGCAGCGCCTGCTCCGCAGGCTCGGGTTGGGTTCGCCGAGCGAACTGATTTCATGGGTCGGGGCCGCGCCGAAAGCGACGCTGGCCGCGCTGGCCGTCGAAGTTTTCGCGGCAGCGGCAGCTCGTGACCGGATCGCGGCGGTCGTCCTGCACGAGTCCGCCGCGGCGCTCGCCTGTGCCGCCACCGCCTGCGCCCGGCGTCTCGCCGGAAAGGAGGGTCGGATCGAATTCGTCCTGACCGGGAGTGTCCTGCGGAAGCAACCCGGCTATGCGCGCAGAGTCGGCAACCAACTCAAGCAGCACCTGCCGGAAGCAACGGTAAAGATGCTCGCGCGCGAAGGCGCGTGGGGCGCGGTCTTCCTGGCACGACGGGAAATGCGGGCGCGGGAGTTTTTGCCAAATTCCGAGTGATTCCGCCGGGCCAGGCTGCTAGATCAGCACGCTGCCGTCCCATCCAAGCCCCGCACCCATGACCCATCCCGTTCCTCATCCCTTCTCCCTCGCCGGCCGCGTGGCGCTCGTCACCGGCAGCACCACGGGCCTCGGCAAACCGATGGCCATCGCCCTCGGCCAGGCCGGCGCGAAGGTCGCGATGAACTTCCACAACAACGTCGCGCGCGCGGATGCGGCGTTCGCGGAGTTTCAGGCCGCCGGCTGCGAGGGCCTGCTCGTGCGCGGTGACGTGAGCAGCGAGACGGACGTGCCGCGCATCGTCGCGGAGATCGGCGCGCAGCTCGGGCCGGTGGACATCCTCGTGCTCAACGCCACGCCCGATCAGCCCCAGATGCCGATCGAGGAATACGCGTGGTCGTTCTACCAACAGATGCTGGATTTTTTTGTGAAAAGTCCGGTGCTGCTGTCCCAAGCCTGCCTGCCGCACATGAAGCAGCAGCGCTGGGGCCGCATCATCAATATCGGCTCGGAGGTGGTCGCGCGTGGCGTGCCGAACTTCACCGCGTATCTCGCCGCGAAGGGCGGGCAGAATGGATTCAATCGGGGCCTCGCCACGGAGGTCGCGCGGTGGGGCGTGACGGTGAACATGATTTGCCCCGGCTGGATTCCCGTGGAGCGCCACGCCAATGATCCGCAGGAGCAAAAGGACGGCTACCGCGCGCTGATTCCCGCCGACCGCTGGGGTGTGCCGCAGGATCTCACGGGTGCGGTGGTGTTTCTCGCGAGCGACGCGGCGTCGTTCATCACCGCGCAGAATCTCCACGTGAACGGCGGGATGACGGTGCATTGAGGGAAGTATGCAGTATGCAGTATGCAGTTTCAGAGATTCCAATTCGCGTCCTGCCTACTGAATACTGAACACTGAATACTGAACACTCCTCCCCATGCCCCTCTCCCTCGGCCTCGACTTCGGTACGGAAAGCGTGCGCGCGCTGCTCGTGGATTTGCGCGGGCGCGAGCGCGGGGTCGCGGTGGCGAAGTATCGGCATGGGCAGCTCACCGCGACGCTGCCGGGCACGGGCGAAAAGCTGCCGCCGGATTTCGCGCTGCAACATCCGCAGGACTGGCTGGACTCCGCGGCGAAGGCGGTGCGCGCCGCGCTGCGGCAGGCGCAAGCCGGGGCCGGCGACGTGGTCGGGATCGGTGTGGATTTCACGAGCTGCACGATGCTGCCCGCGCTGGCCGATGGCACGCCGCTGTGCCTCACGGAAAAATGGTGCGGCGAGAAATTCGCGTGGCCGAAGCTGTGGAAACATCACGGCGCGAAGGCGCAGACCGACCGCATCAACGCGCTGGCCCGCGAGCGGCGCGAGCCGTGGCTGGCGCGGTATGGCGGCAGCATCGGGCTGGAGTGGTTCTTTCCGAAAATGCTCGAGACGCTGGAGCGCGCGCCGCGCGTGTTTGCCGCGGCGGAGGTGTGGCTGGAGGCGGGCGACTGGTTCGTGTGGCAACTCACCGGCGGCCCCGCTGCGACGCTGCCGCGCTCGACCTGCCAGGCCGGCTACAAGGCGATGTGGAGCCGCGAGGACGGCTTTCCGTCGCGCGAGTTTTTCCGCGCGCTGCATCCGCGCCTGGAGAAGGTGGTCGCGGAGAAAATGCCGGGACGTTTCCTCGCGCCGGGCGAGTGCGCGGGCGGGCTGTGCGCGGCGCTGGCGCGGAGGCTCGGGCTGCGTGCGGGCACGCCGGTCAGCGCGGCGATCATTGATGCGCACGCGGGCGTCCCCGGCGCGGGCGCGGCGGAACCGGACACGCTCGTGATGGTCATGGGCACGAGCAGTTGCCACATGCTGAACTCCGCGATCGGGAAGTCGGTGCCCGGCGTCGCGGGCATCGTGCGCGACGGCATCCTGCCGGGATTCTTCGGCTACGAAACCGGCCAGGCCGCGGTCGGCGACGCCTTCGAGTGGACGCGCCGCCTGCTCGGCGCGCCTGATTTTGCCAAGCTCTCCGCGCAAGCCGCCGCGATCCCGCCAGGTGCCGACGGCGTGCGCTGCGTGGATTGGTTCCACGGCTGCCGCACTCCGCTCATGGACGGTGCGCTCACCGGCGCGTTCACCGGCCTCACGCTCAACCACACGCCCGCGCACGTCTTCCGCGCCGTGCTGGAAGCGAGCGCCTGCGGTCTGCGCTGGATCGTGGACACGCTGCGCGCCGGCGGCGTGCCCGTACGGCGTTTCGTGGCCACCGGCGGCCTGCCGCAGCACAGCCCGCTCTTTCTGCAAATCTGCGCCAACACGCTCGGCGAACGCATCGCCGTCCCCGCCTCGCGCCAGGGCCCCGCGCTCGGTGCCGCGATCCTCGGCGCCCTCGCCGCTGGTTGCTTCCCCGACGCGCGCGCCGCCATCCGCGCCATGACCCCTTCCGGCAAAGCGCGCATCTTTGCCCCCACCCGCACCGCCACCCGCGCCTCCGCGCAGGTCTATGCCGACTACCGCCGTCTGGCCGCACAATTTTCCAAGCCATGAAAACCGCCTGCCTCGTCGCCAGTGGCGATCTTCGCCTTTCCGCAAATCAAGTCTGCTGGCCCGCGCAGGCGGCGATGGAGGAAATGCTCACGCGGGCGCTGCAGGCGGAGGGTTGGGCGGTGCGGCGGGCGCATCGTTTCGACAAGGTGAGGGGGCATGGCTTCATTGATTCGCAGCGGATGGGGATCGAGGTGTTTCGGGGTATCCCGGCGGATGCGCCGCTCCTCGTGGCGGAGGCGGTGTGGCAGTATTCGCATCATCTGCTCGCGGGGTTGACGACGCATCGCGGGCCGATTCTCACGGTGGCGAACTGGAGCGGGCAGTGGCCGGGGTTGGTCGGGATGCTGAATCTCAACGGCTCGCTGACGAAGGCGGGCGTGCGCTACTCGACGCTGTGGAGCGAGGATTTCACGGACGCTTTTTTCCGCACGAAGCTGCGGCAGTGGCTGCAGACCGGGCGCGTCATCCATGACACCTCGCACGTCCGCCTGCTCGACGACGTGAAGGTGCCCGCGGCGGCGCGGAAGCTCGGTGAAAAACTCGCGGCGCAGCTCGTGGGAGAGAAGGCCATCATGGGCGTTTTCGACGAGGGCTGCATGGGCATGTTCAACGCCATCATCCCCGACCACGCGCTGCACGCGTGCGGCGTCTTCAAGGAGCGTCTCAGCCAGTCCGCGCTTTACGCCGAGACGATGCGGACGTCGGACACCGAGGCCGACGCGGTGCGCGCGTGGCTGGAAAAGCGCGGGATGAAATTTCACACCGGCCCGCGCCACGAGAGCGATCTCACCGGCGCGCAGATCCGGCTCCAGGGCAAAATGTATGTCGCCGCCGTGCGGATCGCGGATGACTTCGGCTGCGATGCCATCGGCATCCAATATCAGCAGGGCCTCAAGGACCTGCTGCCCGCGAGCGATCTGGTCGAGGGCATGCTGAACAACGCCGACCGTCCGCCCGTGCGCTCGCGCGATGGCAGGCGGGTGCTTTTCAAAGGCGAACCCGTGATCCATTTCAACGAAGTGGACGAGTGCGCCGGTCTCGACGGCCTGCTCACCAACCGCGTGCATCGCGCGCTCGGCCAGCCGGTCGAGAATACGCTCCACGATGTGCGCTGGGGCGCGGAGTTTGGCGGGGAATACGTGTGGGTCTTTCTCATCAGCGGGGCCGCGCCGCCCGCGCATTTCATCGGCGGCTGGAAGGGCGCGGAGGGCTTCCGCCAGCCGGCGATGTATTTCCCGAATGGCGGCTCCACGCTGCACGGCGTCTCACGGCCCGGCGAGATCGTCTGGTCGCGCATCTATGTGGAAAACGAAGCACTGCACCTGGACATCGGCCGCGGCGGAGTCAGGAAACTCCCCGCCGCCGAGACGCGCCGCCGGCTCGATGCCACCACGCCGCAGTGGCCGATCATGCACGCCGTGATCTACGGCGTGTCGCGCGATCAACTCATGGCGAAGCACCAGGCGAATCACATCCAGGTCGCCTACGCGCAGGACGCCCGCGCCGCCGACGCATGCCTCTTTGCCAAAGCGAGCTTCGCCCGCGCGCTCGGGATGAAGGTGAACGTGTGCGGCGCTTTGCGGAAGTAGGTACCGCTACACCGGCCAGGAGCCTTCGGCTTTCAGCAAATCGTCGAGCGTCTCGCGGCGGGAGAGCATCTCGACGCTCCCGTTTTCCTCCAGCCAGAGCTGCGGGGCGCGGCCGATGGAGTTGTAGTTGCTGGACATGGCGTAGCCGTAGGCGCCGGCGTCGCGCAGGGTCAGGAGGTCGCCGGCGACGGGGCGGGGGAGCAGGCGCGGGGCGAGGAGTTCCCGGTCGTCGCGCGTGAAGATGTCGCCGCTTTCGCAGAGCGGTCCGGCGATGACGATGGGCTCGCGCGCGACGTTCGGGTCTTCGTCGTCGCGGCCCACGATGTCGATGGCGTGGTAACTGCCGTACATCGCGGGGCGGACGAGATCGACGAAGCCGGCATCCACCATCGCGAAGGTCGCGCCGCTGCCTTTTTCGTTGGTGCGCGTTTGCTTCACGTCGGTCACGCGGGTGACGAGTGTGCAGCCGGGCGCGACGTAGTAGCGGCCGGGCTCGATCTCGACGCGGAGTTCGCGGCGCGCGGCGGCGCAAAGACGGCGGTGGCAGGTGTCGAGGAGTTCGTGGAGCGGTTCCATGGGAATCTGTGCGCCGTGGTCGCGGTAGTTGTGCGGGATGCCGCCGCCGAGGCTCACGGCGGTGAGGTCGGGAAAGTGCGGGAGCAGCGCGACGAAGTCCGCGGCGAGGCGCGTCAGGTTGTCGTGCAGCTCCTGAAACTGCGGGCCGCTGCCGATGTGCGCGTGGAGCATGGTCACCGGGAAGCCCGCGCGGGCGGCGGCATCTTTCGCGGCAATGAGATCGGCGAACCAGATGCCGTGTTTCGAGCTGGGGCCGCCGGTGTCGCAGGAGTTCACATGGCCGTGGCCGAAGCCGGGATTGACGCGGAGCGAAATGGGGCCGGCGTAACCCGCGCGCGTAAGGTCGGCGATCTGGCCGGGCGAGCCGATGTTGGGCAGCACGCCATGCTGGAGGATGACGTCGAGGGCGTTGTCGCGAAAGACATCGGCGGTCAGCGCGATGACCGGCGGGTTGTGCCCGCCGGGGTGGCCGGCGTGGAGCGCGCGGAGGACTTCATTGCCGGAGACGGCGTCGATCCAGATGCCCGCGCGGTGCATCTCGCGGAGCACGCGCGTGGCCGGGCAGGCTTTCATGGCAAAGCGGGCCTGCACGCCGTCGGAGTCGGTCAGGAACGCGATGTCGGCGATCCGCTGGCGGATCACGCGGGCGTCGTAGAGCCAGTAGGGCGTGCCGACTTTGGCGGCGAGGGTGAGGAGGAGGTCGGCAGGATGGTGCATGGAAAAGGGTGACGACCCTCGCGCGGGCTGCGGCCGCGATCAAGCACGCGTGCGTCGCGGAAGGCGATCCGCACTTTTTGCGAGAAACGCATTTTTCGGGTTGCAGCCCTCCGGCGGAATATCGCAAAAAACGCAATGTCTCGTTTTCCCCGAACATCGACAGCCTCTCGGCTCACATCCGCGCAGCATTGAACGCTGCGAACGGATCACCTGTCTGCCCCCGCTGACCTCACTTTGATTCTCATTTCCATCCTCCACATGAACCGCGCCTCCTCCCGTCGCCCAATCCGCCCCCTGAGCCACTCCATCCAAGCCATCCTTTTTGGGCTGCTGGTGGCTGTGATGATCTTCCTTTCCTGCCACCGGATCTGACCAAGTCCGGCGCGCCTCATTCGGCGCGTGGTCTAGTCGAGAGGACGGTCTTCCGAAAGAGCGGTCGAGCTGTCTGGTGACGGCGCATCGTCCGCGGCAGAATCGCTCGGAGCCACCGCCACTTCTTCCAACGTCGTCGCTGGCTCGGCATTCTGCTGAGCGATAGAGACGTTGGTGAATTCTTGGCTAACAGGAGCCGGAGCAGCGGCGCGTTCCGCGGCGGCTGGCGGGTCAGTCAGGCTGGTGGTTTGACTGAGATCGGTTTTTGCAACGATGAAGATGCCGTAAGCCAGCAGCACCATGAGGAGGACAATGACCAGTGGCGAGGTCGCTGTGCGATTCGGGAAAAGTCCGCCGTAAGCGTCGGAGATCGGCTGGTTTGCGGCCGCGGCTTCCACCGCTGCTTTGTCCACGATCGCGCCCGCTACGACGAGCCGGGCGGTGAGACGTTGCTGCTCCTGGCGCAAGGCGTCGCGCTCGGCATAGAGCGCCTGCATCGTGTTGCGGCAACCTTCAATGTCCGCGGCGGGCGGAGGTTCTGGGGACGACTGCGCTTGGGTGGGTGGCGTCGGCTGGTTGTTTGGCGGCACGGCTTCCAGTTCGGCAATGCGCGCCAACGCCGCGTCGCGTTCCTTGGCAAGCGACGCGCTGCGTGCGATGGCTGCGTCCCGCTCTCCGGCGCACTCCGCCGCATGCGAAACGGCAGCGGCCATTTCGCCACCGAGTTCTGCCGCGTGCGAGTTTTCCCGGTCGCGCTCGATCGTGAGATCTGCAGCGCGCGTGAGGGCGCCATCGCGCTCCGTAGAAACTTCCTTCAGGCGGGCAAGCGACGCGTTCCGTTCGGCCGTTTGCTCCGCCGCGAGCGCCCGGGCGGTTTCGCAGTCGGCGAGCGCTTTTGCCGCCTGCGCCCGGGCGGCGTCGCGCTCGGCGACAAGTTCGGCGGCGCGGGTAGCCGCCGCAGCGAGATCCGGATTGGCGCTGCCGGCTGGCATGGCGACGGCCTCCTGCTCGGCGCGGACAGCTTCAACCTGCGCAAGCGCGGCATCGCGTTCCGCCCGGAATGTCGCGGCGGCTTTGGTCGCTGCCGCGAGTTGTGCCTCCAATCCGGACAGCTTTTCGCCGATGGCGGAAAGCGCCTCCTGATCAGTCGTTGCGCGCGCGTGCTGGGTCAAAATCTCGGCCCGGAGCGTGGACAACTCGGAAAGGGCGCCGTCGCGCTCGGCGCGGATGGCTGCCAACTGCCGCTCGTCCTTCTGGTTTAGGAAGGGCACGGCCGCAGCCCCGGGAGTCGAGGTGGACCCCAGCCCGCTGAGTTTCAAAGGAGCTGCGGCTTCCGGCTCGGGCAGGAGCGCGGGTGTCGTGAGCGCCAGCCTTGCCTGGATCTCGGGAGAACTCTTCGAAGCGGGTGCCGTTTCGAGCCAGGGAGCCCCGCTGCTGGCCGGTTGGGTCGGTTGAGGGGTCGGCGTGGCGGCCTTGCCGGACCGCCGAAGTCGGCGCGCCCGGACTTTGAGCGACAGCATTTCCACGCCGCTGAGCGTGAGCCCGTGAGCGGTTGCACCGTCGCGGATCTGGACGAGGAGATTGCGGATCGCCTTCCACGGAAACATGATCAGTCGATCCGGCGCGATGACGGCATTGGCGCGAAAAGCTTGAGGAATCCGCTGGGCGATCTCCGTGAGTGGAATGCCCGAATCGCCGCGCCCGATGCGTTCGCTGATGGTGGCGAGATCGAAGGTTAGGGGAGTGGTTGGGTCGGGCGTGGCGCTGGCGAGGAGGTCGGACGGCAGGCGGTCCCAAAAATCGCCGAGCGTCAAGGTGAGCGTTTCCGCGGGCTCGGGACGTTCGCACTGAAGCGCGAGCCGCTTTCCCGGTGCCGGACCAGTGGCTGCCTGCCACGCCGGTCGGACGGTGCGCGGGGCTACGGAAATCGTGGCGATCGGCCGCACGGCTTTGCTCGGTGTTTCCGCAGCCACACCGTTGGGGAGGGCGGTCTGGGATTTCGGGGAATCGGCGGCCTCGGGGCGCTTCCGCCAGAAGTGGTCGAGCAGTTTTTTCATGGGCTTCAGGAAGATTCTCTCAGCCGATTCGATGCCAGCGGGACAAAAGATCTTGCGAACGCCGCCCTCCGTTTTTTCACCGTTGCCAACCGGTTTGTTGATCGGCGGCGCGCGCACGGATCCAGGAATCTCGAATCGGCAGCCCGGATTTTGCCGGAGTTTGCGCAATCGGCCGGTTCGGGACAGACTGGCCCGGCCGCTGTCTGCGACCTTCATCGAACGCTGCCGCCCTGAATTTGTCCGACCTGCGTAATTTCACCAAAAAGTATTCTCCTATGGCCTCCATCCGCATTCCGTTTCCAGAAAAGGACGAACCCGGCGTAGTGTTGCTGCAAGGGCCGTGCGTGACCGTGGGACGCCTCCCTTTCAATACACTCCAGATCATCGATCGCACGGTGTCGGGATTTCACGCGGAATTCATTCTGGAAAACGGTCACTACCGGCTTCACGACCGCGGTTCGACGAATGGGACGTTCGTCAACGGCGAGCCGGCGACCGATTTCCATCTGCGCGAGGCGTGCAAGATTTCGTTCGGGACGATCGAGTGCGAATTCGATCCGGCAGCGGAAACAGCCGGGACTGGCGAAGCGGTTCCGACTCGTGAGGAGATCAAGAGCGTGCGGCAGGAAAACGCGACGCTGCGCAGCACCTTGGAGGCTGTGCGTGAGGAGGTGAAGACGCTGCGTGAGAGCAAGCCGGGGGAGCAGTCGGGTTCCGGGGTGGCGAGGGAGGAGTTCACGAAAGTCGTGGCCGAGCGCTCCGGGCGGCGCATCGCCCCGGCGAAGGGGGCCGAAGCCATTCCGGGAGCCGACACGCCCGTCATCCAGACCGTAAAAGAGAAAGTGATCCCGGACGCGTGATGCGCGCATTGGTGCAAAAGCTGCTCGTCTGCCGGGTCAAACCGTATTACCTGTATCAGTGCGACCTGATCGCCGGGTCGGCCCACCTTCGATCGAG
>CAYQBV010000113.1:0-12388 GCA_964415705.1 uncultured Chthoniobacter sp. | reverse complement strand
CCCCCCGCCTCCAACCGCTCGCCAAACGCGCTTTTCCTGCTTTCCTTGGCGTCCCTGAAATTCCGCCAATCCGCTTGAGCACGACTAAAAAACTTCTCGTCATCGACATCGCCGCCTTCGGCTGGAACCTCGTTTCGCATCTGCCCGAATTCCGCCCGGCGCGCGCGGTGTGGCCGGCGCTGACCTGCACGGCGCAGGCGAGTTTTCGCACCGCGAGCACACCGGGCGCGCACGGCATCGTGGCGAATGGGCTGTTTTTTAAAGACCTGACGAAGGTGCTCTTTTGGGAGCAAAGCGCGACGCTCTGCGCGGGGCCGCGCATCTGGGACGACTTCCGCGCGCGGGGCGGCACGGTGGGGCTGATGTTCTGGCAGCAGAGCATGGGCGAAAACGTGGACCTCGTGGCCACGCCCGCACCGATCCACAAGCACAGCGGCGGCATGATCCAGAGCTGCTACACGCAGCCCGCCGCGCTGGAGCAGCGGCTCAATGAAGCGATCGGCCGCCCCTTCAACCTGATGAACTACTGGGGCCCGCTCGCGAATCACAAGTCGAGCGACTGGATCGTGGATGCCGTGGTCGCCACGATGGGCCTGCCCGATCTCGCGCCCGACGTCCTCTTCGCCTACATCCCGCACCTCGACTACGACCTCCAGCGCCACGGCCCCGCGGGCGAGCCCGCAAAGAAAGCGCTCGATGTGCTGCTCGGCTATCTCACGCGGCTGAAAGCGGCCTGCGCGGAGCACGGCTACGACTGGATCTTTGTCGGCGACTACGCCATCGAGCCGGTGCAACGCGGCGCGGTGTTCCCGAATCGCGCGCTGCGGGAGGCGGGGTTGTTCAAGGTGCGCGACATCCGGCAGATGGCCTACACGGACTTTTTCACGAGCCCGGCGTTTGCCGTCGTGGATCACCAAATCGCGCACGTCTTTTGCCGGGACGCGCAAGCCACCGCTGCCGCACGCGCTTGTCTGCAGGCTGTTCCCGGCGTGGCGGAGGTGCTGGATCGCGACGCGCAAGAAGCCCGCGGCATCGCGCACGCGCGGAGCGGCGATCTGGTGCTCGTGGCGGAGGACGGCGCGTGGTTCGCCTATCCTTGGTTCGAGAAAAAGGAAGCGCCCGACTACGCCAGCCACGTCGATATCCACAACAAGCCCGGCTACGATCCGTGCGAACTTTTCTTCGGCTGGCCGCCGGGCAGCGTGAGCTTCGACACGACGAAAATCCACGGGGCGCATGGGAATGTGGGGAAGGGTTTCGAGATCGCGTGGTCGTCGTCGCTGACCTTCGACACGCCACCGGAGACCTTCCTCGACCTCGCGCGGGCGACGCAGCGGTGGATGAAAAACGCGGAGGTAAAATGACAGCTTTTCCGACGCTCCGCTCCGCCTTTCCCTCCGCGCCTCTGCGGCTCGGCGGCTTCTCCACCTCCACCGCCCGCGCGTGACCACCACCGTTCCACAGCGCATCGACGTCCGGTGGGAATTCCCCGTCGTCTTCACCCACGCCGTCTTCGCGCCCGCGAATCCCGTCCTCGTCGAAACCCTCAACCGTCTCGGCGAAAACCGCCGCCACCGCGCGATGCTCTTCATCGACGGCCATGTCGCCAAAGCGAATCCATCGCTCACGCAGCAAGCCGCAACCTACTTCGCCGCGCATCCGGCGAAGCTGGAGCTGGTCGGCGAGCCGCAGATCACGCCCGGCGGCGAAGCGGTGAAGAACGACTTCGCGCTCGTCGAAAAGTTCATACGCCTGATGCTCAACGCGCACCTCGACCGCCAGTCGTTCGTCATCATCGTCGGCGGCGGCGCGGTCATGGATGCCGTCGGACTGGCCGCCGCGCTCGTCCATCGCGGCCTGCGCCAGGTGCGCGTGCCGACCACCGTGCTCGGGCAAAACGACGCCGGCGTCGGCGTGAAGAACGGCGTCAATTTCCTCGAAGGAAAAAACGCCATCGGCACCTTTGCCCCGCCCTTTGCGGTGCTGAACGACTACGACTTTCTCCTCACGCTCCCCGACCGCGACTGGCTCTGCGGCGTTTCCGAAGCCTTCAAAGTCTCGATCATCCGCGACCGCCCCTTTTTCGACCAACTCTGCGCCAGCGCCGCAAAGTATCCCGCCCGCGATTTCACCGCCATGCAGGTGCTCGTGAAGCGCTGCGCTGAGATCCATCTCGAACACATCCGCACCGGCGGCGACCCGTTTGAATACGGTCGCGCCCGCCCACTCGACTTCGGCCACTGGTCCGCGCACAAGCTCGAACTCCTGTCCGGCTTCCGCATCTCGCACGGCGAAGCCGTCGCCACTGGCGTGCTGCTCGACTCCATCTACGCGCAGAAAAAAGGGTGGATCACGGCCGCTGAACTCACGCTCATCCGCGACGGCCTCGCCGGGTCCGGCTTCCGCCTCTGGTTCGACGAACTCGACCAGCGCGACGCCACCGGCGCGCTCGCCGTCTTCGGCGGACTGCGCGATTTCCAGGAGCACCTCGGCGGCGAGCTGACCGTCACTTTTCCCCGCGGCCTCGGCGCGCGGCAGGAGGTCCACGAAATCGACCTTACCTTGATGGAAAGCGCGGTTCAGGAACTGCGCACTTCCACCCGCGCCCGATGATCGTCCAGCACTCCCCCCCGCTTCATCTCACCTACTGCCTGAACATCCACCCCGGCGAGAGCTGGGCGGAAAACTTCGCCGCGATCCGGGAAAAAGTGACTGCGGTGAAAGCGCGCGTCGCGCCCAATGAATGGTTTGGCCTCGGCCTCCGCATCGCACACCAGGCCGCGGAGGAACTCACGGCCAGCGCCGATCTCCGCGCCGAGGCGCTCGCCCTTTTCCACGAGCACCAACTCTACCCCTATTCGATCAACGGCTTTCCCTACGGCCGCTTTCACGCCGGCCCGGTAAAGGAAAACGTCTATGCCCCCGACTGGCGCACGCCCGAGCGGCTGAACTACACGATCCAGCTCGCCGATCTCCTCGCCGGCTGGCTGCCCGAGGGCATCGACGGCAGCATCAGCACCGTGCCGGGTTCGTTCAAACCGTGGATCACCACCGCGGCCGACACCGAGAAGATGGTCGATCACCTCGCCGCCGCGGTCGCTCATCTCGTGGCGCTCCGCGAAGACACCGGCCGCGAAATCCACCTCGGCCTCGAACCCGAGCCCGACTGCTTCCTCGAAACCACCGCCGAGACCATCGCGTTTTTCGAGGACACCATTTTCACCGCCGGGGCCGCCGAGGTCGCACGCCTGCTGAAGTGCTACCGCTCCGATGCCGAAGCCATGGTCCGCCGCCATCTCGGTGTGTGCTTCGACACCTGCCACGTCGCGCTGCAATTCGAGGACCCCGTTGCCTCCCTGCGCGCCTATCGCAACGCCGGCATTCGGATTTCCAAAGTGCAGCTCAGCGCCGCGCTCCAGGCCGCCGCCACGCCTGAGACCTGCGCCGCGCTCGCGCCGTTTGCCGAGCCGGTCTATCTCCATCAGGTCAAAGGCCGCGCGGCCTCCGGCACGCAGTTTGCGTGGTTCGACCTGCCGACCGCGCTGGAGGAAATCCCCGGCTTCACTGACCTCGACGAAGTGCGCGTGCATTTCCACGTCCCGCTTTTTTTCACCGGCAACGGCCCCATCGGCTCCACTGCCGGCACGCTCACGCCGGAATTTTTCCAGGAACTCCGCGCCGGCGCGTGCCCGCATCTGGAGATCGAGACCTATACCTTCGACGTGCTCCCGCCCGAGGTGCATCCCGGCGATATCGTGGAAAGCATCGCGCGCGAATACGCGTGGGTGCTCGGGCGGTTGCGGTGAAGGGACACGCCGGGGCGCGCCGGGAGCCGGCCCTCGCGCCCGCGCCAAACTCGCCGTTTGTGCCCCCGCCGCGGGCCCGCTAGCCTCGCCGGCGGTCATGGCCTCCACCGCTTCATCCCAACGCGAGATCCCGAAGATCCCGAACCACGAAATGGTTCGGGTCATCGGGCGTGGCTCGTACGGGGAAATCTGGCTGGCGCGTTCGCTCACGGGGACATGGCGCGCGGTGAAGATCGTGGACCGGCGGACCTTTGAGAGCGACAAGGCGTTTCTGCGGGAGTTCGAGGGGATGTCGAGATTCGAGCCGATCTCGCGCGGCGATGCGGGCTTCGTGGACATCCTGCACGTGGGGCGCGAGGAGGGCGGGCACTTTTTCTACTACGTCATGGAGTTGGCCGACGACCACCTCGCGGGCGGGCGGATCGACCCCGGGCACTACGCGCCGAAGACGTTGAAGAGCGAGCTGGCGCGGCGCTCGCGGCTGATGGCGGACGAGTGCGTGACGATCGGACTCTCGCTCTCCCGCGCGCTCGGCGTGCTGCACGCGCAGGGGCTGGTGCATCGCGACATCAAACCGGCGAACATCATCTTCGTCGGCGGCGTGCCAAAAATCGCGGACATCGGGCTGGTGGCGGCGAGCGGGCAGGAGTCGTTCGTGGGCACCGAGGGCTACGTGCCGCCGGAGGGGCCGGGGTCCGCGCAGGCCGATATTTACAGCCTCGGCAAGGTGCTCTACGAAATCGCGATGGGGAAAGACCGGATGGAATTTCCGTCCGTGAACACGCGGCTCGACGAGCTGCCGGACAAAGGTGCGCTGCTCCAACTCAACGAAGTGCTGCTGCGCGCGTGCGCCAACAATCCCGCCGAGCGCTACACCCACGCGGAGGAGATGCACGAGGACCTCGTGCGGCTGCGCGACGGGCGGCCGCTCGTCGCCCGCGTCCGACGACGCTGGCCGATGTTCGCCAGCGTCGGCGCGGCGGCGCTGCTCATCGGCGCGGGATTTCATTTTTCGCAATCCGGCACGCAGCGCGGCGGCGTGCTCATCGACACGGAACCGACCGGCGCGATGATCGTGCTCGATGGCCGGATGAAACGCGCGCCCGCGCAGTTTGCGGATCTCCCGACGGGCCAGGGTTCCGCCCACGTCATGCTGCCGGGCTACGAACCGGCGGACGTCGTGTTCAACGTCCCGGCCAATGGCGAGGCGCATCCGCCCAAGCTGCGGCTCGCGCAGGCGCGCGGCGCGGCGGAGCTGGCGTCGCGCCCGGCGGCCGCGACCTTCGAGCTGCGGCAGGGCGAGACGGTGGTGAAAAGCGGGACAACGCCCGCGAAGTTTTCCGACCTGCCGACGGGCGCGTATCAAGTGCTGATGCGGCTCGAAGGGCGGGAGCGCACCGCGGAGCTGGAGGTCAGACGCGGCGAAATCTCCGCGGTCGAGATTGAGTTCGCGTCGGGGCGTCTCGCGGTCACGAGCACGCCGCCGGGCGCGCAGATTTTTGCCGATGGCCAGCCCGCCGGCACCGCTCCGGTGGAACTCGCGCTCGCGGAAGGTCCGCACGAAATCGCCGCCCGCTTCCGCAAGTGGCCGGAACAAAAGAGCACCGTGCAGGTGGATCGTGCGCAGCCGGGCACAGCCGCATTCGAGTTCGCCACCGGCAACGTCAAGATCACGAGTTCGCCCGGCGGCGCGGCGGTGTTTGCCGACGGCGCGGAGCTGGGCCGCACGCCGCTGCTCATCGAGGACCTCGAGCCGGGCCGCGTGCGCTACGAGATCCGGCTCGCGGGTTTCAAAAACCTCGAGGTCACCGGCGATGTCCAGCCGGGCGGACAGACCTTCCTCCCGGCGCGCTTCGTGAACCGCGCCGGCCCGGTGCGCGGCCAGCCGTGGGAGAACAGCCTCGGCATGAAATTCGCGCCGGTCGGCGAGGTGCTCATCGGCGTGTGGCCCGTGCGGGTGCAGGACTTCGAGGTGTTCTGCACCTCCACGGCCCGCGCCCGCCCGGCCGTGGATTTTCCGCAGGCCACGACCCACCCGGTGATCACCGTGAACTGGGAGGACGCGAACGCTTTCTGCGCATGGCTGACCACGCGCGAACTCGCCGCCGAGCAGCTCGAAAACGGCCAGCTCTACCGGCTGATCACCGACCAAGAGTGGAGCGCCGCCGCCGGCCTGGCCGACGAGCGCGGCGAAACGCCCGAGCAGCGCGACGGCTCGTCACGCGACTTCCCGTGGGGCAAGCAGTGGCCGCCGCCCGCGGGCACGGGCAATTTCGCCGATGGCCCGTCGAAGCGCGGCGCCAGCATCGCCGGCTACCGCGACGGCTTCGCCTGGACTTCGCCGGTGGGTAGCTTCGCCGCGAATCGCGCGGGACTTTTCGACATGAGCGGCAACGTCTGGCAGTGGTGCGCCGACAGCTACAAAGGCGGCGCGGCCGGCGCGCGCGACTGGGGTGTGCTGCGCGGCGGCTCGTGGGGCACCGTCACGCCGGCGGAACTGCGCATGTCCTACCGCAACGTCGTCGATCGCTCGGAGCGCGACGTGATCTTCGGCTTCCGCTGCGTGCTCGTGCCGGGCGCGGGCGGGTAGCGCGCGGCGATTTCCCCTCACGCTCCCCGCAACCGCTCCGCGCCCACGCCGTGCAACTCGTAGAGCCGCAGGATGGTTTCCTCGATGAGGTTGTTCGGGCAACTCGCGCCGGCGGTGATGCCGACGGTCAGCGGACGGTCGGGCAGCCAGCCTTCGGTGGTCACTTCGCGTTTCGCGTGCTGGTCGAAATGGGTGACGCGCGCGCGCGATTCGAGCCGGGTGGCGTTGCGGATGAAATAGGTCGGCAGCTTGGCCTCGCCCATCTCGGCGAGGTGCGCGGTGTTCGAGCTGTTGTAGCCGCCGACCACGATGAGCAGGTCCATCGGCGCGGCGAGCATGTCGCGCAGGGCGTCCTGCCGCTCCTGGGTGGCGCCGCAGATGGTGTCGAAAAAGCGGAAGCTCTCGCGCGCTTTCTCCGCGCCGTCGCGGTCCTTGATCGCGGCCTCGATGCGGCGCTGCACTTCCTCGGTCTCGCCGCGCATCATCGTGGTCTGGTTGGCCACGCCCACGCGGCGCAGGTGCAGGGCGGGATCGAAGCCCTCGCTGTACGCGCCGCGGAATCTTTCCAGAAATGCAGCTTTGTCCCCTTCCCGGCGGATGAAAGCGCAGACGTAGTCGGTGTCGGCGAGCGTGAGGACGATGAGGTAGTGGCCTTTCCCCGCCACGACGGCGCGCGAGGCGGTGGCCTTGGTTTCCTCGTGCGTCGCTTTGCCGTGGATGATCGAGGTCACGTCGTCGCTGGCGTTCTGGCGCACGCGTTTCCACACGCTCATCACGTCGCCGCACGTCGTATCCACGACCTGGCAGCCGAGTTCCTTGATGCGGCCGAGCGTTTTTACATCCGTGCCAAAGGCGGGGACGATGACCACATCCTCGGCCGTGAGATCCTCCACTTCGGCCTGCTGGTGCGGCGGGATGAGATTGCGGATGCCGAGCGCGGCGATCTGCTCGTTGACCTCCGGGTTGTGGATGATTTCCCCGAGGATGAAGAGCCGGCGATCGGTGAAAACCTTCGCCGCGGCGTAGGCGAGGTCGATGGCCCGCTCGACGCCGTAGCAAAACCCGAACTGCTTCGCGAGCCGCACGGTCAGGCCGTCGCAGGTCAGCGTGCCGCCGGTCGCGCGCAGTTTCTCCACCACCTCGCTGCGGTAGTGCGACTCCACTTGGGCCTGCACCGCCGCCATGACATCGGGCGTGCGGAGGTTGACGCGTTTGGCGGGCGAGGCGGGCGTGCTCATGGTCTGGAAACTATGCGGTCGCTGAGCTGGGTTTTCCAGCGTCAGCGACCGCCATAAAACGAATCGTGCAGATCAGCCCTCGATCAACAGCGGGCCGGCGGGATCTATGAACCACGCGGGCGACATCATGTGCGAGCGAGACGGATCGGGGTCGCGGCTCTCGTCGAGCTTGCGGACGAAATGCCCGTACTGGGAATCCTCCGGCTGGCTGCGGGAGATATTGACCGGCGTGCCGATTTTCACGAGCGCGAAGAACCGGGCTGCGGCCTCTTTGTGCAGGCGGATGCAGCCGTGCGTGCGCGGATACGGATGCACGAAGCCCTCGTGGAAACCGTAGGCGGTCTTGAATTCGCACCAGTAGGCCATCGGGTAGCCGGCATCAGGCTGGCTGATGCGGCGCTTCGTCTTGATCTTGTTGTTGATTGTGAAATTGCCCGCCGGCGTGGGATCCTTCGACGTGCCCACGCAACCTTGGACGGCCATGAGCAGGCGATTGCCTTCGAGGACATAGATGTGCTGGGTGGAGGTGGAAACCTTCACGCGCACATTGTTGGGATTGTGCGGCTTGAAGGCGGTGACTTTGTAAGACCCGCGGGACGGGCCGGTGGCGCAGCCGCCGAAGAGCGCCAAGGCCACGGCGAGACTGAGGACGGAGAGGAGTTTTTTCATCGGGGCGGTATGCAAGACGGGGCCGTGGAGGTTGTCAAACGATTCGCCCGCGCTGCTCCCGCTCGCCCGGCGCACCTGCGAACTCGTCTCCGGGAACCGCCACAAGATCAGCCGCTGGCTTTTCCACACCGCCACCACCGGGGAGCTGCGCGCAAAGCTCGACGCCCTCCCAGCTTGCGGCCTGCGCGAACGACGGCTACTGCACAGCCCGATGAAGATCATCATCCCCGGCGGCTCCGGCCAGGTCGGCACCATCCTCGCCCGCGCCTTTCACGGCGAGGGTCACGAGGTCGTCGTGCTCAGCCGGAGTCCGCGGGCGGCTTCTTGGAAAACGCTCGCGTGGGATGCGGCGACGCGCGGCGACTGGTGGGCGCAGATCGACGGCGCGGACGTGGTCATCAACCTCGCCGGACGCAGCGTGAACTGCCGCTATCACGCCGCGAACCGGCGCGAGATCATGCAGTCGCGCGTGGACTCCACGCGCGCCGTCGGCGACGCCATCGCCGCGGCGAAAAACCCGCCGCGCGTCTGGCTCCAGGCCGGCACCGCCACCATCTACGCGCACCGCTACGACGCGGCGAACGACGAAGCCACCGGCATCCTCGGCGGCGACGAGCCGCACGCGCCGGACACCTGGCGTTTCAGCATCGAAGTCGCCCGCGCTTGGGAACGCGCGCACGACGAAGCGCGCACCCCGCACACGCGCAAAGTCATCCTCCGCTCCGCCATGACCATGAGCCCCGACCCCGGCGGCGTCTTCGCCACCCTGCTCGGCCTCACGCGCCGCGGCCTCGGCGGGCAGATCGGCGACGGCCGGCAATTCATGTCGTGGATTCACGACGAGGACTTCATCCGCGCGGTCCGCTGGTTGATCGCGCGCGCCGACCTCGCCGGCCCCGTGAACCTCGCCGCACCGCATCCGTTGCCGAACGCCGCCTTCCTGCGCACGCTCCGCGAAGCCGCCGGCATCCCCTTCGGCCTGCCCGCGCCCGAGTGGCTTTTGGAAATCGGCGTGCGCCTCCTGCGCACCGAGAGCGAGCTGGTTTTGAAAAGCCGCCGCGTCGTCCCCACGCGCCTCCTCGACTCCGGTTTCAACTTCCACTTTCCCACCTGGCCCAAAGCCGCCCGCGACCTCTGCGGACGCTGGCCGAGCCGACAGACGCGGTAGCTTTTTCTACGGGAAAAAGGCCCGGGACCACGGGGAAGAAATTTTCCCCGAGGTTTTTCTTGCAGCCGCGCAGCGCATCCGTGAAACGGGCGCGGCTATTTTTTCTATGCAGGAAACAACCGCACCGGACTACATCGCGATCGGGTTTGAGAAAATCGACCGCGACCTCAGATTTCTCGTCGGGTGCCTCGGCGAGGTGCTTTCGGAACTCGGTCTCGAACCCCTCGCGCGGCATTTGCCCTGGTCCGGCGCAGGCGCGAAAGCGGACGAAATCGCGGACCTCCCGCCGCAGCTCGGGCTCGTTTACTCCATCGCCTTTCAGCTCCTGAACATGGTCGAGGAAAACACCGCCGCCGCGATGCGGGCGCTGCGCGAGACGAGCGAGGGGCTGACCGCGGAGCGCGGGCTCTGGGGCGATCAATTGCGCCGGCTGAAGGCGGAGGGTTTCACACCGGAGGAAATCGCCGCCGCGTTTCGCCAGGTGCGCGTGGAGCCGGTGCTCACGGCGCATCCCACCGAGGCCAAGCGCCTCGCCGTGCTGGAGCAGCACCGCGCGCTCTTCGCGCTGATCGACGCGCGCGAGCACGGCCATCCCACGCCGTCCGAGCAGACGCTCCTCCGCGAGCGGACCAAGGCCGCGCTCGAACGCCTCTGGCGCACCGGCGAAATCCTCCTCGAAAAACCGAGCCTCGCCGACGAGCGGCGCAACGTCCTCCACTACCTGCGCGACGTTTTCCCCGCCGTGCTGCCCGAGCTCGACTCCCGCCTGCGCCTCGCGTGGCAGGACGCCGGCTTCGATCCAGCGCTGCTCCGCGGCGCGGCGCTGCCCGAGGTGCGCTTCGGCACGTGGGTCGGCGGCGATCGCGACGGCCATCCCGGCGTCACTGCCGAAGTCACCGCCGAGACGCTCGAACGCCTGCGCGCCAATGCGCTCGTGCTCCTGCACCGCCAGCTTACCGCGCTCGCGGGGAAACTCAGCCTTTCCGCCTGGATGCAGCCGCCGCCTGCCGCGCTCGTGGAGCTGCGGGAAAAAATCGCCGCCAGCCTCGGCGAGACCGGCCGCGCCATTCTCGCGCAAAACACCGGCGAGCCGTGGCGGCAGTTTGGCGAGCTGCTCCTCGCGCGGCTCCCGGTCGAGATCGCGCCGCATCAGCTCGCGCAAATTCGCGCCGGCAGCGGGCTCTATCAGCACGCCGAGGAACTCGCCGCCGACCTCCGCGCGCTGCACGACTCGCTCACCGCCGTCGGCGCCGCCCGCCTCGCCGAGAGCGACGTCGCGCCCGTGCTCCGCGCGCTCGACGTCTTTGGCTTTCACATCGCGCAGCTCGATGTCCGCCAAAACTCCGCCTTTCACGCCAAGGCGCTCGCGCAACTCATGGGCGCCGCGGGCATCGACGGCAGCCAGTGGGAGGACTGGAGCGAAACGGAGCGCCTGCGCTTTCTCGAAAAGGAACTCCAGTCGCCGCGCCCTTTCCTGCACGGCAGCGTCTCCGCCGGCCCCGAGGCCGACGCCGTCCTCGGCTGCTACCGCGTGCTCGCCGCGCACATCGCGCGTTGCGGCGCGGACGGCATCGGCGCGCTCATCGTCAGCATGACACGCCGGCTTTCCGACCTCCTCGTCGTCTATGTGCTGGCCCGCGAAGCCGGTCTCACGCGAATGCTGCGCGAGGGCCTCGTCTGCCTGCTGCCGGTCGTGCCGCTGTTTGAAACGCTCGGCGATCTCGAAGCCGGGCCGGCCATTTTGCGGAGCTTCCTCGAGCAGCCGATGACGCGGCGCTCGCTCGAATTTCTCGCGTGGAATTGGGGACGCGAAAAGCGGCCGCTCAGCCAGCAGGTCATGGTCGGCTACAGCGACAGCAACAAGGATTCCGGCATCTTCGCCAGCCAGTGGGGCCTGCAAAAGGCGCAGTCCCGCCTCGCCCAGCTCGGCCGCGATGCCGGCGTGCAGATTCGCTTTTTCCACGGCCGTGGCGGCACCGTCAGCCGCGGCGCGGGGCCCACGCACCGCTTCCTCGAAGCGCTCCCGCCCGGCTCGCTCGGCGGCGGCATCCGGCTCACCGAGCAGGGCGAAACCATCGCGCAGAAATTCGGCAACCTGCCGACCGCGACCTTCAACCTCGAACTCCTCGTCGCCGGCGTCACCGGCACCACGCTCCGCCACGAGCGCGCCGGGATCGGCCTGGCCGCGCTCGCGCCGGTCATGGAAAAACTCCTGCACTCCAGCCAGCAAGCCTACCGGCGGCTGCTCGACGCGCCGGACTTCCTCACCTTTTACCGCCAGGCCACGCCCATCGACGCTCTGGAGCACAGCCGCATCGGCTCCCGCCCCGCGCGCCGCACGGGGCAGCCGAGCCTCGCCGATCTGCGCGCGATTCCGTGGGTCTTCAGTTGGAGCCAGGCGCGCTTTTACGTGCCCGGCTGGTTCGGCGCGGGCTCCGGTTTGCAGGCGCTCGACGACGCCGAACTCACCGCGCTCGCCGGCCAGATGCGCGCGTGGCCTTTCCTCCACTACGTGCTCACGAACATCGAATCCAGCATCGCCAGCACCGACCTCGAACTCATGCACGCCTACGCAGGGCTGGTCGGGGACGCCGCGCTGCGCGAGCGCTTCATGGGGCTGATCCTCGGCGAATGGCAGCTCACGAAAACCATGCTCGAAAAACTCCGCGGCGCACCCATGACCGAGCGTCGCCCGCGCATGCTGAAAACCCTCCAGCTTCGCGCCGAAGCCCTGCGCGTCCTCCACCTCCAGGAGATCGCCATGCTCCGCCGCTGGCGCACCCTCCGCGCCGCCGGCGACGAACCCGCCGCCGAGGCCCTCCTCCCCGACCTCCTCCTCTCGATCAACGCCATCGCCAGCGGCCTGCGGACGACGGGGTAGCAGCGGAGCTTTCCCGCCCTCGTTGTCAGGGAAAAT
>CAYQBV010000112.1:0-12400 GCA_964415705.1 uncultured Chthoniobacter sp. | reverse complement strand
CCTGGTGGGTGAAGCTTTCGGCGTAGCCGATCTGCAGTCCGGGTACCCACCAGTTTTTCATGTAGGGCTGGTCGCCGTCGGAGACGTGGATGGAACGCCAACCGCGGACGATGCCTTCGTCGCTGTGATCGAAATACTGGAGGCGGTGCAGGTCGTGCAGATCCCAGCGGATGGAGGCGTTGGCGCCGTTGATTTCGAGGGTGTAGAGCGCCTTGTGGCCGCGGGCGTAGCGGGTGGATTCGAAAAGGGCGAGCGACCCATTGGCGAAGTGCCCGTGGAAGATGGCGGCATCGTCGATCTTCACGGCCTGCATTTTGCCGGTCAGGGTGTGCTTGCGCTGTTTGATGAAGGTCTCGGTCATGGCGCTGACATCGACGATCGAGCCGTTGAGCCAGAGCGCGGTGTCGATGCAATGGGCGAGAAGGTCGCCGGTGACGCCGCTGCCGGCGGCTTTGGCGTCGAGCCGCCAGAGGCCCGCGCCGCCCTGCGGGAGGTCGGCGCTGATCGTCCAGTCCTGGAGGAAGTTCGCGCGGTAGTGAAAAATCTGCCCGAGCTTGCCGGAGTCGATGATCTGCTTGGCGAGGGTGACGGCGGGGACGCGGCGGTAGTTGTACCACACGGTGTTTGGCACGCCGGCCTTCTCGATTTCGCGGACCATTTCCTCACCCTGCGCACCGTTGAGGGCGAGCGGTTTTTCGCACAGCACCATCTTGCCGGCGCGCGCGGCGGCGATGGCGATCTCGGCGTGCGAGTCGTTGGGGGTGACGATGTCGATGGCGTCGATGTCGGCGCGCTTGATGAGCTTGCGCCAGTCGGTCTCGGTGGATTCAAAGCCCCAGTTGTCCGCGTAGGCTTTGAGTTTGGTGGCATCGCGGCCGCAGGCGGCCTTGAGGACGGGGACGAGCGGGGTGTCGAAAAACTTCGCCGCGTTGTGGTAGGCGTTGGCGTGGGTGCGGCCCATAAAGCCGTAGCCGACGATACCGATGTTGAGGTTCTTTTTTGCCATAGATGTTGAGGGTTCGGTGTGGGTGAAAGGTAGAGCTTACCAGCCGTGGACGGCGCGGACTTTGATCATCACGTCGAGGATGGCGTTCCAGGTTTGCGCCTGTTCGAGCTTGGCGTTCGGGAACATGCAGCCGTCCCAGCAGATGTGCTTGATGCCGCGGGCGGCGGCGTCTTTCAGCCAATAGCCGGCGCATTGCACAATATCGAGTTTGCCGTCGGGATCGTCGGCGGGGCAGTGCTTGCCGGTCTTGTCGTGGTCGCCGGCGCCGTGAACGTGGCCGTCGTTTTGCGCGACATGGAAGTCGATGGTCCACGGGCGGAGTTTGTCGGTCATCTTCTCGTAGGCGGCGTAGAATTCGGCGGGGCTGAAGCCTTCCTGGACGAGCGCGTGCTCGGGGGCGTTGTAGCCGAGGAGGTAGAGGTAGGTGTGCGCGAGGTCGGCCTGGAAACCGACGGTCTCCGGCATCCCGACCGCTTCGAGCAGATCGAGCATGTCTTTCCACGAGTGCATGCCCGCCCAGCAGATTTCGCCTTCGGCGGCGAGGCGTTCGCCGTGCTGCTCGGCGATCTTGCCGGCTTCGCGAAAGGTTTCGGCGATCTTCGCGGTGTTGGCGGTTGGATTCTCGCGCCACTTGTTCACGCCGAACTCCGCGGAGTCGATGCGGATGACGCCGTATTTGCGGACGCCGTGCTGGTTGAAAATGCCCGCGATCCGGCAGGCCATCTTCACGGCGCTGAGGAATTTTTCGCGCTGCGCGGCGTCGCCCATCGCGGAATCGCCGACCGTGCCGCCCCACACCGGCGCGACCAGCGAGCCGACGTTGAAGCCTTTGCCGGCGATGAGATCGGCGATCTTCTTCAGTTCGTCGTCGCTCGCCTCGGGGTTCGTGTGCGGGAGGAAAAGAAAGTAGTCGATGCCCTCGAATTTCTGGCCGTTGACGTTGGCGGCGGCGGTCAGGTCGAGCATGCGTTCGAGGCTGATCGGCGGTTCCTGACCTTCGCCGGTGCCCTTGCCGACGAGGCCGGGCCACATCGCGTTGTGAAGTTTCGGGAGTTGGTGTGCGGGAGTGCTCATTGGGTTTGGGTAAGGGTTGGGCGATCTCCCGCGCCGCGCCGGCTAGATGGCCGGGAAAATCTGCGCGGGAGAAGCGCGGAGTGGTGTGCCGAAAAGCGCTGAGTGGGACAAGTCCTTTTCGCGGCTGGGGGATTTTTGCGCGGCGATCCGGGTGGCCAGCGCCCGGTGGTTGGCGGCGTGGCGCGCTCCGCAGCGGTGAGCGACATCCATGAACGCCGGATGGGTCTTCTGTCCGCCTCTTCCTTCCGCTGGCACATTTCCCGCTGAATCAGAAGTGAGAGTATGCCTCACAACCAACCCATGAACGATGGCTCGAAGCCGCGGGCCGACTGTCCGCTTTGCGCCACCTCGCGGTTGCGCTACGCCTTTAACCACGAAGGCTACCGCATCGTCCGGTGCGCCGATTGCGGGCTGATGTTTTCCAATCCGCAGCCGAGCGACATGGAACTCGCGGCGATTTACAGCGCCGATTACTTCCTCGGAGCCGAGACCGCGGAGGGGCGCACCGCCACTCGTGAAATGAAGCGCGCCACAGCGCGGCAATACCTCGCCGAGATTCGCCGCTACGACGGTGCGCCAGCCGGGCACCTGCTCGAGATCGGGTGCGGCGACGGAGACTTTCTCGTCGAGGCGGAGGCTGCGGGCTTTCAGGTCACCGGGGTGGAATGCGCGCCTGCCGCCTGCGCGCAGGCCCGCGCCCGGCTCCAGCGCGGTTCGATCATCTGCGGCGAACTCGAACGGGCCGGAGTGGGCGCGGCACAGTTCGATCTCTGCGTGCTCTCCGATGTCATCGAGCACGTCCGCGATCCGCTGGCCTTTTTGCGGGAGATCCATCGCGTGCTGAAGCCCGGCGGCGCGATCTTCATCGCCACGCCCTCGCTGGCCTCATGGTCGGCCCGGCTGTTCCACGAAAATTGGATGGAGTTCAAGCCCGAGCACCTCACTTACTTCGATCCGCAGACGCTGGAGACGGCGCTCTTCCGCACGGGCTACGATCAGGTGATCGTCCGGCCCGGCTGGAAAGTGTTGAGCTTCGACTACGTGGCGAAGCACTGCGAGCGGTTCCGCGTGCCGGTGGTCACGCCGCTTTTGAATTTCCTCTCGGCGCTCCTTCCCGCCGGGATGCGCCGGAAATACCGCCGCGTGGTGGCGAGCGGGATGATGGTCTTCGCGCGGAAAGCGGCGCTGCCGGAAAGGCGCAAGCTCTCGGTGGTGCTTCCCGCTTTCAACGAAGCCGCGACTTTCCGCCCGCTCCTCGAATCCGTGCTCGCCAAGGAAATCCCCGGACTCGAGGTCGAGGTCGTGGTCGTCGAGAGCAATTCCACCGACGGCACCCGGCTGCTCGCGGAGCAGTATCGCGATCATCCGCGCGTGCGCCTCGTCCTGGAGGACCGGCCGCGGGGCAAAGGGCACGCGGTGCGCACCGGGCTCGCGCACGCCACTGGCGACTTCATTCTCATCCAGGACGCCGACCTCGAATACGACCTCGAAGACTACGACGCGCTGCTCGAACCGCTCGTCGCGGGCCGCGCTGCTTTCACCCTTGGCGCCCGCCACGGCGGCAGCGCGTGGAAGATGCGCGAGTTCGCGGGCCAGCCGCTGCTCAGCACCGCGCTCAATGCCGGCCACTGGTTTTTCACCACGCTGGTCAACGTCCTTTTCCTCCAGCGCCTCAAAGATCCGTTCACGATGTTCAAAGTCTTCCGGCGGGATTGCCTCACCGGTTTGCGCTTCGAGTGCAACCGTTTTGACTTCGATTACGAGCTGCTCATCAAGCTGCTGCGCAAAGGCTACCAGCCGCTCGAACTGCCGGTGAACTACCGCTCGCGCTCGTTCAAGGAGGGCAAAAAGGTGTCGCTCTTCAGTGATCCGATTTCGTGGCTGAAAGTGTGCGCCAGGCTGCGCTTCACGCGCATCGATCCCCTGGCGGAAGTCGAGCGCACCCGGAACGAAGCCAGCCGGTCGCAGCGGGCCGCGCCGGCCACCCCGCAGCCCGCCGAGCTTCACGCGTCATGAACCGCGTCTTCGTCACCGGTGGGGCCGGCTTCATTGGCAGCAGTCTCGTTGACCGCCTGCTCGCGGAAGGTTCCGCCGTGGTCGCGTGGGACGATTTCTCCACCGGCCAGGAGCGCTTTTTGGAAAAGGCAAAGTCGCATCCGAACTTCGCGCTCGTGCGCGGCGACAATCTCGACGCCCCGGCGCTGACCCGCGCCATGGCGGGCTGCGACATGGTTTTCCACCTCGCGGCCAATGCCGACGTGCGCTTCGGACTCGATCATCCGGGCCGCGATCTTCAGCAGAACACCATCGCCACCTTCAACGTCCTCGAAGCGATGCGGGCCAATGGTCTCAAGCGTATCGCTTTCTCCTCGACGGGTTCCGTCTATGGCGAGGCGGAGGTCATCCCGACTCCAGAGACCGCGCCCTTTCCCATTCAGACCTCGCTCTATGCGGCGTCGAAGCTGGCGGGCGAAAGCATGATCTCGGCCTACTGCGAGGGCTTCGGCTTCGAGGGTTACATCTTCCGTTTCGTGTCCATCCTCGGCGAGCGCTACACCCACGGCCACGTTTTCGATTTCTACCAGCAGCTTAGCGCGCACCCCGGCCATCTCGACGTGCTGGGCGATGGCGCGCAGCGGAAATCGTATCTGCACATCGGCGACTGCCTCGATGCCGTGCTCCAGGTCGTCCGCGCCGGCACCGCCAGCAGCGCGCGGCATCGCGTGCAGATCTACAACCTCGGCACCTTCGAATACTGCGAAGTGAAGAACTCGATTGGATGGATTTGCGAGCGGTTGGGCTTGCAGCCAGAGCTGCGCTTCACCGGTGGGCAGCGGGGCTGGGTGGGGGACAATCCGTTCATCTTTCTCGATACCGCCAAGATCCGCGCGATCGGCTGGCAGCCGAAACTCAGCATCCGGCAGGGCGTGGTGCGCACGGTGGAGTGGCTCATGGAAAATCAGTGGGTTCTCTCCGCGCGATGAAAATCACGGTCCTCGGTCTCTGGCATCTCGGTTGTGTGACGGCGGCTTGCTGTTCGCGTCATTTTCAAGTCACGGGTCTGGACTTCGACGCGGCGGTGGTCGCTGGGTTGAGTGCAGGCAAAGCGCCGCTCTTTGAGCCGGGACTCGACGCTCTGCTCGCGGAAAATGCCGCGGCCGCTCGCCTGCAGTTTTCCACCGATCCCGCGGTCTGCCGCGACACCGACGTGCTCTGGGCGGCCTACGACACGCCGGTCAATGACGCGGACGAATCCGATCCCGCAGCCGTGCTGGAGCCGCTGCGCCGGGCGCTGGCCGAACTTCGTCCCGGCGCGCTCGTCCTCATCTCGTCCCAGTTGCCTGTGGGCACCTGCGCGGAAATCGAGCGTGAGTTTCCGCAGTTCCCTGTCGCCTGCTTGCCGGAAAACCTGCGCCTCGGGCGCGCGCTCGATGCCTTTGGCAACGCCGAGCGCATCATCGTCGGCACGCGCACGGATGCGCCGAAGCCCCTGCTCGAAACACTCCTCGCGCCGTTCAGCCGACGCGTCATTTTCATGCGCACGGAATCGGCCGAGATGGTGAAGCACGCGCTGAACTCGTTCCTCGCGCTTTCGGTTTCGTTCATCAACGAGGTCGCGCGCGTCTGCGAGCATGTCGGAGCGGATGCCGGGGAAGTTTCCGCCGGGCTGAAGAGCGAGCCGCGCATCGGGCCGCGCGCCTATCTCGGCGCGGGCGGACCCTTCGCGGGCGGCACGCTGGCGCGCGATGTCGTGACGCTGACCGGACTCGGACAGCGCTTCGGAGAAAATCTCGCGGTCATCCCGGCGATCAAGCAGAGCAACGATCTGCACCGCGGCTGGATCCTCCGCCGTTTGCAAAGTCGCTTTGGTGAGTTGCGCGGGCGTACCTTCGCGGTGCTCGGGCTGACCTCCACGCCAGGCACCGACACGCTGCGCCGCAGCGCCGCCATCGAGCTGTGCCGGCAACTGCTCGCCGCCGGGGCCCGCGTCCAGGCGCATGATCCCGCCGTGCGGACCCTGCCTGCGGAACTCACCAATGTTCCGCTGGGCGGGCTGGCGGAGACGCTCGCCGATGCCGACGCGGCCATCGTTTGTACCGAATGGCCGCAATTTCGCGCGGCCCCGTGGGGCGAGCTGCTGCCCCGCTTGCGCCAGCCGGTGGTCGTGGATGCCAACCGCTTTCTCAACGACGCGCTCACTGCGCATCCCCAAGTCGAACACCTCTCCGTCGGTCATGCGGCATGAAACTCGCCAAGCTCAACGTCATCATCACCGGCGGCAGTCAGGGCCTCGGCAAATTCATCGCCGCACGCTTTCTTGCGGAAGGGGCGAACGTGCTGATCTGTGCCCGCGACGCCGCGCTCTTGGAGAAGACGCGCGCCGAACTCGCCAGTTCTGGGGGCGGGCGGGTGCTGGCGCGGGCCTGTGACGTTTCCGATGAAACACAGGTCGCAGAGCTGACGGAGTTCGCGCTTCAGGAGTTCGGCTCCGTGCAGGTTTTGGTTAGCAACGCCGGTGTCTATGGACCGATGGGGCCGACCGAGGAGGTCGATCTGCGCGAGTGGATGCGGGCGATCGAGATCAATCTTTTCGGAACGCTCCTGCCGTGTCGTGCGCTCATTCCTCATTTCAAAAAGGCGGGCCGCGGCAAGATCATCATCGTCTCGGGCGGCGGGGCGACGAACCCGATGGCCAACGTCAGCGCGTATGCGGCCTCGAAGGCGGCCGTGGTGCGGCTGATGGAAACGCTCGCGGTGGAGCTGGAGCCGCATGGCATCGACGTCAATGCCATCGCGCCCGGCGCTTTGAAGACGCGGCTCGTCGAGCAGGTGCTGGCGGCCGGGCCGGAAAAGGTCGGCGAGGCGTTTTATGCGAAGAACAGGAAGTGGTCGGAAGACGGCGCGACTCCGCTCGCGCTCGGCGCTGGCCTCTGCACGTATCTCGCTTCGCGGGAGAGCGACGGTATTTCCGGCCGGCTGATCAGCGCGCAATGGGACGCCTGGCCCAGGCTGCATGAGCATCGCGCCCAACTCGCGGGCACCGACATTTACTGCCTCCGGAGGATCGTCCCGGAAGATCGCGGATGCGCCTGGAAATGAATCCGCGCATCGCCATCATCGGTTGCGGCCTCATCGGTCGGAAGCGTCTCGCCGCCCTGCCCGCTGGAACTTTTGCCGCCGCTTGTGATTTGGAACTCGGCCGCGCCGAGCAGCTCGTGGCGTCAGCCAGGGCCGGTTACGCCACCGATGCCGCCGCGCGCGTCTTGGCCGATCCGGCGATCGATGCGGTAATCGTCTGCACGCTCAATGCCGCACTCGCCCCGCTGGCGCTCGCCGCGATTCGCGCCGGAAAGCACGTTCTCGTCGAAAAGCCGGGCGCAATCTCCACCGAGCAGGCGGATGAACTCATCGACGCCGCCCGCTCCGCCGGCGTGCGCGTGCGCGTGGGTTTTAATCACCGCTTCCACCCCGCGCTCCTCCAGGCGCGCAGCCTTTACGAGTCGGGCGCGCTTGGTCCGCTGATGTTCATCCGCGGACGCTACGGCCACGGGGGGCGCGTCGGCTACGACCGCGAGTGGCGCGCCGATCCGACGCTTTCCGGCGGCGGCGAACTCATCGACCAGGGCGTGCATCTCATTGATCTCGCGGGCTGGTTCCTCGGCGACTTCGCCCGCATCGAGGGGCACGCGAGCACGAGCTTTTGGGACATGCCGGTGGACGACAACGCCTTTCTCAATCTCCGCACCGCCGCCGGCCAGACCGCGTGGCTGCAGGTGAGCTGCACGGAATGGAAGAACCTCTTCTCGCTCGAAATCTACGGGCGCACCGGAAAGCTGCACGTCGAAGGTCTCGGCGGCAGCTACGGGGTCGAGCGACTCACCTTTTACCGCATGCTCCCCGAGATGGGGCCGCCGGAAACGACCGCGTGGGAGTACCCGCGCGGCGACGATTCGTGGCGGCTGGAGATCGCGGAATTTCTCACCGACATCCGCACGGGACGCGAGCCGCAGCCCGGTTTGCGCGAAGCCCGCGCGGCGCTGGCCGTCGTTGAGCGCATCCACGCGGCGAGCGGCTACCACTTCGGCGCATGATCATCACGCGCTCTCCACTCCGGATCTCGCTCGGCGGCGGCGGCACGGATCTCCCGTCCTACTACGAGGAGCACGGCGGGTTCCTCATCGCCGCGGCGATCGACAAGTATGTCTATATCACGCTCCACAAAACCTTCGTGGACGACCTCATCGTGAAATACTCGCGGCTTGAGCGTGTGGAGCACGCGGGCCTGTTGGAGCATCCGATCGTGCGGGAAGCGTGCGCGCTTCTGCAAATGGACGGACGCTCGCTGGAGATCACCTCGATGGCCGACATCCCCGCGGGCAGCGGGCTCGGTTCGTCCGGCAGTTTCACCACGGCGCTGTTGAAAGCGCTGCACACTTACAAAAAGAACATCGTGCGCCCGGCGGAGATCGCCGCGCAGGCGTGCCAGATCGAGCTGGAGAAACTGCACGAGCCCATCGGGAAGCAGGATCAATACATCGCGGCGGTCGGCGGCGTGACTTCCTTCCACTTCTTGCCGGGAGGAAAGGTGGAGGTCATCCCGGTGGAACTCGCCGAGGAGACGCTCTTTAATTTGCAGGACAACCTGCTGCTCTTTTTCACCGGCTACACGCGCTCCGCGTCGAAGATTCTGCAGGAGCAGAACGACAAAACCAAAAGCGTGGACAAGGCCATGGTGGAGAATTTGCACTTCGTCAAAGAGCTGGGCGTGCAGAGCAAGGAGGCGCTGGAAGCTGGCAACCTGCGCGAGTTTGCGAAGCTCATGGATGTGCATTGGCAGCGGAAGAAGGAACGCTCCGGCGGCATGAGCAACGCGCAGATCAACGAGTGGTACGACTTCGCGATGGCCAACGGCGCGCTCGGCGGAAAGCTCATCGGCGCGGGCGGCGGAGGGTTCCTGATGTTCTACTCCGAGCAGACCACGCGGCTGCGGCGGGCGATGCGCGAGCAGGGACTGCGGGAGGTGCGGTTCCGGTTCGATTTCGAGGGCACGAAGATCGTGGCGCAGGATTGAGTGCCGCCAATGAAGACGCTCGGATTTTTGAAACGCAGAGACGCTGAGACGCAGAGAGCGCAGAGGGAAAACCGATGTCTCCCTTTCCAAATCTCTGCGCCCTCTGCGTCTCAGCGTCTCTGCGTTAAAACCAAACCGTCCTCCCGCGCATGAGCGGCGATCCGATGCCGGTGGCGATCCTTGCAGGCGGGCTGGCGACGCGCTTGCGGCCGATCACGGAGAAGATTCCGAAGGCGCTCGTCGAGATCGCGGGTGAGCCGTTTCTCGCGCATCAGTTGCGGCTGCTGCACGGGTGCGGGTTGCGGCGGGCGGTGCTGTGCGTGGGGTATCTGGGGGAGATGATCGAGCGGGAGTTTGGCGACGGATCGGCGTTCGGGATGGAACTGGCGTATTCGTTCGATGGCCCGGTGCTGCTCGGCACGGGCGGTGCGCTGCGGCAGGCGCTGCCGCTGCTTGGCGAGGAGTTTTTCACGCTCTATGGCGACTCGTATCTGCCGATCGACTACGCGGTGGTCGCGTCCGCTTTCCGTGCCAGCGGGCAGCCGGGGCTGATGACGGTCTTCAAAAACGAAGGCGCGTGGGACACGAGCAATGTGGAGTTCGCGGACGGGCGCATCGTCCGCTACGACAAGCGCGAGCGCCCGCCGGCGATGCGGCACATCGACTACGGGCTCGGCGCGTTCCGGGCGTCGGTGTTCGCCGAGCGACCGGCGGGAGTGACCTTCGATCTCGCGGACGTGCAGCGCGGATTGGTTACCAGGGGTGCGCTCGCCGGGCATGAAGTTTTCCAGCGCTTTTACGAGAACGGCTCGCACGCCGGACTCGCCGAACTCGAGGCCCTCCTCGCCCAACCGATCACCGTATGACCTACTCTGCTCAACACCTCGCCGAAACCCGCGACATCGTCGCCGCCCTTGATCCCGCCTTGCTGGAACGCATCGTGGAGGGGTTGGCCGCGGTGCGGGAGCGGGGCGGACGGCTGTTCATCCTCGGCGTCGGCGGCAGCGCGGCAAACGCCTCGCACGCGGTGAACGACTTCCGCAAAATCTGCGGCTTCGAGTGTTACGCCCCGACCGACAACGTCTCCGAACTCACCGCGCGCACGAACGACGAAGGCTGGGCCACGGTCTTCGCCGAATGGCTGCGCGGCAGCCGGCTGAACGCGCGGGACGGGCTGCTGATTCTTTCCGTCGGCGGCGGCAGTCTCGAAAAAAACGTCAGCCCGAACCTCGTCGAGGCGCTCAAGCTGGCCAAAACCGTGGGTGCATCCGTTTTCGGCATCTGCGGCAAGGACGGTGGCTACACCGCGCAGGTCGCGGACGCCTGCGTGATCATCCCCACGGTGAACCCGGCGAATATCACGCCGCACTCCGAGGCTTTTCAGGGCGTGGTCTGGCACCTCTTCGTCTCGCACCCGCGGCTGAAGGTGGCGCAGACGAAATGGGAGAGCGTGGGGGGAATTTAGGATTTAGCATTGAGGATTTAGGAAGTGGGCCACTTGTGAAACGCGCGGTGTTTTTAGATCGGGATGGCGTGATCAACCGGGCTGTGGTGCGGGACGGAAAGCCGTATCCGCCGGGGTCGGTCGCGGAGTTTGAGCTGCTGCCCGGTGTGGTGGAGGCGTGCGCGGAGTTGAAGGCCGCGGGCTTTCTCCTCGTGGTCGCCACCAATCAACCGGACGTGGGGCGGGGGACGCAGCGGCGCGAGGAGGTGGAGGCCATGCACGCCGCGATGTGCGCCGCGCTGCCGGTGGACCGGGTGGAGGTTTGCTACGATCCCGGCCAGGGTCAGCCGTCGGAGTTTCGCAAACCCGCGCCCGGCATGTTGCTCCGCGCCGCGCGCGAACTCGGCATCGACCTCACGCAAAGCTGGATGATCGGCGACCGCTGGCGCGACATCGACTGCGGAGCCGCCGCTGGTTGCCGCACGATCTTCATCGACCACGGTTACGACGAACCGCTCCGCACCGCGCCGGATTTCCGCGCCGCGAGCCTGCGGGCGGCGGTGCCGATGCTGCTCGGTGTCGGCTGTGGTGTTTTTATTTTTCGGACTTGATTCCTCGGGTGGATGCAGGTCCGCTCACCTCCTATGAAAATACAGCCATTCCTCTCCACCAGCATGCTCGCCCTGTTCTGCGCCGGGGCCACGGCCTCGGCCCTGACCATTGATACCGTGACCGTCGGCAACCCCGGCAATCCGAACGACCCGCTGACGGGCGGGCTCTACGGCGGGGTGAGCGAAACCTACGCTATCGGCAAGTATGAGGTGACGCTGAATCAATACCGGGACTTCCTGGCCGCGGTGGCGGTTACGGACACCTACGGACTCTACAACGAGGGCATGGGCGTGGATTTGAACATTAGCGGGATCACGCGGACGGGAAGCCCCGGCAGCTATGCGTATGCGGTGATTGGGGACGGCAACCGGCCGGTGACGTATGTGAGTTGGTATGATGCGGCGCGGTTCAGTAACTGGCTGCACAACGGGCAGCCGAGCACGGGGAGCCAAACGGCTGGGACGACGGAGACTGGGGCGTATGCGCTCAATGAGGCGACCTCGGGCTTCGGGTTCAGCAAGGGTGGCGGGGCGCAGTATTGGATTCCGAGCGAGAACGAGTGGTATAAGGCGGCGTATTACCAGCCGGCGGTGGCGGGCGGGGATGCGGATGGGTATTGGCTGTATCCGATGCAGACGAACAGCGTGCCGTATAGCGACCAGCCTGCGGGGGCCACGCCGGACAACACGCGGGTGGGGAACTTCTACGCGGATGATGGCTTGGCCAATGGGTATGACGACGGGTTAGCGGTCTATACGGGAGGCAATGTGCTGACGCCGGTGGGCGCGTATACCTTGAGCGACAGCTACTACGGGACGTTCGATCAAGGAGGCAATGTGTGGGAATGGAATGACGCCATCATCAGTTCTTTGCCGGGTCTGCGGGGCGGCTCGTGGTACTTCAACGAGGGCTACCTGCTGTCCTCCGTCCGCGTCTTCGGCGGCGATCCGGCGTTCGAGGACTTCAATCGTGGTTTCCGTATTGCGACCGTCCCTGAGCCAACCGTGAGCGTCAGTTTAATGCTGGCCGGGGGTCTGTTGCTGGCGCGGCGGAAGAGACCCTCTGCGCTTTAGCCCTTTTACCCTTTTCCTTTGTAGCCGGGGTCACTGACACCGGCAGGGTGTAGCTGTAGCGGGGCCCCGGCTGGCGGGGCTTGCCGGGCTCAGTGAGCCCGGCTACAGCGGAGGCCGCG
>CAYQBV010000111.1:0-12502 GCA_964415705.1 uncultured Chthoniobacter sp. | reverse complement strand
TGAAAACAACCGCCGCCAGCACGGCGAGCGCGACCCCCCCCGCGACCGCGCCCCGCAGCACCGGGAAGTCGTAGGAGAGCGCGCCGCAGGCCCACGCCGCACCGCCGAGCGCGAGCAGCCCCGCCAGCGTCAAAGCCAGGCCCCGCAGCGCCCGCCTCATTGCCGCGCGTGCCGGGCGAGGATGCGCTTCAGCTCCGCGATGGTTTCCTTCTTTTCATACGAACCATGCGGGCCGGGGACGATGATTTCGGACTGCGCGCTGTCGAGGTGCGCACTCCAATACGGCACCACGCCGTCGGAGCTGACCGGCGGCCTACGGTCCTTGTTTCCGCCTTTGCCACGATCACCGATGATCGAGTGGTGCGGGACTTGGATCGGCACTTTCTCGAGCGCGCCGTAAAGCGGGTTGGCCGGCGAGAGCCCGCTGACGCTGTTCAGCTGACGCCCTGTCAGGACGGATACGGGCAGCGCGGTCAGGGCGCTGGTGATTTTTCCGGGCAGCTTCACCAGGCTCCCCAGCCAGCCGGCCAGCGACAGGTCGGCCAGTCCGCTGCCGCGGTGCGGCACGCAGATGTAAATCTCCCGGCCAATCTCCGGGTTGGCCGAAAAAAGCAGCGAGCGCCGGAGCAGGCTGTCGGCGGCCTCCGAGGCGTAGAGGCTTTGGGCGCTGCTGTTCAACTGCGCGTCCCAGATGGCGCGGCCCGGTGAGATGACCTGCATCCGTGAAACCAGCCCACCCATGCTGTGTCCGATGAGCACCATGCGCCGCTGCGGGCCGATGACTTGGACGAGCGCGGCGAGTTCATCGCGCAGGCGCAGCGCGGAGTAGGCGATGGGCGCGCCGGTGGGATAGTAGAATGTCCAGAACTGATAGCGCCCGCGGAGTGCGGGGTCGGCGCGGAGATCGTTGACCACGTTGCGCCACATGCGCGGGTGCGAATTGAGGCCGTGGACGAGGATGACGGGAATGCGGTTGCGATCGTAGGGCTCGATCAGGCCGAGCTGGGCCTCCCGCGCGTCGGGGTGAAAGAAGCCGCTGAGGGCGAGCCGGAATTCATTGATGTCGAGCGTGCGGTCCACGATGGGCGCGGTGAAATCCGCGGCGAGCGGATACTCCGCCGGCCCGACGCGCACGCGCGAAATGGCGGTGGGATCGTAGCCGGTGAGCGTGGCGGTGCGCACCGCGCCGGGCTTGGCCGGGCCGGTGAAATCGAGCACGGCGGTGATCGGCTCGATGTAGCTTCGCGGCCCGACGAAGCGCTGCATTTTCGGATCGGTGGGACGTTTCCACGTCGGTGCCAGTGGAGCCCCGACCCCGGCTGCGGTGTGCCAGTTGACGGTGAGCTTGTGCGGCACCTCGCTGGCCGGCTTGACCGAGGCGAGGCGCGCCGGGGGATAAAGACCGGGCTTGTCCGCACGCGACGCGTTGACGTGATAGCGATGGCCGGCATACGCGAAGTCGCGCGTGGGCACCGCCCCGGCGCCGACGAAAAGTGGCGCGAGTTTCTCGGCGCTGGTGGCGAGGATGCGGAGCGCGTGCCGCTGCGATTCCGGCAGCGTAGCGAGGTCTTTCACCGTGCCGTTGCGGGCGCGGAGCGTGCCCCATGCGATCTCCGCCGCGCGCAGGCGATAGACGGCAGCGACTTCCTCCTGCGCGACCAGCCGCCCGGCGTGTTGGAGCAACTCATCCGCATGGGGAAGGCCGGTGCCTTGCAATTCGGCGGTCGCCGACGTTTCCGCAAGCGGCAGCGTGCTGCATCCGGTGAGCGCGAGCGTGGCGGCGATGGCGCAATGAAGGATGCGGAGGCTTTTCATAGGAACGGTTTCACGGACGGCCTGACCAGCGCTCGAAGCGCGCATCAGCCCGGGCGTCGGCGCGTTCGCTGCGCTGTTCCCGCCGGTCCATCCGCGCCATGTGACGCGCATCGGTGGTGATGAGGAGTGCGAGGGTGATGGGCTGGTCTTCATGGCTGGAGTGTCAGGAATGCTTTTGTTTTGCCGCCGCGAGCGCGTCGCGCGTCTGGTTCACGGCGGAGAGTTCCTGGAGGTAGGCGGAGTAACGGGCGAAGAGCGTGGTGAAGTCCTTGCGCAGTTCACCGATGGCAATCTGCAACGCCTTGTCGAGGTCGAGCGCTTCCTTCTGCCCGATTGCGCGCGTGGGTGTGGCGACGGGCGAAAGCGCGACGGCAAGCTGCCGACGGCGCTCGGCGATCAGCGCATCGTTTTTCGCGATCTCCTCGGCGGGCGCGTTCGCCGTCTTGAGCGCGCGGTTTTGCTGCTCGATCCGGGCGATGCTGCGGCGCAGGCCCTCCTCGATCTCCTTGCGCTGCGAGTTCGTGTAAGCCGTCAGGCGCTGGTTCTGCCGGTAGTCTTCGTTCATCGCGTAGGTCGTGCCGGTCCAATCGCTGCCCGTGGCCCGGTAACGCTCGTAATCCTTGTGGGCGGGCAGCGACTTCTGCACGGCGAGGATCTCCCCGACGCGCTTCTCGATGCGCTCATCAAAGACCGCGAGGCCCTTGCGTTTCTGCTCCTCGGTGAGGCGCAGCGTGGGCCGGCGCAACTCCTCCTGCAGCGCGGCGCGCTTGGTCTGGAAGTAGCCGATGTTCTTCTTCAGCGCCTCGATGGTCTGCTCCTTCATCCGTGCCACCTTTGTGCGCGAATCCTTGGAGTCCCCGATGGATTGCAACGCTCCGATGAGCGTCCCGATCCGGCCTTCAATGCGCGTGTCGAGCGCCTTGAGTTCATCGCGGAGCAAGGCGGTCCGCTGCTCCCGCGCCGTGAGCGCGGCCTCCCACTGCGCGGCGGTCGGCGGCTGGGAAGCCCCATGGATGCAGGGTTGCGCGGTGGCGATGAGGGTGGCGGCGAGGATGTGGATGGGACGGATTTTCACGGGATTAAGGAGCTTGGCCCGAGCGCGCGCCGGCGTCGTCGAGGGCGCGGGTGTGCGTGGCGATGTGGCGCTGCTGGAGTTCGGCGGTGAGGCGTTCGGAGATCAGTCCGTCGGTCCAGAGCGCGAGACCTTTGATCTTGCCGCCCCGCTTGGCGAGCGCGGCAAATTCCTCCGCACGGCGCGCGGTGCGCTCGGCCCAGATGGCGTAGTCGAACGAGACCGGAACGACGAGCGTGCCGTTCTTGTCGAGCGCGGTGATGATGCCGCCCTCGAGGCGGATCGCCCGCAGTGGCGCGGCCTCCGCGTGATAGCGCGCGAGGATTTGCGCCACGCGCTGGAAAAAGGACGCGTCCTCCGGCGTGAGCGCCTTCACCGCACTGGTGAGGAAGGCGGTGGGATTCACGCCGATGCGGGCCAGCGCGTCGGTGGTGATCGTCTCATGCCAAGGCGAAAACCACGGGTGCATGAGAAATTCATCCGTCAGCGCGCGATCCACGCCGAGCGCGAGGAGCTTCTTGCGGTTGTTGAGGCGCAGGTCCTCGGGGGTGGAATTCACGAGCGCGTTTTGCAGGGTCTCGTTTACGCCAACGACCGAGAGCGCGGTGCCCGCGCCGCCGCTCACTGCCGCCGTCGCCGCACTGACCACCAGCCCACCCCCAGCCATCGCCCGCGCGGTCGCCGTGAGTTCCCTTTGCAGTTCATCGTTCGTGGTGTACGGGCTCACACCGAGCTGCGCGGCGAGCTGCGCCTTCGCCTTGTTCACGCCCACGATGTTCGCGAGCGCATTTCCGCTGCCCGCGCTTTTTCCGACGCTTTTGAGACCCTCGCCGATGCGGCCAAAAAACCGCGACACCCCTTTCGGCACGTTTTTGACCGTGCCGATGGGATCACGCACGATCCCGGCGGCGCTCTCCACCTTTTCCCCCACGGTCTTGCCGATGGCCTTGCCAAATTCCTCCGTCTTGCTCAGCCCGCGCAGGTCATCGAGCGCGTAGATTTCGCGGATGCAGGTTTTGAGCGCGGGCGTGCCTGTGACTTCCCGCAAACCGTCGGGCGTATCCACGAAATAGGTGTTGAGCAGGCCGTCATTGTCGGCCTGCGGTCGCACGGCGTGCAGGCGGCCCTTCAGCAGTTCGGCCGGGACGAAGTTCTTCGCCGGGACCGCGCCGCCTGGCTCGAAGGTCTTCTCGAATTGCGTGAGAAAGGCTGCGTCGTCCGTCTGCGCGGGCAGCGGCGCGGTGAGGGCGAAGAGGGCGATGGCCACGATGCTGCGGATGGTTTTCATAAAGTGGGCACTTCCCGCGGGTCAGTCCGCGAGGATGGTGAAATCGCGGCTCGCTTTGCGCACCGCGGGCTGGTCGGTGACGATGATCGGCGCGCCCGGCGCGAGCGTGTCGGAGAGCTTCCCGGCGTGCTTTTTCTTTTTCTCAAGATCGTGAACCCCCCGTCGGCGTTTTGTGACCCTGCGAGCCCGTGCTCACCGACGAGCGCCCGACGAGGACGCCGTTGCGATCCACAGGCGCCATCTCCCCCGGCAGGCTCACCAGCACGACCACCGGCCCGTCCGGCGAGACGCGCGGATTCCACCAATCCTCGCCCGGCTGCAACTCGCCCGGCGGTTTGCCGGTCGCCGTTCCCTGCGGGTGAGCTGCCGGTCGCTGCGCGGCGGCGGCAACCGCGAGAGCGATCGCCACGGCGAGGATGTGGAAAAGGCGGCGCACTTAGAAAGTGATCCCCAGTGTCACCTGCGCGCCGTGGGTCACGACATCATAGATCAAGCTGTCGCCCTCGTAGTCCACGCCGAGTGCGCGGTAGCCGACTTCGGTGAAAATGCGACTCGAAAGCTGGCAGCCGAGCGCGGCTTCCGCCGTCCAAGTCAGATCGCTGCCGACGCCGAATCCGCCGATGTCGCCTTTCCCGGTGAGGTAAAACTTGTCATTCAAATTGTAGCGTCCGCGCAGCCCGATGTAGGGATCCCACCAGTCGTCGGTGCGCGAAACCGTGCGGTCGAGCGCGTCGTGGAGCCGCTGCTTTATCTTTGCCTTCCGCTCGGCGACGGTGCCTTTGATCTTCCCGATCGCTGCTGCGAGACGGGCGGCTTGGTCGCCGTCAAGCGGCGCGATCGGCAGCGTCGGGTCTTTACCCGCCAGCGCCGCGAGCGCCTCGGCCACGCGAGAGCGCAGTCGGTTGCCCGCCGCCGCCGCGAGCGAGTCCACGACCTCGTCGATCCGTTCGTCATTCGGCTGGAGCGCGAGCTTTTGGTAGTAGTTGGTGTAGCGCCCGCCCGCGGTCACATCGAGGTAGCCGCGCGGGCTGCCGATGATCCGCCACGCGACGCCGAGATCACCCATCGTCTGGTCCACCTGCACGTCGAACTTCTTCACCACAGTATTCGTGCCGATGCCATCTGAGAGGCTCATGTAAAGGAACTCGCCCATGATGCTGAAGCGCCCCTTGCGCGCCTCCATGCGGACATCCGCGACCATGTCGATCTTCGGGACGATGTCATCCGGCCCGAGGTCGATGTGCGTGGTGATCCCGTGCACGCCGGAGTCACCCTGCAGCCAGGGAATCCAGCCGGGCATCGAGAGGCTAAAGCGCCACGCGTCGTCGAGCGGGGTCCGTGGCGCGATGATCTTTTTGTCGTTGTCGCCAGCCAAGGCGGTGGTGCCGAACGCAAGGCCGGCAAGGAGGGCGGTAGTGAGATGCGTTGGCATGAGGCTGGTTGGCTGGCAGTGAGTCAGGGGAGGAATCAGCGCACTACAATATAGACCGTGGTGCCTTGATACATGACCGGGCGGTAGTAGATGCCGCCGACGTAGCGGCAGGTGTATCCGCCATACACGACCGTCGTGTAGCCCACGGGCACGGTGCGGATGAAGCCAACCGGGAGCGGCGCGACGACGACCGCGGTCGAGGATACCGCGACTCGACGGGTGGCTGGCACAGCCCCGCCGCCCCTTCGATAAACCTTCCCGTTGTTCGTTACAGCGGTCGCCCCGCCGTATCGATTGGCGGCGATTTTATTTCCCCCCGCACCCTTGGCGGCGACGCCGCGCGGGCCGACGTAGGCCGTCCCGCCGCGTTCGGTGGTGTATTTGGTGCCGCGCCCCGCAGAGGATTTGCTGACGCCGTAGTCGCGGGCTTCGGCGAGGGTGGCGGTGAGGAGCAGCGTCGCGCCAGCGAGCAGCGCGCGTGAGTAATGAAGGATAGCTTTCATGGTAAGGTAATTAGGTTTGGTTTTAGGGTTTGCGGGCTGCCTGCATTTTCGCGGTGGTCCACATTTCGATTTTCTGCGCGTCTTTCGGCGGGGTGAAGGTGAAGTCGGCGGCGGTGGTCGTTGCGCCGAGGTTCCATTTCGAGAAGGCGATGCGCATCTGCGGTTGCCCAACACGGCGGAAGGTGGCGGTCAGCTTGCGCGGCAACCCATCGCCCACGGCGACCCATAGCTCTGCGTCGGCGGCCTTGCCTTTAAGCGCGATACGATGGCACTCGACGCCATTCCTTCCGAGGAAGCCTTCCGACGTTTTCCCGGTGCCGAGATAGGTGATGGTGTGCGCCTGCCGCCGGAATTCCGCGTAGGGATTGCTCACCGCGAAATCGGCAAGTGGCGGGACGAAGCCATATTTCCGGTCCAGTTCATCGACCAGTCCGTCTATCGTCATGCGCATCGGCACGGTCGCGTAGGTATTCTTCTTTTCATCGAGCAGCGCGAGCGTGCGCCCGTCGAAGACGAACCGCCGCACGCCGGCTTTGCTTTCGGCGCGCCCGGCCAGCTTGTTCGGGCGCTGCACCGAGGCCGAGACGCGCGCCTTCTCCAGCACGGCATGGCCTTCGATCAAGGCGGGATCAATCTCCCGCGTGGCCTCGAAGCTGAAGCGCTTCGCCGCGCCGAGTTTCCCGGACATGGCGCGCAGGATTTGATCGGCGTTGGGTTCCGCCGCGGCGACTGGCAGAAGCGATGCGGCCAGCAGGCCGAGGGTGAGTAGGGATTTGGATGGCGTGGTTTTCATTGAGGAATTGGGCTTATTGGTTTGGTTTTGGTGGTCGATGGTTACTTCGCGTAGCTCTTCCCATCCGGCGCGGATGCCGGTTTGGCACCCGTGGGAAAGAGCGGGGTAATGACGAAGCGCAGGCCCCACTCGGGTGCGCCGCTCGGGCCTTCGGCGTAGTAGCGACCGCCGACGGTGAACTGCACCGGCAGCCCGCCCACCTTCACGAGATGGCTCACGGTCGCGTTCACCGGCACGGTCCACTGGCTGTTATTTCAGTCATAGGTGGACTCGGCATTAAGACTGAAAGTGGTCTTGGTCTTCGTCGCATAGCTGAGGAACGGCTGCACAAAGGTCGCGTTCACGCTGCGGCGATCCTCGTTGCCGGCGTAGCTCCACAGGTGATTTCCGAGCACGCCGTAAGTCCAACCGCCGTGCTGCTTGAGCGCCAGCGCGGTCGGGCCGGCGGCCCATTTCTCCGTGCCCAGTTTGTCATCCGTCGCCGTGGGGTAAAGCAGCACCGGGCCGAAGCCGAGAATCCAGCCGCCCACGGGTTCCTTCGGCGAAAAGAAAAAACTCTGCACGATGTCGCTCAGGCCATCCTGGTGCGCATCGTTCGGGAAGCGTTTCTTCACCGCCTTGTTAAAGGCTTTTTCCGCCGCGCGCCCGAGTGCGTCCGGCACATCGCCCGGGAGCCCGGGAAACTGCGGCAGCGGGGCCTTGAACACATCCTCCTGCGACACGTAAGGCACGATCGTGCGGATGATCAGGTTCCAGTCCCTGCTCATCGCGATGGGGATGACTGGCTGGAAATTCAGCTTGAACTGCGTGCCCTGGTCCAGCGGCCCCATGCGGAAGTCGAAGTTCGACTGAAAGGGCACGCTGATCAGCGAAGCGACCGGGTTGGCGAGCTGCTTGAGCAGTTCCTCGTCGCTCGTCTGGGCAAAGGCGGGCACCGCCAGCGCGAGGGCGGCGATCAGTGCGGTGGTTGGTTTCATGGTGGGTAAATGGGAGTGGGTGTTTAGTGCGTCGGTGAATACCAAATCGGCGACGTGTAAGCGCGCTCGGTGATGCTCATGCGCGTGCCGGGGAGCGGCTTCACGCCGAAGCGTTTTGCGTCATACGCGGTCCAGCGCGGCGTGGGGATTTCGAGGACGCGGGCGTAGTAGAAGGCCTTGAGCTTGGCGTCAAAGTCCGGGTCTTTCCAGACGGTGATAAGTTCCGGCGCGCCGATGGTGTTCGTCCATGTCGCGTTCTCGATGTCCACGGTGCTGCCAACGCTCGGGAGCTTGCCTTTGACGTCGGGCTTGCGGTCGCCGCTCCACGCCACGTCATAGACTTTTTCCTGCAACTCACCCTTCGCATCGAGCCAGCCTTTGATGACCTGGATGCGGTCGAGATTTCCGCTGAGCGGGTCTTTCATCGCGGCGACGAGGAAGCTCGGCGCCTTGCTCGCGGGCGCATTGCTGAGGTCGCCGCCCATCGGCACGCCTTTGGTGTAGCCGGTGACGGCCGGGCTGCGCGTATTGGCGTCGGCTTTTTCAAAGTCCCAGCCGCCGAAGAAGCGCACGACGAGCCGCGAGCCGGTGGTGGCGTAAGTCTCCTTGCGCTGCATGGCGTCCCAGATGGACGCGCGTGTATTTTCCTCAGCCCACACGGCGGCATAACCGGCGGAGCAGACTTCCCAATCCATGATCTTCACACCGCTCTTGGCGTTGTTCATGAAGGTCGCAGTCATGCGATGCGGGCTGGGTTCCTGCGGAGTGGTTTTGCCGAAAAAATTGTCCTCTTCAACGCTCACGAGGCCGGTATGCGCGTCGGTGCTGCCGATCATCCCGAATTTGTAGGGGTTCGTGCCGAACTTGGTTTCCAGCTTGAGGCCATTTTTGAGCGCGGCGCGCGCATACTCGAATTCAAGCATGTCTTTCGTCTTCGCCTGGCTGGCGTCGAGGTTGCCTTTGTCCCATGTTTCGAAGTCGGCGAACTCGTCATTCGGCGAGAGGAAGGGATGCGCTTCGCCGTCGCCTTTCGTCTGCGTCACTTCATAGAGCCGTTCCCATTTCGCGCGTGTTTCGGCATACTCGCGGTCAATCGCTTTGCCGAAGGCCTCAACGATGGGGAACATGGTGCCGTTGCTGAGATTTCCGTTGTGTGCGATGGCGAGCACGCTGCCACCGGTTTTCTTTTCGTAGGCGTCCATCCATTTCCAAAGGTCAATGGGATTGGTGCTGCCCATCGGCGGGACGCAGGTGAATGGCTCGACCTGACTGGCCTTGTCGGCGTTGTCACGGAAGATGACGTTGCGATGGAGGTTGTTGCCCTTGTCGAGCGAGGTCCACTCGTAGCCGATGAACGCGGTGAAGCGGCCCGGCTCGTTGTAAGTCTCCGCCGCCGCGATGGTCTCCTGCCACGCGCCGCGATAAGCCCGCGTGCCCGGCAGATACATGAGCGCTTTCGGAAACGTGCCTTGGGAGAACTCACCGATGATTTCCAGCGCCGCTGCGCCGCCCTTGCCGGACTGGATCATGTCATACCACTTGCGCCCCGTCGGGTCGGCCAGCAACTCCGGCTTGCCGGCAAAGAGATCCGTGAAGAAGCCCATGTTGTCCGAGTGATCGGCGACGACGAGGAAGTCGAGCGGTCGCGAGAGCTTCGCCGGCTGGCCGCTCGAGGCCATGATCTGTTCGCCTCGTGCAAAGCGGAGCGCATCGCGCGGCGTGAGCCGGCATCCGAACGCGCCGGCATCCATTGAGAAACCAGTGTGCAAGTGCGTGTCGCCGAAGAAGGGGCGGGCGGGAAATTTGCGATCCGCGTAAGGCGAATAGGGCCGTTTTTTGTGCGCGGCGTCGGCGGCTTCTTTGCTGAGCGTGCCAGCGTCGCTGACGGGAGCCGCTACCTGCGCGGTGAGTGATGCGAGCGACAGGCCGAGAAAGGCCAGCGCAGCGGTGGTGATGCGCTGGTGTGTTTTCATGATTTGGATTTGAGTGAATGGAGACGAGTTGAAACTCAAAGAGCACCAACGCGCTGAATCACCCAGAACATGGCAACGCTGCCGATGGCATACGGCGGGACGAGCGGAGTCAAGCGCGGAAAGGTGATCTTTGTGCGGCGGATGAGCGCGCTGAGCGCGAGCACCACCGCGATGAAGGCGAGTTGGCCGGCTTCAACGCCGAGATTAAAGACGAGCAGCGCGAGCGGGATGTCGTTCTGCGGCAGCCCGACCTCCGCGAGCGCGCCCGCGAAGCCGAATCCATGCAGCAATCCGAACAAGCCCGCCACGAGCCACGGCGCGCGCTCCGTCAACCCGCGCTCGCCGCGTCGCGACCGCACGATTTCCGCCGCCACGAAGACGATGCTCAGCGCGATGACCGCCTCGACCGGGGCCGAGGGCACCTGCACGAAGCCGAGCGTCGCCAGCGCGAGCGTGATACTGTGCGCGATGGTGAAGGCGGTGATCGTTCCGATGAGCCGGCGGAAGTCGGGCGTCCCGCCCGCCACGGCACGCGGGCGTCCTGCCTGCTGGACGGGCTGGAAGCCCGTCTTCCATGACAGGCTGGAAGCCTGTCTTCCTGCGCCAATGATCAGCACGAGCGCGAGGACGAAAAGCAGATGGTCGATCCCGAAGAGGATGTGCTCGAAGCCAAGCACAAAGTAGCCGCCCGCCGCCGGTCCTGTGGTTTCTTTCCCCAAAACAAAAGACGGCGCATCCGGCCGCAGCAGCCGCGAGACGACGCGCCCATCCGCGAAAGCGATGCGCACGAGCGCATCCACCATCGTCGCTGGCAAGCCGTGGACCGCGACTTCCCAGCCATCGAGCCCGCGCGGCACCTGAATCGTCCAGCGCCTGATCTCCGCGCCGAAGATTCGCTCGGTGTGCGGTGGCCCCACGATCACCGCGTCCTTTGGCAGCGACGGGTGAATCGGCAGCACTCCTCGCGAAAGCTGCGCCGCCGTCGGCACCGGGCAGCCGCACGGCATCGTCTTTGTTGCGCCGGGCTTGTCGGCCAGCACCGGTTGCGGGTGCGGCAGTTCCTCGCCCGCCAGCGGTGTGCCGCCCATCGCCGGCACTTTCCAAAGCACGTCGAATTCGCCGGGTGCGCGCTCCGTCAGTTCGAGGAAAGCGGGCCTCACCTCGTGCGCAGTCACACGCAGAGCGATCAACAACAGGGCGATGGTGAGCCAGTGTTTCATTGTTGTGCCGTCTTGCTTGCGGACGCAGCGGCTTTGACCAGCGCGGCCTCGTCCACCGTGATGCGATACCGCGTTTTCAATTGTGTGATGAACTCGCCGTTCGCGGAGCGCCGCCGCTCATCAGCGAGATCACGCGCCACTGCCTCGCGGACGGATTCAAACGCTGCCGGCTGCGGGTCCGCGCGCTCGCTTACCCGCACGAGATGCACGCCGTAGCTCGAAGTCACCGGCCCGCGCCATGCGCCCGCCGGCAGCGCCACCACTTGCGCTGCAAATTCGCGTCCCAGCGCCGAGGCAATGTCCGTTTCATCCGCCGCTGTGAACTCATGCTCGCGCAAAAACGGATCGCCAACCGTCTCCTCACTCGCGCCTTTGCGCAGCGCGGCGAGCGCCTCGCGTGCGTCGGCATCAAGCTGCGCACCGCGCCGCTCTCTGCTGAAATAGACGTGCCGAAAACTGACCCGTGCCGCCTTCGCATAGCGCGCCGCATTTACCTCAAAAAACGCGCGCAACGCCGCGTCATCCGGGGCCACCGCTGCCACTATGTCCTGCGTGAGAAACTCCATCTTCTGCGCCATGCGGCGACGCACGATTGTGTCGTCGCGATCCAGCCCCAAGGCCAGCGCCTCGCGGTAAAGCACCTCCTCGCGGATGTGATCCTGCACCAGCCCGCGCAATTCGTCTGGATCCGGCCCGCGTTGCCACTGCTTGGCAAACCCCTCGCACAGCCACGTGATCGTCCCCGCCGACACCTCGATCCGAACCGCGTCATTCGCAGGCGGGCGTTGCTGATTGCGCCAGCCATTCACCGCAAAGATGAGCGTCCCGAGCAGGAAGAAATGCAGCAAAGGCTCTTTCATCAGGCGTTTCATCGCGGGTGGGAGAGTGCTCTAAGGTTTTGGGTTGGCGACAGGATAGATGGTCTTCCAGTCGTCCTTCATGCTCACGATGGTCCAGTCTTTCGCTTTCGCCTCGTCCAGACCCTTGTCGAGTTTGCCGATGTGCGACTTGCGGTCGTAAGCCCACTCGCGCTCCGCGTCGGTGTGATGGACGTAGAGACAGAAGCGCGGGCCACTGCCAGCGGCGGTGTATTGGAGCATCTGCAAGTCGCCGTCCGAGTTTCCAAAGGCCGCGATGGGCCGGCGCCCGATGTGGCGCTGGATGCCCACGGGCTTGCCTTCCTTGTCGTCGTTGAGCACGACGGTGGGCAGCTTGATGAGGACGGGGTTGCCCGCGCGCAGTTCATACTTCAAACCGCCGCTCGAACCGACGACTTGCTCCGGCGGGATGCCATACACGCGCTCGGTCCACGGGCGCATGAACTCGATGCCTCCACCGGAGACGATGAAGGTCTTGAAGCCATTCGCGCGCAGATAGGCGAGCAGTTCGAGCATGGGTTGATAGACCATTTCGGTGAAGGGCCGTCCGG
>CAYQBV010000110.1:0-12512 GCA_964415705.1 uncultured Chthoniobacter sp. | reverse complement strand
GCTGCGGCCAGGATGGCCGCGCTCCCCTTCACCTCGCCATCGCGGACGCGCTTTTAATCACGCTCGAGCGGTGCAGACAGGATAATCCCCGATTGCGCCGCACCGGCCGCGCCGTAGAATCGGTAAGCCGTCATGAAACGTCATCCCAACCGGCCCACCGCGGGCTTCACGCTCACCGAGTTGCTCGTCGTCATTGTCATCATTGCCGTGCTCGCGGCGATCATTATGCCGGCCTTTGGGGCTATTCGTCGCAAAGGCGATCAGACTAAATGCCTGGCCAACCTGCGGCAGATCGGGGCCGCCATGGGCAGCTACAGCGGCGACCACGACGGGTATTTCCCCGGTCCGCTGTGGACGTTGCAGACCTGCTGGTACGATGAGGAGGATTTCGGCACCCTGGCGACCGTGCTGGCACCTTACCTCGGCCTCCTCGCCGAGTCCGAAAAAAAACGCGCCGACGTGTTCGTCTGCCCGAGCTGGCAGAAGGGCGGACCCTATCTCGAGGACGACCTGTTCATAATGAACACCGCGGTAATGGTGGACGGCAATCCGGTCAATCCCTGGGGCGATGCCGATCTGGTCCCTGACGAGGGAGCACCCACGCCGGAGGCCGCCACCCCGAAGAAACTCGTCTCATTGGCGGACGCGAACATGGCGCAGACCTGGGCGATGCAGGAGTTGGATCTGCAAAGCCAGTTTCCGAAGATTCCCAGCGGCATCGCGCCAAAGCCCATCCACGGCGAGGTTCGCAACGCGCTTTTCTTCGACTTTCACGTTGCGCCCATCCCGGTGAAGCCGAAGCCGTAAGCTGGCGGCGCGCGCTACTTCACCGCCTCGACGAAGAGGCTTTCGTTCTCGCGGTTGTCGAGGTCGAGGATTTCCGGCCACGGCGTGGAGGTCTGCTTAAACTCGCACTGCACCACGCGCGAGAAGCCCGCCTTGAGCAGCATCTCCTCGATGAAGTCGCGCGTGAAAAGCAGCTTCGAGTAGCCGTACCACAGCATCTGCGTGATGAATTTTGCCCCCGGGGTTTTCGCGTCCTCGTCGGGGATCAGGAAATAATCGCGATCGCCGCGCTGGTAGGCGGCGATGCCTTTGTCGATGTCCGGAAGGCCGAGCCGCAGCACCGCGCCCGGCTTCAGCACGCGGCGGAGTTCCTGTAGGACGGGCACGAGCTTCGGGTAGGTCATCTCCGGCAGCGCGTGAATGCTCACCGCGTAATCGAGGCTGTCGGTCTCCAGCGGCAGGCCGCCGTTGAGGATGTCGCACACCAGATTCACGCCGGGCTCATCCTTGAAGTCGGAATTGATCCAGCCCTCCGGCGTCCAGCTCCCGCAGCCCCAGTTCAGGCGTTTGATTTCGGTGTTGCTCATTGGGGTGAAAATGTAGCGAAGCGGCAGCGCCCGCGGCAATGGGGGAGTGGCGTGTTTTTCGACGGAGCGACTATCCGGCAATCTCGGCGAGGAGCTGGGCGAGGATTTTTCGCGAATCGAAATGCGCCTCGGCGAGCGCGCGCGCGGCGGCGCAGTGGCGGCCGTAGTGCGCGGTGATTTCGGCGGCACCGGCGATGGCTTCGTCGAGGTTTTGGAAAGTGAGCAGCCCGCGTCCGGTCGGGAGGTGGCGGCTGAAGCCGGTGTCCTGCACGAGTGCGGGCTTGCCAGTCGCGAGGAACGCCGCAGTGCGGTCGCTGAACCAGCCGCACTGCGTCTGCACGTAGAGGCCCTGCGCCACGGAAAACTCCGCGCCCGCGCGCTGGATGTATTTTTGAAAATCCTCCGGCTGCTCCGCGACGGACGGCGCGACGATGCGCCAGCCGTGGCCTTCCAGGGCAGCGCGGTCTTTCGCATCGCCGGGGTGAATGTTCAGCGCGAGTTCAAACGGACCCGCCGCGCGCGCGGGCAGCTCCATGAACTTGCGAAACTCGTGCGCCTTCAGCCCGTAGGTCTGCCCGCCAAACTCGACCGTGCCGAACGGCCCCCGCCAGCTCGCAATGGTCGTGAAGCGGTCGAACGCCGGGGCCACGCGCGGCCAGCGGTCGAGGACGATGGGCGGCCGGGTCTTGTGCCAGACGATGTCGCCGGTCGGGATCGGGCAGTCGGGCGTGCCGATGTTTTCACCGATGGTGAAAAAGCAGTCGTGCCCGCGCAGCCGCGCTCCTTTGTTGCCCGCGGCGTGCCAGAACTGCGTGAAGCCGGGGTCGATATCGACATACACGCGGCGCGCGACGCGTTCGAAAACCGGTGGGTGCGTGAGGTGCCCGCTGATGTTGATCAGCGCGTGGGCGTCGGCGGCAAACTCCGCGGTCCGGGCCGCTGGCAGCCCGCAAAGCGTCGCGCCATCGGCACCGAGGAGCGCCGAGCTTTCCGCCAAGCCGAAGCGAGCCGTCACGCCACGGAAGTACTCCACCGCCGAGGGATCGGGCGGGCCGGCGAGCTGTTCGAGAAAGAGGACGCGCCAGCCGAGCGCCTGGAAGCCCAGCACCCAGTTCAGCCGCACCCACGCCTCGCCGCCGTGCCCGGCTTTGTTCGCCAGCGCGCCGCTCACGATGATCGTCCCCGCGCTCATCCGATCTGCTCCAGCAGCCGCGGCAGGACTTTGTCCGAATCAAAGTGCTCCTCCGCCACCGCGCGCGCCGACCGGCAGTGCTTCGCGTAGTCGCGCGAAATTTCCTCCACGCCCGCGCGCGCCTCTTCGAGGGTGGAGAAAGCGAGCAACCCTTCGCCCACCGGATAGCGCCGGCTGCAGCCCGTGTCCTGCGCGAGCACCGGCTTGCCGCTGGCGAGGTAGCAGATGCTGCGGTCGCTCACCCAGCCGCTGCGGCTTTGCACATACATGTTCTTCGCGATCATCAGCTCCGCCTTTGAGCGCTGGATGAAGCTGCGGTAGCCGTCCGAGCCCGCCACCGCCGCGCGCGGATCGAGCAGGTTCCAGCCGTTCTCCTGGAGCAGCGCGAGGTCCCGCGCCTCGCCTGGGTCGATGTCCAGCGCGAGGTCAAACCGCTGCCCGGTGACGTGCGGGAGCGCCACGAATTTCCGAAACTCATGCACCCGCAGCCCGTACGTCCGCCCCGCGTATTCCACCGGCCCGAACGGCCCGCGCCAACTCACGACGCTCGTGAACGGCGCGTCGTCCGCCGCCGCGACCACCGGCCATTCATCGAGCACGACCGGCTGCGGCGAGGTGCTCCACTCCAGCCCGCACAGCGGGATCGTGCAGTCCGGCTGCCCGATGTTTTCGCCGATCGTCACATACGCATCGTGTCCGCCGAAGACCGCCGCCCACCCCAGCTCCTGCCACATTTGCCCAAAGCCCGGATCAATATCGAGGAACGCGCGCCGCCGCACGCAGCCGAGGATTTCCGCGTCGGAAAGAAACCCCATGACATTAATCAGCACGTCCGTTTCCCGCGCGAAATCGAGCACCGCCGCGCGCGGCCTCCCGAGCGTTCGCTCGCCTTGGTTGAAATCCACCGACCACGCGCCGGACAGCCCGGCCTGCGCCATCACGTCCGCGAGGTAGCGCACGTTCCACGATTCCTCCACGCCGCAGCGCGCGCCTGCGGTATCGCGGCACATCGCCGCGTCGAGCCAGTCGAGGAAGAGCACCTCGAAGCCGAGCCGCCGCAGGCCCAGCAGATACTGGAGAAAAACCCACGCGTGACCACCGACGCCCGGCCGCTGCGCGAGCGAGCCGGCGAGGATGACGCGGCCGCGGGTCACTTGCGATTGCGCGTGACCTTCACGGAGCCGAGCAGCTTCGTGCGGTCGCCGGTCGGATACATGCGGAACTCATAGACCGGTCCCGGACCGATCCAGTCGATCTTCTTGGAGTCCTTGGAGTGCGTGGCAAAGAGCTTCTCCGCGCCGCCGTCGATCGAGAGGTAAACGTCCACGATGGCCCCATCGCCACCCGTGTCCCACGCGATGGTCGTCACACCGGGATCAGTGCCGGCGGGCACCGGATTCGGCGTGGCGGTGATGACCGGCCCGGCGGCAGCCTCTGCCGCCGCCGGAGATTCAGCGGCGTCTTTTTTGCAGCCGCCGGCGAAAAGCACGGCGGCGAGGAGCAGGGCGGCGAGGAGTCGGAGGTTCATACGTGGATGGGTTGGTTGCGGATTGGCGTAGCAGAAAGATTCACGCGGCGCACAGCTTCGAGATACGCGAGGCCATGCTTGAGGTCAGGCTCGAGATGGTTGCCCTCGGCCCACTCGTTCCAGGCGTTGACGAAAACGAGGCGCTCGTCGTGCGGCTTGTGGCGGACACTTTCCACGACCTCGTGCAGCCCCGCCTCAAAGGCCGCGGGTGTGGAGTTGATGAAAACGATCCCGTTCTCGCCGCGCCGCGCGGTGTTGTCCCATGAAACGAAGATGCACGGGATCTCCGCGTTCGGGTTCTTCCGGGCCTTCATCCGCTCGCGTCCGGTCGGGTAGTCGTAAATTTTCGTCCCATCCTCCAGCGGGCCCGGCATCGCGCCGAGCTGCGGCTCAAAGTCCATGCTGTCGTCGAAACCGAGCGCCCTCGGGTCGGCGCTCGCGTGGGCATTGACCGCGATGAGGAAGGGCTCCTCCATTTTCTCCCGCCGGCACTCGCGGCGGAAAGTATCGAGCGTGCGCGCGGGCTCCGGCAGATCGCCGGGGCGGTAGATGAGAAAAACCGGACGCCCCTGCACGCGCACGTAGCGCGGATCGGCGAAGGCTTTCATCAGCCAGCGGATGTGGCGCACGTCGTCATCGGGCGGATAGGTCTGCTTGATCAGCACTTCCTTTTCCTCCCCGAGCCAGCGGCGCGACCACGTCTCGTTGGCCCACGCGAGGCAGAATGGGAAGTCGGGCCGCCCGCTCGCCAGCACGTCATTGAACGGACGCTCCAGCAGTCGCTTGCTCGAAAACCAATAGTGCCAGTAGCAGAAGCCCTCGATGCCGTAGGCCCGCGCGAGCCGCGCCTGCGCCTCGCGCGTCTCTGCCACGCGCAGATCGTAAAAGCCGAGATGCGCCGGAATGTGCGGCTGGTAGTGGCCGGGAAAAAGCGGCTTCGCCTTCGCCACATTCGTCCACTCGGTGAAGCCCTTGCCCCACCACACGTCGTTCTCCGGAATCGGGTGAAACTGCGGGAGGTAAAAAGCGAGCAGCCGGGCGATGGATTGATCCTGTGGCATGGCGGCCTTAGGCGGCATCGGGTTGCAGTTCCTCGGCGGTGGCCATGCCGAGTCGGATCATCGTCGGGCCGGCTTCGCGGGTGAAAATGGTGCGCTGCTCGTGACTCCAGTCCGTCCACGCCCGCGCCGGCTTTTCCTGCGCTGGCGCGGCTTCCCGGTCGGGTTGAAAGCTGGAGTGCAGGCGTTTCGTGCGCACGAATTCCACCGGCGCATCCTCGGCCGGTTCGCCGAGGAATTCGTAAATCGCGCGAAAGCACTCCTGAGTTTCGCCCACCAGGCGGTCATGCGGCACGGTCAGGCAGCGCCCGGGATTGGCCAACTCAAAGGCCTGCACCGACTTCACGTACTGCCGCCACGTCCGGCAGGCTTCCGTGAAATCCAGCCACGGAATTTTCCAGCCCGCCTTCTCAAAATTCGCGCGCACGTCGGGTTCGAGCGCTTCGAGAAAATGGATCATCGAATGGATCACCTTCCGCCCGTCGCGCAGCGCGTGGAGAAACAGCGCCTCGGGGAACATCCCGCCGAGTGTCTCGACCATCAGGCTTTGCACCGGCGTGTGATCGATCCAGCGCTTCGGGTGGCTGCGGCTGGTGAAAAGCGCGTTCACGCCGAGGCCGAGCGCGGCGAGTAGTTCCGGGCGCGTTACGCTTTGCGCGGTGAGCCAGCTTCCGCCCGCCAGCACCTCGGCGGTTTGGAAAATCAGATTCAGCCCGCGATTGCCGCGCTCGCCGCCGAACAACTCCCAGAGCACATACGACTCGCCCGAAGTCCACAGCCCGCTGTGCTGCGCCAGCGCCCACGCCAGCACGGTGGTGCCGGAGCGTGGTGCCCCGACGACGAAGATCGGCCTCTGGCAAAGTTCCACGTCAGTCTTCATCGGGCTTTCCGGCGGGCGGCAGCTTGGCGTGGCGGACGGACGTTTCGCTCTCCCACTCCCGCCGCGAGGACCGCCCGCCGCGTCGCTTCGAGATAGGCGCGACCGTGACGCTGATCGGGTTCGAGGTGCGCGCCCTCGGCCCATTCGTTCCACGCATTGACGAAAACGAGGCGCTCGCCGGGCGGGAGTTTGCTGGCGCGCGCGACCGTCAGCCGCAGCCACTCCTCGTAGGTGGCGGGTGTGGAGTTGTGGACCACCCAGCCGCGGTCGCCTTTGCGCGCGGTGTTGTCCCAGGCGGGAAAGACGGTGTCGTAGCGCCGGTAGCTCACGGGCTCGGGATGCGCGAGCGCGGGCCAGGCCTTTTCGTAATCGAAGACGTGCAGCTCCGGCTTCCCCTCGATCTCGCTCCGCGGCGTCTCGCGCAGGAGTGAAAACTGCGGCTGAAACAGCACCTTCGCATCGAACCCCACCTGCGTGGCGTCCCAGCCCGCGTCCCAGCCGGACTCCACCGCGAGCAGATAGATTCCCGGCAGCCCCGCGCTTGCCACCTCGCGCCGCCACGTGGCAATGGTGCGCGCCGGGTCGGGCAGCTCGCGGCCCTGATACACGAGGAAAAGCGGAAGCCCGCCGACCCGGATCGCGCGCGGATCGCTGAGCGCCGGGAGGAGCGCGTGGATGTGCGCGACATCGTCCTCCTCGCTGTAAGTCTGCGGCTGGAGCACGTCGTGCGGACGGCCATCCCACTGCCGCGACCACGGCTCATTGGCCCAGCACAGACAGAACGGAAAATCCGGTTCGCCCGACGCGAGCACCTCGCTGAACGGACGTTCGAGCAGCCGCTTTCCACCAAACCAATAGTGGTAGTAGCAGAAGCCGCCGATGCCGTACTGCCGCGCCAGCCGCGCCTGCTCGGCGCGCGTCTCAGCGGCGCGGAGATCGTAGTAGCCGAGGTCGGCGGGGAGTTGGGGTTGCTCGTGGCCGGGGAAAAGCGGCTGCGCCTGCACGACATTGCGCCACTCCGTGAAGCCCTCGCCCCACCATTCGTCGTTCTCCGGGATCGGGTGAAACTGCGGGAGGTAAAACGCGATCAGCCGCACGTCGAGCTCCGGGTCGATCACCGGAGCGGAGAGAATTTCCACGGACGCGGTGCTCTCCCGGTCGGGTTCACCGAGCTGAAAAAGCACGCCCACTTCCGGCACCGCGCCAACCTGCCGGCAGCGGCTTTCCAGATGTCCGCGAAACTCGCCGAAATGCCGCAGCCACCACGCGGCCGGCTCGGGGACGAGCAGGAACGCCGCGCCCTGCCCGCGCAATTCCTCCAGCCGGCAGATCGCCGCGAGATCGTCCGGCGGATGCCCGGCGACACCGCGCCCGCTTTCATCCTGGAGGAAATGCCAGCCCGGCCGCCCGTCGAGCGCGAGGAGCGCAGCGTGGCCGCCGCTGATCACCGCGACCGGCGCGCCGACCGGCACCGCCCGGGCCACGAGCGCGCGGAGATGCGGCAGGAGCTGTTGATGATACTGGTAGTTCACCCGCGCCTGATGCTCCTGCGTGCTGATCGCCGGCAGCAGCGCGGGCCGCGGTTCCGCGCGCAGGATTTTCGCGATGACGTCCAGAAACCGCCGCCGCGTTTCCTCCGCCGAATGGGTCTTCGCCAGATGCGCGCGCCCGCCCTTTTGCACCCGCCGCCAGAGCGTCTGATCGGTGAGCAGCTTCGTCATCGCCGCGGCGAAAGCGTCGGCGTCATTCGCGACCAGCGCGTGCTCGCCGGGCGCGAGCGCCAGCCCTTCGGCCCCGATGGAAGTCGTCACCGTCGGTGTGCCGGAGAGCAGCGCCTGGAGCATCTTGCGCTTCGTCCCCGCGCCGTGGAGCAGCGGCACCACCGAGATGCGCGCGTGGTGGAAATACGGCGCGACCTCCGGCACCCACCCGACCATCCGCACGTCGGCCAGGCCTTCGCCAAATGCGCGCACCGTGTCATTCAGCCCGCTGCCCACGAGGTGCAGCGGATGCGCTGCGCGCAGCGCCTTCGGCAGGCGCGGCAGCACTTCGCGGCACAGCCAGCCCGCGGCCTCCACGTTCGGCGGATGCTGGAAACCGGCGACCATCACGATGCCTTTCCGCTGCGCAAAAGGGCGCGCGCCGAGCCCGATGGTTTCGCAATCGTGGACCGCATGCGCGCGGCCCGGATCGCCGACGAGGTCGTTGATTAGCGCGGCTTCCTTTTCCGAAACGGCCAGCACCGCGTCCGCGGCGGCGTAGGCATTGAGTTCGCCGCGCATCTGCGCGGCGTAGTCGGCGTCGAGCAGCCCGCCCGGCGCGCCAAAGATGCGCCGCGCATCGCGCAGGAAATGCAGGTCGAGCGAATCCACGATGACGCGGGTGGCTGGCGAAAACTGGCGCAGCACCGGCAGATAGAATTCCGCAATCGGCCAGAACGCGAACAGCGCGAGATCGAACGACGACGCGAGGATGTTTTCGAGCGGCAGCGCCGTGCCATCGAGCACCGCCACGCCGCGCTGCTGCAGCCGCCGGGCGTAGCGCGCCTCGCCGAGTCCCTGCGACGCCACAAACGTGACGCTCCAACCTTCGGCGAGCAGGATCTCCAGCAGATCGCAGATGCGCTTCGAGCCGCTGTCGCGATCCGCCTGCGGCGGGTGATAGGAGCAAACCAGCGCGTGCTTGCTCATGCGTCCGCCTTTCTCGCGCCGCTCAGCGCCAGCGCCTGCCACGCGGCGGTGTCCGCGTGCTCCGGACGCGCCGGCAGCTGGCGCAGCAGCTTGCTCCACTTCTTCGCGAACCGCGCCTGATTGATCGTCTGATGCCGCTTCGCACCTTTCGTCAGGTCCGTGCCGCAGCTCGCGCCCTCCACGTGGATCGCCGCGCTCTCCGGCTGATAGTAAATGCGCCGCCCCGCCGCGCGCACCGCGCAGCAGTAGTCCGTGTCCTCGTAGTAGGCCGGCGCGTAGGTGCGGTCAAAGCCGCCGAGCTTGGCAAAGAGCGCGCGCGGCGTGGCGAAAAGCGCGGCGGAGCAGTAATCGGCGGGCCGCACGAAATTGTAGAGCGGCGCGTCGAGTTCGTGATCGCCGCGGCCCAGGTGCGCCGCCGAGCCGTCGCGGAAAATCATCCCGCCCGCCTCCTGCAGCGTGCCGTCGGGGAAAATCAGCTTTCCTCCCACGCCGCCCGCGTCGGGGAAATCGCGGAACGTCCGCAGCAGCGGCGGCAGCCAGCCGGGGAGGAGCACGAGGTCGTTGTTTAGAAAGACGAGAAACTCACCGGTCGCCGCCTCCGCGCCGCGGTTCGCCGTTTCGAGAAAGCCCCGGTTCTTCGCGTTGCGCAGCGGCTTCACGCGCGGATCGGCCGCGGCCCACGCGCGCAGCGACTCCGCCGTGCCGTCGGTCGAGGCGTCATCGACCGCGATGATCTCGCCGCGAAAACTCACCGGCAGCGTTTCCCCGAGACTGCGCAGACACGCCTCGGTCAGCGCCACGCCATTGTGGCAAGGGATGATGATCGAGACCGTCGGCCCGGCGGCGTCCGGCGACTTCGCGCGCCAGACGATCTCCGCCGCCGCGCTGTCGCCGCCGGATTTCAGCACCGCCTCGCGCGCCACCCGCCGCGCTTCCTTCTCGCTGCTGCTCCGCACGCCGAGCACCACGATGTCGATCGAGGCGTCGAGATAGGGCAGCGACCGCGCCTTTTCCGCGGGAGAAAAAACCGTGCTGCCCGGCCGCCGCGCCGCGAGGTCCGCCTCCGCCGTCCAGTCCAGCACCGACGGCTCGCGCCCCAGCCGCTCGCGGCACTCCGCGATCGCCGACTCCAGCACCGGCGCAGCGCGGAGCGCCGTCAGGTTGTAGATCGCGCAGGCCTCGTCGCGCACCACCAGCTCGTAGCGGGACGCGAGGTGCCGTGCGAAATCGCCATACTTTTCCAGCCACCAAAGCGCGAAATCCGGCAGCAGGAAATACTGCGCGCCCCGGCTGCGCAGCGCTTCGAGTTGCACGATGGCCGAGAGGCTGTTGCTCGGGTAGTAGCCGGCGTAATCGCCCTCGCGGTTCTGCGGAAAATGCCAGCCCGTGCGGCCATGCAGCCGCAGGATTTCGTCGTGCCCCTTGCTCGCCACCGCGAGCACCGCCGCGCGCGGCAGCCGCTCCCGCACGATCTCGCGGATGCGCCGGAGCGTCGCAAAATAGGCGAGCCGCTGCCCGGCCTGCGCGCCGCTCACGCCCGCGAGGGCCGTCGCCGCCGTCAGCTCGTAGAGCGCGCTCTCCAGTTTCTCGTCGCGCTCCTCCTGCGCGGCCTCCAGCGCCGCCACGCTCCGCTGCAATTCCGCCACCCGAGCCTCCAGCCCCGCCGCCGGCGCGCGGCGACTGGAGCGGTCTCGGGAGGGTTTTGCGGATGGCATAATTTTTGGGGGCCGCTCGGGTTCATCAGGAACAGCACGGCAGCGATCACGCCGAAACCGTCCCGATGCTACGGGCGGAAGGAGCGCACTTCTACGGCCTCCATCGTCGCCGGCGCAATGGGAAACAAGAGCGGGATCCCGGTCCGTGCCGCCGATCATCCCGGAGGCCAAATGGCGCGCAACATTGCGCCTTTCCCGGACCAGACGACCGGGCCGCGTCCCCCGCGCTCTACTCCTCCGCCCCTCCCGAATTCCACGCCGGCGCCATGTTTCCCTTGTTCCATTCATCCCACGCCGCCTGCAACTCGCGCACCACCTCCGGCCGCGCCGCCGACAGCTCCTTCCGCTGCCCCACATCCTCGCGCAGATTAAAGAGCCGCGGCCCCTCCGAGCCATCCGCCTCCACCAGATTCCAGTCGCCCTTGCGCACCGCCGTCTGTTTGCCAAAGCGCCAGCACAGCACCGGATGCGGCGCCCCTGGGTCCTCGCCGCGCAGGAAAGGCAGGAGATTCACCCCGTCGAGCTTGCTCCCTTCGGGAACCGGGATGCCCGCGGCCGCCAGCGCGGTGGGGGCGATGTCGAGGCTCATCACCGGATGGTCAAACGTCTTCCCCGCGGGAAGCTGCCCCTTCCACTGCACCAGCCACGGCACGCGGATGCCCCCCTCCCAGGTCGTCGTCTTCGTGCCGCGCAAAGGCCCATTCGTCGAGCCATTGGAAGCCACCGGCCCGCCGTTGTCGCTGAGGAAAAAGATCAGCGTGTGCTCCTCCAGTCCCTCCGCCCGAAGCCTCGCCAGCACCGCACCCACCGCACCCACCGCATCGTCCAGCGCGCTCGTCATCGCCGCATAGGTCCTCCGCTGCTGGTCCACGATGCCGGGAAACCGCCCCTCATACTCCGCCGTCGCCTGAATTGGCGTATGCACCGCATTAAAGGCCAGATAGAGAAAGAAAGGGTGCGCCTTGTGGCGGGAGACAAAGTCCAGCGCCTCGCGCTGAAAGGCGTCGGTCAGATATTCCTTTTCCTCCACCCGCTCCCGGCCCCGGCTGAAGGCCCCACTTTGTTTCCCCGGCAGATAAGGGCGGGCCCCGCCGAGAAAGCCAAAGAACTCCTGAAAGCCCCGCTCCAGCGGATGAAAGGCGGGCTTCCACCCAAGGTGCCACTTGCCGATGATCCCCGTGGCATAACCCGCCCGCTGAAAGTAATCCGCCAGCGTCCGCTCACCCACCGCCAGCCCGAAATTCTCCGGCACCTTTCCCCCGGGGTTAAACTCATGCCCAAAGCGGTTTTGATACCGCCCCGTCAGCAGCCCCGCCCTCGACGGGGAACACAACGGACAGGAAACGTAGCCGCTGGTCGCCCGCATGCCATTCCCCGCGAGCGCATCGATCTGCGGCGTCGGAATATCCCTGCACCCCTGCACGCCAATATCGCCGTAGCCCAAATCATCCGCCACGATCACCAACACGTTCGGCCTCCGCCCCGCCCCCTCAGCCGCCGACACCGCACCAGCGGCAGCCAGGGAGACAGCGAGGAAAAGGCGGATGAAAATCATAATCGATGGCCCTGACTAACCACGCCAGCCTCCCTCACGTCCACCAGCGTTTCCACAAACCGCCCCCGCCCTGCGCCATCCTGAAAGATCGCCTTCTGTCGATCCCCACGATCCAGAACGTGATCGACGGCTCCCTCGAATCTAACCCTCACTTCGCGAGCCACGGCTTCGCTCCACTCCCACCCGCATGCCACCCCCAAACAAGCACGCAATTCTTGAATATAGAGCGGACGCCGGTCTCGCTATTCGTTCCGAAGCTTAGCTTCGGAACGGCCCTTCCCTCAAAGCTGTGCTTCCTCGGGGTAGCGACGGTTCAGAGCAGCGGGACGGTAGTGGAAGCAAAGCTTCGCAGACACGTGCGTTCCGAAGTGGAACTTCGGAACGAGGAGAACCCTCCTTTGCCCTCATGCACGGACTGCCCCTTTTCCCCATCCGGAGTGTTTCCACAGGCGCTTAGCAGCCTGTTGAAAAACCCCAGCGCGGCGGCGGAAGACGGGCCTCCGGCCTGTCACGGCAGGCGG
>CAYQBV010000109.1:0-12619 GCA_964415705.1 uncultured Chthoniobacter sp. | reverse complement strand
GGCCACCGCGCTCACGGAAAAGTGGTACCTGACCCGGAAACTCCGTGAGCAGTTCGATCAACTCGAACGGATCGTCGCGGAACGCACCGCGGAACTCCGCACCGCCAACGAAGAACTGGCCGCCGAATCACGCCGGGCCGCCGGCCTCGCGCAAGAAGCTCAAGCCGCCAGCCAGGCCAAGAGTGATTTTCTGGCGAACATGAGCCACGAGATTCGCACCCCGATGAACGGGGTCATCGGATTCAGCGGTCTCTTGCTCGATACGCCACTGAACGAGGAACAGCGCACCTTCACCACCATCATCAAGCAATCCGGCGACAGCCTGCTGGAGATCATCAACGACATCCTCGACTTTTCCAAAATCGAGGCCGGAAAGCTGACCCTTGAAAAACTGCCTCTGGATCTAGCCCAGATCATCGGGGAGGTGAAGAACCTGCTTTCCCTGCGAGCGCAGGAAAAGGGCGTCGAACTGCGCGTGGATTATCCGGGAAATGTGGCCCGGGAGTTGATTGCCGACTCGTGCCGCCTGCGCCAGGTCTTGCTCAACCTGGCCGGCAATGCCCTCAAATTTACCGCACGCGGCCACGTCACAATTCGGGTCTGCGAAATCCAGAATGAGGACCAGCGCTTCCTCCGGGTCACGGTCAGCGACACCGGACCAGGCATCCCCAAAGACCAGCAGGCACAGCTCTTTCAGAAATTCACCCAGGCCGATTCCTCGACGACACGCAAGTTCGGAGGCACTGGGTTGGGTTTGACCATCAGCAAGCGGCTGATCGAACTAATGGATGGGCAGATCGGTCTTGAAAGTGCGCCGGGACAAGGCTCCACCTTCTGGTTCAGCTTGCCTCTGAATGAAGCTTTCGACCCGCCGTCCCGCTCGCGCCCGAGCAACAACCGTTCGTCAGCCGAAGCTGCCACGATCCATTCCACTCTCCGGACGGAATTACGAATCTTGGTCGCCGATGACAGTCACGTTAACCAGACGCTGATGAGAACCTTGCTAGAGAAATCCGGATGCGCGGTGGATAGCGCGAGCAACGGTCGTGAAGCGGTGGAACTTTGCCAGCAGCAGCCCTATGACCTGATCCTCATGGATTGTCACATGCCGGAAATGGATGGTTTCGAGGCGACCGCAGCGATTCGTCAACTCAGTCAACCGCCGTCCGTTTCTGCTATGCGCATTCCGATCATTGCGCTCAGCGCCAGTGTCCTTCAGGACAAACAGGACCATTGCCTCCAGAGCGGCATGGATGATTTTCTCAGCAAACCCATTCGCGTCGGGGAACTGGCGCGCATCTTCACCAAGTGGACGACGAAGCCAACTCCCGCAAATGCAGCCGGCGAGGGTGTCGCCTTCAGCCGTGAGTCAAAACTCCAACCAACCCATTATGCCAAAAGCCCGCGTCCTCGCTGTTGATGACAATTCAATCAATCTCTTGCTCGTGTCCCATAGTCTCGCCGGTGAATCGGACTTCGAAGTCGTCACCTGCGCCCGCGGCGAAGATGTCCTGAAGCGATTGAACCAGGGCGAGCAATTCGATGTGCTACTCGTGGATTGGATGATGCCGGAGATGAGCGGCTACGAACTGGTCTGCGCGATCCGGTCCGACGCCCAATATGATGGCCTCCGCATCATGATGTTGACCGCCAAGACGGAAATGGAGGACGTGAAGCAGGCTCTGGGTGCGGGGGCGGGTGAATACCTGATGAAACCATTCACCAAGGAGATGCTGCTCGATAAACTCGCCTTGCTGCTCTTGCACTGAAGGGTCGGGAAGCAGGAGCCAATCTCCAGAAGATTTCGCCGGCCACCCTGCTCTGGCCAGAGACCGGAGAATCTAGCTGGATCGCAGGCAACTCCTGATCCCAAACTTAGTTGAACTCCGGACGATGCGGCCCGGCAGGGCCGAGGGAGATTAGAATTTTCGCGGAGCCTCCGGCTCCAAGGAACGTCCGGTTTTCAATAGCGTCTGGGATTACAGAGAGTGTGGCCTGCATTTTTTGGTCCACCGATGGAGAGGCGACTCGCGGCGGAGCAGGCGCCGCCGTGAGTGTCTGAGGGGGAGACGCACGGACCGGCCAAGGCGGCACGTCCTGCGGACAGGACCGCCTCTACAACTGCACAGTGCATGACACGCTCAAGCGTTGCGGCTCGTCTTTCACGGGAAAACGGCCTTGCGATTCGATGCGGGGCGTTTTTCGGCAGGGCTGGCATCCTCATCCTTCCAGGCAGATTTTGTCAGGGTTGTTCCCGTGCCAAATAAGTAGTTATCCCAGGGGGGTGGGCACGGATTACGCTAAAGTTGCAGGGGAGTCAAGAGTCGCAATCCAAAAACGGTATGCAGCCTCACTGCCTCAGGTCAACAATAACCCAACATTGAAGTTAATTAACAAAATGAAAACACAATCCAAACTCCAAGCGGCAACCATCCTGGTCGCCGGCATCCTTAGCCTCAATACGTTCGCCGGCCCCACGGCCACGCAGACGGTTACTTACGAGGTGACGGCAATCAACGAACTCGCGGTCAGCGCCGCCACCGCCTCGCTCACCGTGAATGCGGCCACGTCGGGCTCGGCACCCACGGCGGTTACCGACGCCACGACGAGTTACTCGATCACCACCAACGAGACCAACCGGAAGATCACCGGTGCGATCGATTCGAACATGCCCAGCGGAGTGACTCTTTCGGTCACTCTCGCCGCACCGGCCGGTGCCACGAGTGCCGGCAAACAGGCGCTCTCCACTTCAGCCGCGGATCTCGTGACCAGCATCGCGACGCTCAATGAAACGGGCAAGGCGATCACCTACGAACTCTCCGCTACGTCTGCCGCGGGCGTGGTGTCGTCGGCGAGCAAGACGGTCACCTTGACCATCACCGCCGGCTAGTCCCCGCACCAGTGCGGAAACATCGGGAGGCGGTGGCTTGCTACCGCCTCCCCGGCTCTCGCGGAGTTCCCCATGAAATCTCTTCTGCACCATGTCTTCGTCCTGCTCACCCTCACGGTGGTGGCGCATCCGGTGGACCTGACTTCGAGTGGCGATTGGAGCGAGAGTATTACCTCCGCCAATCTTGTGGCGGGAGCAGGCAGCGATGTGCGGTCGCAACTTGAAAGTGTCTCGGGGGTAACCACGCTGACGATCAGCACGGCGCCTGGCACCTGGTCGCTGCGGGTCCGCCGCAGCGGAAATGGAGGAAGCGGCGATGTCACGGTGCATGTAAAACGCACCTCGGGGGGAAGTGGCAGTGGCAGTATCTCCGGCGGCACGGCTTATCAGGCGCTCACGGGCAGCGATGCCGAACTCTTCAGCGGCTCAGGAGACCGCAGCAATATCTCCATCCAATACAAACTCACGGGCCTCTCCCGCAATATCTCCCCGGCTACTTACCTTTCCTCGATTGTTTTTACCGTCCAGTAACATGAAGTATCTTTTCCATCTAACTCTCACCGCACTGATGTTGTCCGCCCCCGCACGCGCGGGCATTGTTGTCGTCGGCAATCTGGCGCGCACCTGCACGATCCAACCTGGAGAAGCCTTCGAGGGGGTGATCTTTCTAAAAAATACGGACGCCCAGCCAAGCGAGGCGCGGATTTCCCAGACTGACTATTTTTCCTCCGCCGACGGGAGCAACCAATATGGGGAACCCGGAAAGGCTCCGCGCTCGAATGCGGGCTGGATCACGGCCAGCCCCACCCGCTTAAAACTGGCTCCCGGCGAAACCCAACCGGTGCGCTACAAGGGCCGGGCTCCGGCTAACCCCAAGCTGCGCGGCACCTTCTGGAGTATGATCATGGTCGAGCCAAACTCTGCGCCGTCGATTGCGCCCCAAGGCAAGTCCAACGAGGTGGCCGTAGGGCTGAAGACCACCATCCGCTTTGCGATCCAGATCGTGACGGAAGTAGGGCGGAGCGCCACGGGCAGCCTCCAGGTGCTGGACAAGCACGTCGTTAAAAGTGCTGGCAAGCGCACGTTGCAGCTCGATATCGGCAATGATGGCGAGCGTCTGCTCGTCCCGACGATGACGGTCGAACTCTTCGATCAGCGGGGTGCCTCGATCGGTCGCTTCGACGCCGGGCGCGCGCGGATTTATCCGACCTGTTCGGTCCGCGCGAAGGTGGACCTGACCGATGTGCCGTGTGGAAAGTATGCCGCGATAGTGCTGCTCGACAGCGGCGATGCGCAGGTGCTGGGGGCGCAATACGATCTCGAACTTTTCGAGGAAATTATCCTCAAGATCCCGGCGACGCCCTTGGTTCAATATGGTCCTCCGCGCGATCCATGAAGTAGCGCGGGCTCTCATCGTCGGCCTCGTGGTGTCCGCCGCGGCACTCGCTCAACAGTCGAGCGTCGAAGTGCGATCACCTGCGGCCAAATTGCTCGAAGTCGTGCCGGGGCGGATCGTCACGGCGAGCGTGGTGGTGGCGAATCGCGGCAGTTTGGCCGACGAATATGCGGAGCGCCTCACGCTGCCGCCGGGCGGCCAAAAGGTGGCGCCACCGGACGTGCCCTTTCGGCTGGAGCCGGGTGGACAGATCGTGCGCGTGCTGGCTGTGCTCATCCCGGCGAACACGCCCGCCGGCCGCTTTGAGCTGCGTTACAGCGTGCAGAGTCGGCGCGATCCCTCATCGAGCGGCAGCATCGATCTCGCCATTCAGGTGACGCCGGTGGACCGGCTCGAACTCATCGTCGAACCGCACCCAGACATGGTCATCGCGGGCGATCGCTATCCCGTGAAGCTGCGCGTGACCAATCGCGGCAACAGCCGTCTCTCGGTGCAACTCGCCCGGCGCAGTTCACTCGGCTTTGCGGTCAGCGCAGAGGCCCAGGAATTTTTCCTCGAAGCCGGCGCCGCGCGCGCCATCGTCTGCGCGGTGCAGGTCGACAAAACCTTTGCCCGCCACACCACCCACGCGGTGACTTTCGATGTGACCGCCACGACCGCCGCCGGCCAGGTGCTCACGGCCAGCCAGGCGTCGGTGGTGAAAATCGTCCCGCAGGTCACCGGGAAGAGCGATCCCTTTCACCAGCTCCCGATGCAGCTTCGTTTCATCGGCATCGTGGAGACGGACCATCGACCGCAATTGCAGACCGAACTATCCGGCAGCGGCTCGCTCGACGAGGCGGGCGCGCACCGCGTGGATTTTCTCTTCCGCGGCCCGGATGTGCAAAACGCCAGCCTCTTTGGCGAACGCGACGAATATGGCGCGAGCTATCACGGTGAACATTGGGACGTGGATCTCGGCGACCGGATTTATGCGCTCTCGCCGCTGACCGAGAAGCAAAGCCTCGGCCGGGGTGCGGGGGTGACGTGGCACGACGATCGGACGACGGTCGGCGGCTTTTACATGAGCAGCCGTTTCCGGCAGCAGAATAGCGATGAGTTCGGTGCCTTCATCCGGCAGGACCTCACGCCGTCGTGGACTGTGCAGGGCAACTTTCTGCGTAAAACGGGCAGCGATCCGATGGAGGCATCGGCCTTTCCCCAGAATATCGTCAGCCTCGAATCCCGCTACCGCCTGCGGAAGCTGCTCGATCTGCGGCTGGAAGCGGCGGCGAGCCGCAGCGATGATGGCGTGACCGATGGGGCCTGGCGCGCGGAGGCGCACGGGGAGCTGCCGGGCCAGCTCCACTATGCGCTCGAACACGCCCACGCCGGGCCCAATTTCCACGGTTACTACAGCGACACCGACACGACTTACGCCACCGTCACCAAGAAGCTCACGCCGAAGTTCCGCGTCCACGCCTCGCTGAACCACTATGCCGGCAACCTTGCGCTCAACGATGTGCGCAGCACCGTCGTGAATCGCGAAAGTTCATCGACCGCGGGCGCCAGCTACGCGCTGACCAAGGACACCGAACTGTCCCTGGCCTGGCAGCATATGAAACGCACCGATATTCTTCTGCCGGCCGCTTACGACTTCACCGAAGACTCGGTGCGCCTCGGCCTCGGCCACAATTTTGGCAAACTCAACCTGCAGAGTTTCCTCGACCTCGGCACGCTCGACAACTCGCTCACCGGCGCGAGCGGTCCGTTCCAGCGTTACAGCATCACTGCCAACTGGCATCCGACGACGAGCCAGACTTATTCGGTCTTCGCGAGTTATGGCCCGAGCGCGTTCACTGGCTCGATGGATCAATCCTTGAGCGCCGGGGTCTCCGCCCGCTGGCAGGTCAAAGCATACCTCACCGCGAACCTGAGCTATGCCCGCAATCAATACGACGGAGTGATCGGCCGCGACCAGGACCAGGCCTTCGTTTCCCTCCGCTACCAGATGGAAAACCAAAGCTCCGTGTCCCTCGTCGGTCGGTGGTCGCGCGCCGTCACGAAAGCGACCAGCGCCGTTCCCTCCAATGAAGCGGCCCTCCTCGTGACCTATTCCATTCCGCTCAGTCTCCCCGTCACGCGCAAGCGGAGCATCGGCATGCTCCAGGGGCGCGTCTGCGACGGGACGAAAGGGCGCGAGGCCGGGCTTCGGCGGGTCGTCCTGCAAGTCGGCGAGCAGTTCGCGGTCACCGACGAAGCGGGGCTCTTCGAGTTCCCCTCGCTCAAGCCCGGTCCGTGCGAACTCAAGGTCGTGCAGGATTCCCTGGGGACGCGCATGGCCATGGAGACGCCGCTGCCGATGAAGCTCAAGATCCGTCCCGCGGAGACGACCCGCGTGGAACTGGCCGCCACGCCGGCGGGGTCGATTGCGGTCCGCGTGATGCGCTACGAGTTCGCCGGCGGCAACGCGCTGAACGCTTCCAGCGTGCTCCATGAAGTGGGAGGTCAGGAAGCGATCACCGTCGAGATCACCAACGGGCGAGAGGTCTGGCGGGAGCAGACCGATCGCACCGGCCGCGCGTCTTTCGATCGCCTGCCCGGCGGGCCCTGGAAATTGCGCGTTGCCGGCAGCGACCTGCCCGCGCTGCACACCATCGAGAACCCGGAGCGCACGCTGACCCTCAAATCCGGGGAGAGCCAGCAGGTGGCCCTGCGGGTGGTGCCGCAGCGCCGCACGCTGCGCCTCCTCGATCACGGCACCATCCGGTAGCTCGGGTTGCCGAAAGAATCTTCCGCCTCGCTGCGGGCGGTGAGGGCAGGCCACGGAAGCGCCAGTGCGCCTTTCTCCAAGCCGTCTCCGGCACCTTCCCGCCGGAGTCTCCTCAGGCCGCTTCCGGTTCCTCGTAAACCGGCAGGGCGGGATCGATCTTGCTGAGCGTTTCGAGGTTGAGCAGGCGCCCGAGGAGCATCGGAGTCAACGCGGTGTTCGCCGGCAGGAGGAGCGAACCACCGCTGAGGTACAGGTCCTGGGCCAGGATCTGTCCGCTCCGCAGCTGATCGATGCGCCGCATCTGGGGATTCGAGAAACTTTTCCTCGGGCTGGCGAGGGAGAAGTCACACCAGCGGCAAACCGCGGAGAGCACTTCGAGATCGTAGGAACCCCATCTTGCCTGCATCTGCGCGAAGGCCGCACCCCGCGCGACGCCGCTCGCTTCCAGGTCCACGAGATCGCCGAGAACCTTGAGGATGCGGGCGCCGATGGGAATGGCGGTGCCCGCGAGGGGACCGCCGGAACCATCGAAGCGCTGATGCTGGTAGCGCACGATCGCGGCGACATTTTCAAGGCGCGGAATTTTTTCCAGCAGGTCGGCGCCGAAGGCTGGGACTTGATCGAGGAGGCCCTGCTCGGCGGCGGACAGCGCGACGCCATCCCGCGCTTTCTCGAAGACGAGATGCGGAATGGTGATGCGCCCGATCTGGCTGAGCGTCGCGGCGAGATCGAGTTCCCACGGCACTTCGTCATTTGAGGTCCGCATGAAATCGCGGACGTGGTCGGTGAGCAGATGGCTGCGCTCAAAGGTCTCGGGATCGGCCATGGCGAGGATCTCGGAGAGGATCTTCACCGTGCCGCCGAGGGTCTTTTCCAGCACCTCGCGCTCCGCGGTGATCAGCCGATGCTGCGCGAGTCCCGCTTCCAGCGCGGGGGTGAGGGTGGGCGGCGGGCAGGGCTTGGTCAGAAAGCGGAAGACGTGGCCGTCATTCACGGCATCCACCGCGGTCTTCTGGTCGCTGTTGCCGGTGAGCATGATGCGCACGGTGTCTGGCGCCTGGGTGCATACGGCGCGCAGGAATTCCAAGCCGGTCATCCCCGGCATCTGCATGTCGGCGACAACGATGGCGTAGGGACCATCGCTGGCCAGTCGCCGCAGCCCTTCCTCACCGCCGAGGGCGCAGTGGATGCTGAACTTTTTGCGCAGCGCCCGTTGAATGGCATCGAGCAGGTTATTGTCGTCATCGACGAAGAGGATTTTTGTGGTCATGGCGGAGTCAGGATCAATGGGCGGGGGCAGCGAGAAGCTCGTCCGCGACGGCGTCCCAGGCGGGGCGGTGCTCGGCGATGCCGAGGCGGGAGAGATAGTCGAGGTCGAGGGTCGCGGCGGCGGGCGCATCCCCGGCGAGCAGGACACTGGCGATGTGGACGGCGGTGAGCGCGGAGAAATTGGGGTTCGGCGTTGCGCCCGGCGCGTGGTGCTGGCTGATCGCTTCGACCACCGGCGGCGGCAATCCCCACAGCCCGAGCAGATACCCGCCCACCTCGGCGTGGGTGGCCCCGAAGACCTCGCGTTCCGCCTCGAGCGGGGTCGCTGCGGCGCTCCGGGCGAGTCGTTGGAAATCCTCCGGCAAATTGCTCGCGAGAATGAGCGTGCCGACTTCGTGGAGAAAACCGGCGGTCAGCGCATCGTCGCAAACCGTCCGCGACGCTCCTTCGGCGCGGGCGAGGGCGCGGGCGAGCGTGCCCACGCGCTGGCTGTGCTCCGCGGCGTCCGTGGGGGAAAAGCCCGGCGTCTCCTTGCCCTCGAATTGTCCGAAAACACTCGTCGCGAGGATGATCGCCTTGAGCGTCTCGAGGCCGAGATAAGCCGCGGCTTCGGCGGGCCGCGAGGCCCGTTGCGCGAGGCCGAAGAAGGACGAGTTGACGATCTTCAGCAGCTTGGCCGTGAGCGCGATGTCGCGGGCGATCAGCGCGCCGGCTTCTTCCAGCGAAGCCTCCGGGTTCTTGAGCAGACGGACGATTTCGCAGAAGATCGAGGGCAGGCTTGGGAGATCCTCGAGTTGGACGACGAGTTCCATGATCCGGGCGCTGCCCTCCGCGAAGCTGTCCTGCGTCACCCGGGCGAGGGTCGCCCGGAGCGTCCCCGCATCGCAGGGCTTGGAGAGAAACTGATGCGCGAGGCCCACGCATTTCATCGACAACTCCGGCGAGGTGTGGCCGGAAAGGATGAGGCGCACCGTCTTCGGCGAGTGCTCCTTCACGCGCGCCAGAAACTCGGCGCCGTCCCGGCCCGGCATCATCATATCGGTGATCACCACGTCGTAGTGCGCCGCGGCGGTGTGCGCCAGCGCGCTCTCGCCGCTCCCGGCGAATTCCATTTCCCACTCCTCGCGCAGCGGGCGCAGCAGGCGCTGGAGGCCCTGCAGGACCATCGGCTCGTCATCGACAAAGAGCAGGCGCTTCTTCATTCGGCCCTCCCGTCGGCGGCGGGCAGGCGGAGCGGGAGGCGGATGATGAAGGTCGTCCCCTGCCCCACTGCGCTTTCCAGCCGGAGTTCGCCGCCATGTTTGTCCACGACCACGGAATGCGCGATCGCGAGACCCTGCCCGGTGCCTTTGCCCACGCCCTTGGTGGTAAAGAAAGGGTCGAAGATCTTCCGCCGAATCTCCTCGGGAATGCCCGTGCCGGTGTCGGCCACGCGGACCTCCGCCCAGTCACCGTCCGCGCGGGTGGTGACGGTGATCCGGCCCCTGCCGCCGCGGCCCGCGGCCAGCGCATCGGCGATGGCGTGGCTGGCGTTGACCACGAGGTTGAGGATGACCTGATTGAACTCGCCGGGGAAACACCGCACGAGGGGCAGCGCGGGTTCGAAGTCGGTGACGAGGTCGGCCACGTGCTTCCACTCGTTGCGAGCCACGGTGAGGGTGCTCTCGATCGCGCGGTTGAGGTCGATGGCCGTCTTCTCCCCGCTGCCGGGGTGGGAAAATTCCTTCATCGCTCCGACGATTTTGGCGATGCGATGCACGCCTTCGAGGGATTGCTCGATCGCTCGTGGGATCTCGGTGAGGACGTATTCCAGGTCGGCGGCAAGGGCGGCGGCAGCGATCTCCGCCACCAGCTCCGGGCTGATCCGGCCTTCCCTCGCGGCGGCGAGGAGGAGCCGCGATTGCTCGGCCAGATAGGCGGTCAGATCGCGGAAGCTGTCCTGCACGAACTGGGAATTGTCGCCGATGTATTGGGTCGGCGTATTGATCTCGTGGGCGATGCCGGCAGCGAGCTGCCCGATGGATTCCATCTTCTGCGCGTGCTGAAGTTGGACTTCCATTTGCCGCCGCAGCGTGATGTCTCGGGCTACCATCACGAGGTGTTCGGTCATCCCGAGATCATTGCGCACCGGGTTGGCGTGCGCCTCCAGCGCGCGCCACGAGCCGTCGCGGTGCTTCATCCGGTATTCGAGGGTGCGACCCACCCCCGTCTCGAAGACACTCTGGGTGGCGAGCAGGACCTTGAGCTGGTCCTCGGGATGAATATGCGCTGCCGCCGGCATCTGGCTGAGTTCCGTGGGTGCAAGGCCCAGCACTTTTTCAAAGGACGGGCTGTGATAGGTGTGGGCGCCGCGCTCATCGACGACCGCGATCAGGTCGGCGATATTCTCCGCGATCACGCGAAAGTGCGCTTCGCTCTTGTGCAGTTCGGCGGTGCGCGTGGCGACGGTCCGCTCCAGGTCGCCGATGTGGCCGCGCACCTGTCGCGCGAGCTGCCACTTGGCCGTGAGCGCGTGGGCCAGTTGCACGACTTCGATGTTGTCGAAGGGTTTCTTGAGGATCACGAGACGATCGGACGCGCCCAGCTTCTCGATGATCTCGTCCCACGAGTAGTCGGAGAAGGCGGTGCAAACCACCACCTGCAAGTAGGGATCGACCTTCCAGAGCCGCGCGATGGTCTCGATGCCATCCCAGCCCGGCGGCATCTGCACATCGACAAAAGCCAGCGCATAAGGCTGCCGCTCGGCGAGTGCGGCCTCCACGCAGGCCAGTCCCTGCTCCCCCTGGTACGCGGAATCGATGGTGAAGGCGCGGGCTCTCGGAGCACTTGGCGCATCGCCGAAAAGAGCGGCCGCCGCCGCCGTGGCGTTGTCGTGACCGCTTGCCCCGATGATCTTGCGGAAGTCCTCGTGGATCGCCGGATGGTCGTCGATGACCAGGAGTCGACGGGGCGTGCCCGAGGCGAGATCGTGCATGATGGTGCCGTTCAGGCCGCGACCTCCGGTGCGCGGCCTTGAGCATCGAGGCAGGCGCGGAGCGCTTTGATGAGTTGGATCGGCAGGTACGGTTTGGGCAGGAAGTTGAATTCTTCGGCTTTCGCGCCGTCCCGTTCCCGGAGATTGCCCCGGTAACCGCTGGTGTAGATCACCTTCAAGCCGGGCTTTTCGGCGGTTAAAGCCTGCGCCAGTTCCTGTCCATCCATCCCGCCCGGCAGCACCACATCGGTGAAGAGCAGATCGATCTCGGCATGGGCCTCGGTCCAGACCTCCCGCGCCTCCGCCCCGGTGCTCACGGCGTGAACGCAGTAGCCGTAATGTTGCAGGACCATGCGGGTGACCTTGCGCAGCGGCGCTTCGTCTTCCACCAGCAGGATGGTTCCCTGGCTCTGGTCGCTCGTCTCCAGGGACAGGGGTTCGAGCCACGCTCGGGCCGCCTGCGCGACCGCCGGCAGGAAAATCGTGAAGGTAGAGCCTCGGCCCACGGCACTTTCCACCTCGATCCAGCCGCCATGCTGTTTGGTGATTCCGTAGCTCGTGGCGAGGCCCAGGCCCGTCCCTTTGCCCGTCTCCTTGGTGGTAAAGAAGGGCTCGAAAAGGCGAGGGACCACTTCGGGCGCGATGCCGCATCCGGTGTCCGTCAGGCTGAAGCAAGCGAAGCGTCCGGCGCGACCCAGCGGATGGAGCCGCAGGGCCTCGGTGGTGAGTTCGACGGTCGCCGTGCGGATCTGAATGGAGCCGCCCCCGGGCATCGCATCGCGGGCGTTGACGGCGAGATTGATGAGGGCTTGCTCAATCATCGTGCGGTCGGCCTGCACCGGTGGCAGGCCCGCGTCGGCCGTGATCTCCAGGGCGATCGAGGACCCGAGGAGCCGCTGCAACAGCCGGCTCGTCTCCCCGATCACCTCATTCAAATCCAGCGTTTTCGGCTGGATGATTTGCTTGTGGCTGAGGGCGAGCAATTGGCGCGTGAGACTCGCCGCGCGCGCAGCGGCAGCGTCCACTTCCCGCAAGGAAGCGACATCCTTGGGGGGGCGTTGGAATTCGGTGCCGAGGAGCAGCTCGACGTGCCCGCGGATGACCGCCAGCATATTGTTGAAATCGTGCGCGACCCCGGCAGCGAACTGGCCCACGGCCTCCATCTTCTGCGACTGGCGCAGGGCCTCCTCGACTTCGAGACGCTCGGCCATTTCCATGCGCAGGCCTTCGGTGGTGGCGAGCAGTTCGCGGGTGCGCTCGGCCACCCGGCCCTCCAGCTCCTGGGTATGCGCCCGGGAAAATTGCAAGAGACGCCATTTCTCGGTCAAGGCGTGCGCT
>CAYQBV010000108.1:10112-12710 GCA_964415705.1 uncultured Chthoniobacter sp. | reverse complement strand
AGTGAGGCGGCGGCGCCCCGAGTGAAAGCGCGGCGGACGCCCGGTCACTACTTCGCCCCGAAGCAATACACGCTCCCGTCCTCCGCACCGACGACGATCCGCCCATCCGCCACGGCGGGCGACGCGGTGACGGCGGCCCCGATTTCGTAGGCCCAGCGCTCTTTCCCGTCCGCGAGCGCGACGCAGTAGAGCCGGCCATCCGCCGAGCCGACGATGATCGCGTCGCCGCAGACGACGGGCGAACTTTCCACCTCGCCGCGAGTCTGAAAGGTCCACACGCCTTTGCCGGAAGCGCGGTCGATGCAGTGCAGGCGCTTATCGCGACCGCCGAGGATCACGCGGTCGGCGGTGACTGCGGCGGAGGAAAAGTAGGGGAAGTTCCGGTCGCGATATTTCCACTTCACCTCGCCGCCTTTCGGGTCGAAGGCGAGGACGATGTTCCCGTAGTTGCCCACGTAGCCGAGGCCGTCGGCGGTGGCGACGGACGACGCGATGTAGGCGGTACTTTCGATCTGGCGGAGTTCCTTGCCGTCGGCGAGTTGGAGCACGTGGATGAAGCTGTCGCAGCCGCCGAAGATGATCTCGCCGCCGGGCGTGAGCGCGGGCGTGCCGTTGATGTAATTGTCCGTGGCGTGTTTCCAGACGGCCTTGCCGGTCGAGGCATCGACGCAGTGCAGATTCGCGTCGTAGCTGCCGATGAGAATCCACACGCTTTTGCCGTCCGGCGACTTCGCGTGGTTCGCGCCGCCGAGGATCTTGTCGCCGGTTTCGTACTTCCATTTCAGCGCGCCGGTCGCGGCGTCGAGCGCGTAGAGAAAGGCGTCGGAGGAGCCGATGAAAACGGTGCCGTTCAGCACGAGCGGGGTGGCTTCGATGCCCGCGGCGGTTTTGAAACTCCACTGCTCCTTGCCGGTCGCGGCGTCGAGCGCGTGAACCTTGCCGCCGTCATCGCCGAAGAAGACGCGACCGCCCGCTATCGCCGCCGCGCCTTTCACGGGCTTCTCGCCTTTGAACTGCCAGAGCAGCTCGGCTTTCGCCGGCGCGGCCATCGGCGCGAGGCCGCGGAGTTCCGGCCCGCCGCGGTGCATCGGCCAGTCGGCGGCGTGGGAGAAAAGCGGGAGCAAAATCGCGAGGAGGGTCGCTGCGAAATCCGGGGAGCGCGCGCGTCCCGCGTGCTGGCGAGGGCGTCCCGCCATCGCGAACTTCCTTGCGCGTGAAACCCAGAAAGCGCGCGCTATCACTCCACACGCCGCAGGAAGTTCGTTTCGGCGGGACGCCGAAACCAGCACGCGGGACGCGCGCGCTCCCCGGAACACTGCTGCCGCGCGCGCTTTCACAGCCCCAGCGCCTCCGCGTAGAGCTGCTCGAAATCCGCCGCGACCACCGGGCGCGGGTTGTAGCCGGCGGTCCACTGCTGCGCGGCTTCGGCGGCGAGCTGCGGGAGCGCGTCGGCTTTCACCCCGAGCTGCGCGACGCCCGTGCGCAGGCCGGCCACGTCGAGCAGCGTTTCGAGTTCGGCGATGAGTCCGTTCACGTCCTCCTGCCCGGCGAGAATGGCGAGGTCGAGATAGCGGTTGTGGGCCTCGGGATCGCGTGCGTTGAACTCGACCACGCGCGGCAGCATCAGCCCGACGGCCTGGCCGTGGACGATCCCGTAGTGCGCGGTCAGCGGGTTCGCGGCGGAGTGCGCGGCACCGAGCATGGAGTTTTCGATGGCCGTGCCGGCGAAGGCCGCACCGAGCTGCATGGAGCTGCGTGCCTCGAGATCGCGCGGGTCGCGGAGCACGCGTTCCAGCGCGCCGAAGCACAGCCGGAACGCCTCGCGCGAATACATCACGGAGAGCGGGTTGCGCTTCTTCGTCACCGCGGTTTCCACGGCGTGGGCGAGCGCGTCGATGCCCGTGCAAGCCGTCACCCGTGCGGGTTGCGAGAGCGTGAGGAGCGGATCGAGGATGGCCACGCGCGCCGCCGCCTTCGGATCGCCACAGGCCATTTTCTGGTGCGTGGTTTCATCCGAGATCAGGGCGAAGGACTGGCACTCGCTGCCCGTGCCCGCGGTGGTCGGGATGGCGATGAGCGGCAGCATCTCGCGCGTCGCCTTGCCCACGCCCCAGTAATCCTTGATTGCGCCGCCGTTGGTCAGGAGAAAGTTCGCGCCTTTCGCCGTGTCCATGCTGCTCCCGCCGCCGAGGCCGATGATCGTGTCGATGCCTGCCGCGCGCGCCACTTCCACGCAGCGCGCCACGTCGAGGGTCGTCGGGTTTTCGCGCACCTCGTCGAAGGTCGTCACGTGCAGCCCGGCGGCTTCGAGAAAACCAATCGCCCGCGCGGGATGTCCGGCGGCGGCGAGCCCTTTGTCCGTCACAAGCAGCGCGCGTTTGCCGCCAAACTCCCGCGCCAGCACGCCCACGCGCTCCAGAGTATCCGCGCCGAAGATGAGGCGGGTGCGGGGTTGGGAGTCGAAGTGCGGGGTGCGGTCCATGGTGGGGGAGTTTCGATTTCTAAACGCAGAGACGCAGACGCGCAGAGGTCGCGGAGGCGAGGATTTTTAACGCGAAATACGCGAAACTTTCGCGAAAGGCCGCGAAAAGGATGGCA
>CAYQBV010000108.1:0-10012 GCA_964415705.1 uncultured Chthoniobacter sp. | reverse complement strand
CTTTTCGCGTGTTTCGCGTTGGAATGTATTTCTTCATCCGCCAGCGGATCACCAGAAGCGCGGAGGTCGCGGAGCAGGCAAGATTTTTAACGCGAAATACGCGAAACTTTCGCGAAAGGCCGCGAAAAGGATGGCACTCAAGACATCCCCTTTTCGCGAGCTTTCGCGTCCTTTTCGCGTGTTTCGCGTTGGAATGTATTTCTTCATCCGCCAGCGGATCACCAGCCGCGTTCGATGGACCGGCGCTTGTAGAGAAACTCGAACATGTTCCCCTCGTGCGGCTGATCCCACGAGATTTTCATCGTCGAAACCGGGCCGAGGTTGAGCCGCTCGATGAGCGGGGAGTCGAGCAGTTGCGCGGTGAAAGCCGCGTCCTTCGTGATCGCGGTCACGACCAGCGAGGGGCCGATTTTTCCCAGCATCTCCGCCTGCGGGACCTGCACCACGCTGGCGTACGGGCAGAGGAATTCGCGGTTCGCCAGCGGGTGCGCGAAGGAATCGCAATGCACAATCGTCGGGCGCAGATACACGCCGCCCTCGAACTCCACCTGGCGCGGGCCGCCGCGATATTTCGCGGTCGCGTCCTCCGCGCCGGGCGTCGCGAGGTCGCCCTCGATCGCGCTGTCGATGAACTCCGCCATCTTCGCGTTCGCGAAGCCGCTCAGCTTCGCGCCTTCATCTTCCGGCGGCAGCGGCGCGACGGGACCAAGGATCTGCGCGAGCGCATCGGCGATTTCCGCGGCGTATTTGGGCACCACCACGGCGCTGGCATTCACGCACGAGCGCCCGCCGTTGTCCGAGATCGAGCCGGCGATGAGGTCGAGGTAGTCGCGCCAGTTTTCGATCTCGTCGTCGCCGATGAGGATCTTGCTGAAGCCCGGCCCGTGGACGGAAAAGCGCGGGTTGTCGCGGTATTGCGCGACCGTCTTGGCGTCGCCGAAAATGAGCGCGCGCCCACAGAGTTTCATCACCTCGCCAGAGCCTTCGTGGTCGGTCGGGTAAAAGCCGAAAGCATCCGGCGGCGCGCCCGCGGCGATGAACGCCTGGATCAGCCGGTAGGGCGTCCACGGCTCCTCGCGGCCCGGTTTGATGATCACCGGCGTCTTCAGCGCGATGGCCGGCAGCCACAGCGAATTCACTGCCGGCGAATTGCTCGGCATGACCAGCCCGAGCGCGTTTGTGGTCGGATAAAACGACACCGCCGCGCCGCTCTGCTCGCCGTAGCCGCGGTCGAGCACGTCGAGCGGCAAGCCGCGCGTCAGACCGTTCAGCACCGTGCGGACGTTGGTCAGCGCGAAGTGGATCTTCGCCATGTTCCGCCGCACCATCACCTGCGGCAGCCCGCTGGTGGCGCTCAGCGTGCGCACGTAATCCTCCGCGCTCTGCGTGTGCCCGGCGTCGCCAAACGGCAGCGTGCCACCGAGGAAAAACTCCCCCGCCTTTGCCGAGATCGCGATCAGCTCCTCGGTCGAAAACTTCTTCAGCGCCGCCCGTGCCTCGCCGATCCGCCCGAGATCCTTCCGCACGATCCCCGCGCCGACCTGCGACACCCGCGCCATCGGCTCGCCGGTGCGATGATTCAGCACCTCCACGGTATCGAGGCTGGCGTAGGGTTGGCCGCGCCGGAGCGCGGGAAGATGAGGCAGATTCATGCAAGGAATAGATACGCCGGTCGCGGCGCGGCGGTTTTATGCGTCTGCGAAACAACCCGCGCCAAGGATTTTTCGTAGCAGGCAAAACTCCCTCGTGATCCTGGCGAGGTTCTGCAGACCTGAGGGAGGAGCTGCAGCAGGACTGGCGTGGCGGAACTTTTGGGCTACGATCTGCGGGTGCGAAAATATTTTGCACGTCAAATCCTCCCAACAAAATGACGACCAACGAACCGAGCCGAGTTATGAACATCATGAAAAAATACGTGTGGCTCGTGGGCGTGCTCTGGCTGGGTTCGGGTGCACCGGCCGTCCGCGCGCAGTCCACGACCTACGTGAATTTCGAGGCGCAGCAGACGCGGCCGATCTGCCTGTCGCCGGATGGCACGCGGCTTTTTGTGGTGAATACGCCGGACGGACGCCTGTCGGTCTTTGATGTGTCCAATTCCGCGAATCCTTTGCCGGTGCTGATTCGCGAGATTCCGGTGGGGGTGGAGCCGGTGTCGGTGAATGTGGTTTCCAACGACGAGGCGTGGGTGGTGAATGAAGTCTCGGACTCGGTGAGCGTGGTGTCCGTGGCGGCGGGCAGCGTCACCGCCACGCTCGCCGCCAAGGATGAGCCCTCGGATGTGGTTTTCGCGAATGGCCGGGCCTTTGTCTCCTGCTCGCAGAATAATCTGCTGCGGGTGTTCGACCTCGCGACGCACGCGGAGACGGCCACGATTCCGCTCGAAGGGCTGAACCCGCGCTCCCTCGCGGTGAGCAGCGACGGGACGAAGGTGTATGCGGCTTTCAAGCTCTCGGGCAATCGCACCACGCTGCTCCCGGCGAGCCTCGCGCCGGCCCAGCCGCCGCCGACCAATGGGAGTCTGCCCGCCCCGCCGCAGGTGGGGCTCATCGTGAGTGCGGATGACCCGCGGCTGAGCCCGGTGCCGAACCTGCCGGACAACGACGTGGCCGAAATCAACACGACCTCGCTCACGGTCACGCGGTATTTTCCCGGCACGGGGACGGTGAATTTTTTCGTCGCGGTGCGTCCGGCGAGCAATGAGCTGTGGGTCGCGAATACCGAGGCGCGCAATCTCACGCGCTCCGAGCCCGCGCTGAAAGGGCGTAGCGTGGACAATCGCGTGACCCGCGTGAACACCTTTGGCGCGGGCACGGTGACGCCCTTCGACCTCAATCCCGGCGTGGATTACCTGCTCTTTCCGAATAACGCGGCGCGGGCCACGGCGCTCGCGCAGCCCACGGCCATCGCCTTCACGCCGGATGGCGCGGCGTTTTGGGTGGCGAGTTTCGGCACGGATCGCGTGGCGAAAGTGGACGCCGATACCGGCGCGGTCAGCACGCGGATCGAGACCGGGCCGACCACCGGCGCGGCGTCCGATCCGCGCAACAAGCGCGGCCCGCGCGGGCTCGCTCTCCAGTCCGCAAACAACCGGCTCTACGTGCTCAACCGCATCGCCAACACCATCTCCATCGTCTCCACCGCCAGCGAGCAGGTGCTCGGGGAGATCGCCACGGGCACCTCCGATCCCACGCCCACGGTCATCCGGCAGGGGCGCGGCTTTCTCTACGATGCCCGGCTCTCGAGCAATGGCACGCAGTCCTGCGCCTCCTGCCACATCGATGGCGACCGCGACGAACTGGCCTGGGATTTGGGCGATCCCGCCGGCTCGATGCAAACCGTCACCACCCCGCCTTTTGGCTCCTTCTCCATGCACCCGATGAAGGGCCCCATGACCACCCAAACGCTGCGTGGCTTCCTGATCCTCACGAACCTCGTGGCCAATCCGTATTACCAGACCACGATGCTCCCGCTGCACTGGCGCGGTGACCGCGCGGAGTTCACCGCCTTCAACCCCGCCTTCGCCTCGCTGCTCGGCGGCACGCCCCTCAGCGCGGCGGACATGAACGCCTTCCGCGACTTCGTCAACACCATGGCTCTCCAGGCGAATCCCAACCAAAACCTGGACCGCACATTGCCGGCGCTTTTTCCGCCCGGCGATCCCAATGCGGGTAATCCCAGCGCCGGCCAGATCACCTTTGAAACCGAGAATTTCGTCAACAACCAGCGCTGCACCACCTGCCACACCTTGTCCGCGGGCGGGTCCAATCGCGCCCTCACCCCGATCGCCATCAACCCCTCGACCTCGAGCCAGACCTTCAAGACACCGCACCTGCGCAACATCTATCAAAAGCTCCACTTCAAACGCAGCGCCAGCGAGGTTTCCCTGAGCGGCTTCGGTCTCATGCACGACGGCACCGACCCGGACCTCCTCACCTTTCTCTCCCGACCAGGGTTCGGGAGTTTCGCGTCCGACACCACCCGCAAACGCAATCTCAGCGCCTTCATCCAATGCTTCGACACCGGCACCGCGCCCGTCGTGGGTTACACCCGCACGGTGCGGGCGGCCACCCTCGCTGCCAGCACTGCGGACTGGTCGGTGCTGGAGGCGCAAGCCGTCGCCACCGCCAGCGACCTCGTCGTTCGGTTGCTGGAAAATGGCGTGCGGCGCGGCTTCGTCTATCGCCCCTCCACCAACGATTACCTCGGCGACCAAGCCGCGCTCGCGCCACTCACCCGGACCGCACTGGAGGCGAAAATCACCGCTGGGGCCACCGCCACGATCATGGGCGTGCCGCGCACCAGCGGCCAGCGACTCGGCATCGACCGCAATGGCAACGGCCTTCCCGACGGCGATGAGCCACTGCCGAGCCTCGCTGTTTCCTTCGCCGCGAGCACCCCACTCCTCGCCTGGCCCGCGGCCGGTGCCGGTCACGTCTTGGAATTCACCACCTCGCTGAGTCTCCCAAACTGGCAGCCCGTCACCGAACCACGCGGCACCTCCGGCGCCAATATCAACGTCGCCGACCCCACCGCCGGCGCGCAGCGTTTTTACCGGCTGCGGCGGCCCTGACAGCCTGTTTAAAAACTCCTCTTGGTGGATGGTGTCGCTCCGCGCGCCATGCGCCATCCAAGCCGCAGCCCCATCTTTCAGAGTAGCGCTGACGCGCTTTGTGGGCATGGCGCGCGGAGCGACACCATCCACCGGAGGATCATTTTTCCAAGCCCGCCCGCCCTTTTTCCACGGTCGGAAAGCCCGGTACGCGAAGCGACTGCACGGACACCTTTCGGCATCGCGTGCAGTCGCACGAGTTTTAGCGGATTGACTTAAGCGGCGCTGACCGTCCGGCGGCGGCGTGCGCCGAGGATGCCGAGACCGCCGAGCAGCAGGACGGCCGTCCCCGGTTCTGGGGTCGGGGTCACCGCCAGCGAGCCACTGGGATCGATGCCGATAATGACCGTGGTCGCATTCTGCAAGCCCTCACCTAACGAGCTCACCCCTTTGCCATCACCGCCAAGACCCGCCTGGCCATCCGCGCCGGCGGCCGCGCCCCAGAAGACCGGATCGGGATCGTACATCCCGGTCGCGGGATTGATGCCGGCACCGCCAGCTCCACCGAGGGCTCCAGTGGGATCAAGAGCGCCGCCTTGAGTGATTTGACTACCCTGAAGGCGCAGCGGCACTTCCAGTTCCACCCGCAGGTGAGAAATTGGGGAGAGCGGTGATGCACCGAATGAGGTCGCCGCCAGCAGGCCGGGAAAGAGGCCGGAATTCACGCCGCCAACAAGCAACGGGGTGAGCGGGTTGGATGGGTTGTTGGTTTCCAGATCCACGAAGATGTCGAAGACGCCCAGGGTAGTGCTCGTCCCTTGGAGGACCACGGAAATGTCGTCCTTCGGACGTGCGCCGAACGCCCCCCCCAACGTCACCGGGAAGGTCACGCTCGCAAAAATTTCACCGGCTAAAGGTGCATTGGTGCGCGGGAGGAAATCATACATCAGATGCAACTGAAGATCGCCCGGCAGGGTCGCCACATTGTGGGAGATCGCCGCGTAGAGCTGCGTGTTTCTAAGCGGATCGGAGTTCGTCGTCGGGATCGTTCCACCGGGGCTGGAAATGAACGAGAACGGCGTGACGTCGGACCATTCACCAATCGGCCCAGCCGGGGTGAACCCATTGGTGAAACTCCCATCGAGGGTGAAGGCAAACGTGCTGATCTGGGCGTGACTGGAGGCCGGGAGCGCGAAGCTCGCGGCGGCGGCGATCAGGCCGGTGAGGATGAACTTGGCGGGGGCAGTGCGACGAGTCGAGCCGGAGGACTGAGTCTGATTATATTTTTTCATAGTTTATTCTGTTTGGAGTGAAGTCATTCGAATGAATGACAGAACCTACGTATCCTCAACCGAGGGCGAACATAGCAAGTAAAAAAATCAGCTTGAGGTAATTATTCTCCTCGTTCCCGAGCTCCAGCTTTGGGAAAACCCTTGTCTGCGAAGCTTTGCTTTGTTGGCATGGACAAACCGTGGGCGCTCCATCCCGATGCCAGCCCGAGGGAAGCAGAGCTTCGAAGACGATCGCAGGACCAAGCTGGAGCCTGGAGCTTGGTCACGAGGAATCCTTCGCCGGACGGCGCATGACAGGTCATCTCGATCGGAGTTCCCGCCGTGATGAAGCTCAGCCCTCCCGTTCCTTTGCCGCCTCCGTCATTTTCTCCGCCTCGGTCAGGCGTTTGAAATGAAGCTGCCCCACGCGGCGTCCGTCGCTCTGGCTGATGGTCACGGTGTAGTCCTCGATGCGGACGTGTTCGCCCTGCTTGGGCAGGTGGCCGATGAGGTGGGTGACGTAGCCGCCGATGGTGCTCACGTCGGCGCTTTCCAACTCGAGGCCGGCGAGGTCGTGCAGTTCGTAAAGACCGACCCCGCCCTGGACGGTGAACTCGTCGGCGTTGACCCGCTTGAACTCGGGGTTCTCCGCATCGAACTCGTCCTGGATTTCGCCGACGAGTTCCTCGAGGACGTTGTCGAGCGTGACGACGCCGACGGTGCCGCCGAATTCATCCACGACGAGGCCGAGGTGGGCGTGACGGGCGAGGAAAAAGGTCAGGAGTTTCTCCAGCGGCATCATCTCCGGCACGGGGAGGATGTCGCGCTTGATGCTGTGCATGTCGGCCCCGGCCTCGCGCATGAGCTTGAGCATGTCCTTGATGTGGACGAGGCCGATGGTGTTATCGAGGTGGCCGTCGCAGAGCGGGAAGCGGGTGTGGCGGGAGTCGAGGGCGCGTTTGAGGTTTTCCTCGAAGGTGTCCTCGGTGTTGAGAAAAATGACCTCGCCGCGCGGGGTGGTGATGTCGCGGACGACGCGGTCGGCCATGTCGAGGGCATTGATCAGGATGGATTTGCCGAGGGGCGAAACCTCCTCGGCGCGCTCGCTTTCGGCGAGGATGACGCGCAGCTCTTCCTCGCTGTGGGCGAGTTCGTGCTCGCTGGCGGGTTCGAGGCGAAAGACGTGCTTGAGAACGAGGTTGGCCGCTCCGTTCAGGAACCAGATGGCCGGTTTGAAGAGCGTATAAAAAACGCCCAACGCGCGGGCGATCCACAGCGTCGTCCGAACTGGCTTGCGGATGGCCAGCGACTTGGGGGCGAGTTCGCCGAGGACGATGTGCAGAAAGGTGATGATCCCGAAGGCGATGGTGAACGTGATGGTCTTGGTGACCCTCTCGGAGGCCACCCCGGCGAGGCTGAAAAACGGCTCGAACATCTTCGCGAGGAAGGGCTCGCCCACCCAGCCCAGCGCCAGGCTGGAGAGGGTGATGCCGAGCTGCGTGGCGGAGAGATACGCGTCGAGATGCACCGTGACATGGCGGGCAAACTTGGCCCGCGAGTCCCCCTCGGCCTCCAGCGCTTCGAGCTGGCTGCCGCGGACTTTGACGATCGCGAACTCCGACGCGACGAAGAAGCCGTTGAGCAGCACCAGAAAGAGAATGACGGCGAGCTGGAAGAAGATCGTGCCCCCCGATTCCCATTGCGTGGCCACGCCCTCGGTGGAGGCCAGAAACAGCGGAAAAATGCTCATTGTGGACACAAAAGGAACGAGCCGCGGGTGGAAAACCCGCGGCTCGAAAAAACGATCGGACGCCCGCGGCTACCAGCTCGATTTCGTCACGCCGGGGATCATCCCGTTCGAGGCGAGTTCGCGGAAGGTAATACGGGAAAGCTTGAAGCGGCGGATGAACGCGCGCTTGCGGCCCGTGGCCTGACAGCGGCGGCTGAGGCGGGCGGCGCAGGCATTGCGGGGAAGGGCGGAAAGGCCGACATAGTCGCCCTTCTTCTTGAGTTCAGCGCGGATGGCGGCGTATTTCGCCACGGTCGCGGATTTGCGTTTTTCTCGTTCGAGCCAGCAGGTTTTTGCCATAAGTTTTAGGGCGCGGAAATTAACGGGGCAGGCGGGCTTTGCAAACAGTTTTTTCGCCACTCCGACGACTAGTCAGGGGCGGCGAAGCTTGGCGAGTTGGGCATCGTGCCAGCGAACGAGGGTGAGGAGGGCGAGGATCGCGCCGGCAAAGGCGAGGGCCATGTCCGTCTGCGTGTCCCACGGATCGCCCTGCGTGCCGAGGAAGGAGTCGGCCGCCTCTTTGCTCGTGCGGGCGACGAGCCACTCGATGAGTTCGTAGCTGGCGCTGATCGCCCCGCAGATGCAGACCACGAGAAACGGCAGCCAGCCGCGCCGCGCCAGGACACCCTGCCGGAGGAGGATCTCCCGCGCGATGATCGCTGGGACGAAGCCCTGCGCGAAGTGACCGAGCCGGTCGTAGTGGTTGCGGGAGAGGTGAAAGGTTTCGCGCGCCCAGTCGCCCAGCGGCACGAGCGCGTAGGTGTATTTGCCGCCGACGCAGAGGAGGATCATGTGCACGGCGATGAGCGTGAGCGCGAGGTCGGTGAGGCGAAAACGCCGCCACGTCACCGCCAGCGCGACGAGCCCCGCGATCGTGGGCGCGACCTCCAGCCACCAAGTGAGCCGGTCGTATGGCGCGACGCCCGACCACGCCAGCACGCCGAGCACGGCGGCGAGCAGCGCGAGATGAAACGGGCGGAGGGAAGTCACGCCCGGCAACGTGCGCGGATCGCGGCGCGCTGGCAACGCCACAGGATTTCGTATTGGCACGCGGAGGCGGCGGGCTACTTTCCGCGTCATGGATGCGCCCATCCCGACCACCGCCACGCCACCCGCACTGCCCGCCAAGGACGAGCGCCTTTGGGCCGCGCTCGCGCACCTCAGCGCCTTTGCGATCTACTTCACCGGCATCGGCCATCTCGTCGGGCCGCTGGTCATCTGGCTGGCCAAACGCAGCGGCAATCCATTCATCGACGATCAGGGCAGGGAGGCGCTTAATTTCCAGATCACCTGGACGATCATGATGGTGGCGAATTGCATTCTCTTCATCACGATCATCGGTGCCGTCATCGCGGCCCCGCTCTTTTACGTCCTGCCAGTCTATCATGTCATCTGCATGATCATCGCCGCGATCAAAGCGAACGACGGCGTCGCTTTTCGCTACCCGCTGACGCTGCGGCTCATCAAGTAGCCGTGCCCGAACTCGCCGAGGTCGAATACTACCGGAAGGTGTGGGACGGCGGGCTGCGGCGGACGATCACGCGCGTGGCTTTGCACGGCGAAAAGCGCCTCTTTCGCGGTGCGGACGTGGCCCGGCTTGCGGAGCAGATGCCCGGCGCGAAGCTGCTCGGCTCCGAGGCGCGCGCCAAGCAGATGCTCTTCCGCTTTTCCCGCGACCTCTGGCTCGGCGTGCATCTCGGGATGACCGGCAAGCTGCGCGTCGAGCCGCCGGACTTCGTTCCCAGCCGGCACGATCACCTGGTCCTTTTTCAAAAGCGGCACGCGCTCGTTTTCAGCGACCCGCGCATGTTTGGCCGCGTGCTCTTTCATGAAGGCCGCGCCGCGCCCGCGTGGTGGACCGCGCTCCCGCCGGCGGTGACCGCGCCTGAGTTTACGGCTGATCTCGTGCGGGCATTTCTGGCAAGGCGCGCGCGTCTGGCTGTGAAGGCCGCGCTCCTCGTCCAGAGCGCCTTTCCCGGCGTGGGCAACTGGATGGCCGACGAAATCCTCTGGCGCGCGAAAATCGCCCCCACGGCGCTCTGCGGCACGCTCACCAAAGCCCGCGCCGTCGCGCTCTGGCGCGAGGCCCGCGAAGTCTGCGCCGTGTCGCTGGCCACCGTCGCCGTGGATTTTTCCGATCCGCCCGACGACTGGTTTTACCACCAGCGCTGGACCGCCACCGGCCGCTGTCCGCGCGACGGCGGCCCGCTCCGCACCGCGACCATCGGCGGCCGCACCACCCGCTGGTGCCCGCGCTGCCAGCGGTGAGCCGGGTGGAGTGGGGAATGACGAATGTGGAATGTGGAATGACGAAAGAAGCCCGAATGACGATCCTTCACACGTCCGCCCGTCATTCGTCATTCGTCATTCGTCATTCGTCATTCGTCTGCGTGTTCTTCGCGG
>CAYQBV010000107.1:0-12760 GCA_964415705.1 uncultured Chthoniobacter sp. | reverse complement strand
GGCGGCGTCCCGCCGGGCGCTGCCGCAGGCGCAACCCAGCGCCCTCGCTGCGCTCACCCTGGCCGCCGCCGCTGCGAACGCAGTTCCCACGGCGCGCGTCGCGTCGGGTTGCCCTTCGGGCCAGCGCCCGCGACATCCGCCGTCCTGCCGCAAGGGCGTTCTCCGGGTGGGGCGGGGTTTTCGCGCGCCCGCTTGCGTGCTTGGCGTTCCGCGCGCGGTCGCCGCGTCCCCGCCTCGCTCCGCTCGCACCGCACCGCGCCGCGTTCGGCTTCGGCTAACGCCTCCGCCTCGCTCACGCCGCCGCGCGAACCTCCCGCTCCATTTGCCTTCCCTTCGCGCGCAGCGGCGCTCCGATTCTGCCACCATCCTGCCACTCCTGCCGCCTTACCCTTCCCACGTCGCCAGCCGCGCGCCTCCGGCGTCGAATGGCTCGCGGTGCTCGCGCCGATGACGAGCAAGGGCGCTCGCCGCCGTGCCCTCGCATCTCCCTTGGCTCGGGAGGAACTTCACTGCGCGCTACGCTTGCCCGCTGCGCGGGAGTGACCGCGGAAAAACTGAATCACCCATGCCCGGAGGTATTGATGGCATACCCCATCCGGCCCCGCGACAGTCCCGGCGCCGGGAAGAATCAAAAAGCGCCTCTCGCTCCCGAATGAACCATCGGCAGAAGGCGCGGAAATCCCGCATCACCCGGTTTTTTTCGATCCCGCGAGACATCGGCGGACATGGCAGGAAATAGGGGGACTTGTTCCCACTTTCGTTTCCGTTCAGTCCAAAAAGCCCGCGCTTATATTTGCAAGCCCCTAATGTTCAACGCTTGCGCTGAAAAAGCGGCTACTTGATCGGCGAGTAGTCGGTCGCTTTCAGGAGGACGGACTTCACGCCATCGGGCACGGTGAGCGAGCCGCCGGCCTGCTTCTCGCTGGCCGCCTTGGCCGCGATCCACGTGGGGTCCGCGCGGAACGCCGCGAAGGACGCCTTGGCCGCGTCCGCGCTGCTGTGCGCGAGGAAGTAGATGAGCGTGTTGTCCGCGCCGGGCTGGCCTTTCGTGGGCTGCCAGTACCAGAGGTTGGTCATCCCGTGCTTCGTGAAAAGACCGAGCGTGTGCGCGCGGAAACGCGTGTGCAGCGCCGGAAGCTGGCCCGGCGTGGTGGTGTAGGTCCGCAACTCGAAAACGCCGCCTTCCGAGCCCGCCGGAATCTTCGCCACGGGCGAGAAATCCGTGACGGCCATGAAGACCTGCTCGACCTTCGCCACGAGCTTGCCTTTGACCTCCGAGGCCGCCTGCGCCTTCTGCCAGCCGGGATCGGCCAGGAACGCTTTCCACGAAGTCTCCCGCGCCTCGCGGCTCGGATAGGCGAGGACATACACGAGCTTCGCGTCGGGGTTTTCGACCGGCATCCAGTAGCCGATGTTCGTCATTCCGTGCTTCGCAAAAAGCGCCGTGGTGTGCTCGCGGAAGCGCTGGTTCAGCTCGTCGAGCTTGCCGGGCGCGGCGTAGTAGGTGCGCATTTCGAAAAGGCGGGTGTCCTTTTCCTGCGCGGACGCAGCGACGAGGGAGGCAAGCATGAGGGCGGCGAGGAGGGCGATGGTTTTCATGGTGAGAGCGTGAACGCGGCGGGCGGGATTGGCGAGGTCGGGATTTAGCGCGGCGGGGCAAAGAGGCGCGCGATTTCCGTCTGCATCGCCTCGGCGGTGGCGCGCGGGTCGGCGGCGTGGCGGATCGGGCGACCGACCACGATGTGATCTGCGCCCGCGCGGAACGCCTCGGCCAGCGTCATCGTGCGCTTTTGGTCATCGCCGCCGCGCTCGTCCGCGGCGCGGATGCCGGGCGTGATGAGGAGCGGCCCCGGCCCGAGTTCACGCCGCAGCCGGGCGGCTTCCTGCGCGGAGCAGATCAGGCCGTCAATGCCCGCCGCCACGGCGGCCTGGGCGCGCAGCGAGACGAGATCCTCGACCGGGCCGCCGCGCCAGCCCAGCTCGGCGAGATCGCTTTCATCCATGCTCGTCAGCACCGTCACGGCGAGCAGCTTCATGCCGCCGCGCACCGGCACCGCCGCGCGGTAGATCGAGCCCACGCCGTGCAGCGTGCAGCACTCCGCCCCGGCGCGGGCGAGGTTCGCCACCGCGCCGCGCACCGTGGCCGGAACGTCGTAAAACTTCAGGTCCGCGAAGACCTTTTTACCCGCCGCCCGCAGCTCCGCGAGCAGCGCGAAGTAGTCGCCGCTCATGCAGAATTCCAGACCCAGCTTGTAAAATGTCACCGCGTCGCCGAGCCGCGCGACCCACTCGCGGGCCTCCGCGATGGTCGGGACATCCAGGGCAAAAATCAGCCGGTCACGAGGGTCGATCGGTTTGGTGGAAAGCAGGGCGTCGGTGGACATGGCGGCTTTCATACCGGCCCGGCCCGCCTGTGCCAAAGCGGAAACGACGGGGGAGGGGGAATGGTGAACGGTGAATGGTGAATGGTGAATGGGGGAGGGGGAATGGTGAATGGGGGAGGGGGAATGGTGAATGGGTTTTCGCTGCGACTCTTCACGCTTCACCGATCACCGATCACCCGCAGGCCACACCTCGAACTTCGTTCCACTACGGCTCCCAGCTCGTGGGCGCGTAGCCTGCCGAGGGCGGGCCTTTGCGCCTGCCCGTGGCCGTGTCCGGCTGGGCCTGGCCGCCGATTTTCACCGTCATCCGCAGCTTGTAATTCAGCCCCGCCACGACCTGCTGCTCCACGCTTTCGACGGACACCAACTCCATGGCCACGCCCTTTTTTTTGGCCTGCTCCTCGACGGCAAACTTGGCGGCCTTGAGCACCTCGGGATCCGTCACCGTGCCTGCGCGAAAGCCGCCGACGCGCGGCGCCGCTTCCTCCGCTTGGCTGGTCGCGGCGGTGGCAAGCGCGACCGTCAGCGCGCAGGATGCGGCGAGGGTGAGGACGATCGAAAGGAGGGAGGCGGGAGTTTTCATGGCTCCGTTGATAAGTCCGCCCGCCGGGCAGCCGCAAAGCATTTCGCCCGCCCGCTCACCGCCGGAACATCTCCAGCGCGACGTCGCGTTCGCGGTGATGATCCACCATCGGGAGCGGGTAACCCTTGGCGAGGCGCAGACCGGGTGCGGGCGGCTCGCAGAGCTTTGGCGCGGGGATGTCGCGGAGTTCGGGCACCCACTTTTTGATGTAACCGCCGCTGGGGTCGAAGCGCTTGGTCTGCGACCACGGATTCTGGATGCGGAAATACGGCGCGGCGTCCGTGCCGGTGCTGGCGCTCCATTGCCAGCCGCCGTTGTTGCTCGCGATCTCGCCATCCACGAGCCGGCGCATGAACCAGCTCTCGCCGTGCATCCACCAGACGTGCAGGTCTTTGGTGAGAAACATCGCCGTGATCATCCGCACGCGGTTGTGCATGTAGCCGGTGGCGCTGAGTTCGCGCATTCCGGCATCCACGATGGGAAAGCCCGTCTCGCCCGCGCACCAGCGCTGGAAAGCCTCGCCGCCCGGCTGCCGCTCCGGCCGCCCGTGGTCGCGCCACGGGAGGTCGCGGTAATGCTCTTGCAACTCGTGCTCCAGCACCTCCGGCCGATGCCACAGCACCTGCATGTAAAACTCCCGCCAGATGAGTTCATTGATGAACGTGTCGAGGCTCCGCCGCTGGAGGGGCTCGCGGGCGGCGAGCGCGGCGCAGCGCGCATAGACCTCGCGGACCGAGAGCGTGCCGTGGCGGAGGTCTTGCGAAAGGCGGGAGCTGACCCCGTCAAAGGGCACATTGCGCGTGGCGGCGTAGTCGCCGGCTGGTCCGTCGAGAAAACGCCCAAGCCGCTGGCGGGCCGCCGCTTCACCGGGCTCGACGATCTGCGCGTCGCTCGCCAGCCCCCAAGTCGCGAGCGTGGGCAGCGGATCGCTGGCGAGGCCCGGCGGGGTGGAAAGCCTCGCGATGGCGCGGGCCGGCGCGGGCTGGTCCAGCTTCAGCCACGCTTTGGCGTAGGGCGTGAAGACGCGGAACGGCGTGCCGCCGCCCGTCAGCACTTCGTCGCGTTCGTGGATCGCCACGTCCTTGTGCCCGCGCACTTTCACGCCCAGCCGCTCCGCCATCCGCGCGATGCGCTCCTCCGTCGCACGGCCATGCGGATCGGGGTCGCGGTTGAAATGGATCGCGTCCGCGCCGGTCTCGCGGACGAGCTTTTCCAGCACCTCCTCCGCGCGCCCCCGCCGGACGATCAGCCGCCCGCCTTGGGCCGCGAGGTTCTTCGCTAGCGAGGCCAGGCAGCCGCACAAAAACTCCTGCCGCGGCGCGCCGCACCAGTGGTGCGCACCGGTCCATTCGCTGACGACATAGACCGGGACGACGTGCTCGTGCGCGGTAACCGCAGCGGCGAGCGCGGTGTTGTCCGTGAGCCGCAGATCGCGCCGGAACCAGTGGATCGCCGTGGACATGGCACCACCTTAAACCGCTGGAGAGCAGGCCGCCTGGCTCACGGTGCGCCAGCGGGTTTCGGCGCGGCTTTGGTGCCGGGCAGGCGCGGCTCGATCGGTGCGCCGGCGGTGATCTGCTCCCAGGTGAAGGCGCGCTTTTCCAAAAGACCGACGCCGGTCTGCCGAATCTCCAGCGTGACGGTGGGCGGCGTGGCGGCGGTGTCGATGTCGTAGATGCAGAAATACTTTCCGCCGGAGTGGTAGGTGAACATTTCGGGCGTCGGCGGGCTGCTCCCGCGACCGCTGCCGAGCGGGCCGCTGGTGATTTCGATGAAGCGTTTGCGGACGTGATACCCGGCGGTGAAATGGCGGTCGCCGCTGAGCAGCAGGACGTTCGTGATGCCGTGCGCGGCGAGGTGGTCGAAGATTTCCTGCTCCTCGCGCGGGAAGCTTTTCCACGAATCACCGACGCCGTGGCTCTGCCATTCGCCGCCGCCGGCGATGATCTTGAGCGTGGCTTTGCTGGCCACGAGTTCGCGCTTCAGCCAGGCGAGTTGCTTCGCGCCGAGCTGGGTTTTCGTGCCGTCATCCGGAGCCTTGACCGGCGAGCGGTGGTAGCGGTCGTCGAGCATGAAAAAATCCACGTCGCCGCGGCTGAATTTGAAATAGATGCCGGGGTTGTCCGGCTCGCCCGCGCCGGGGTTGGCGAAGAATTGTGTGAAGGTCCGGAGCGCGTCCTCCTTGCCGGCGAGCGTGCCGTCGCCGTCGTTTTTGCCAAAGTCGTGGTCGTCCCAGATGGCGTAGAGCGGCGTGCGCTGAAAGAGCGCGCGGAAGGCCGCGTTCCCGCGATGCGCGACAAAGGCGGCGTGCAGCTTCGCGGGGTCGGTGGTGTCGGCGTAGTGGTTGTCGCCGAGGGCCAGGACGAGATCGACATTCGTATCCGCCTCGAGTTCCGCCCAAGTCCCGGCGGGCATCCACGGCTCGCCCGCGCAGGAGCCAAAGGCGAAGCGAAGTTTTCCGCGTGCGCCGTCCGCGGGCGCGGTGGTGAAAGCGGGCCACGGCCGGGCGAGCGCGGGTTGGCCGTCGAGGAGGACGGTGTAGAAATACCGCGTCCCTGCTTTCAACCCCGGCACGACGACGGTGCCCGTGGAGAAAGACCCTGGCTGGAGTTCCGGGCCCGCGACCTCGCGCGCCTCGGCCAGGTCGGCGCTCTCGCCCACCCGCACCGTGACCTTCGCGGGGCCGGTGGTTTTCACCCAAATGCGCGCCTCGGTCGGCCCGACGTGGCCGAGCATCGGCGCGAGTTGCAAATACGCCGGGCCGGGCTGCGCCGGCGGGAGCACGGGGACCGCCGCCAGCGCGCTGGCGGCGAGGAGGAGGACGGTGAAAATGCGAGGCAGCATGGCGAGCGGCAAAAGGTAGCCGGGGTTTGCGCCCAAAGTCAGCGCGGAACTTTGCGCGCCTCTGTTTCCCGCGCTGACTCCGGGCTTGTCGCCCAGTGGGTTGGCGGATAGATACCGCAAAAAAGCGTTGCGCCCGGACCTAGGCAGGCGGGCGTTTCGTATCCCTATGAACCCACTTTCAACCAGTTCCGAGGGCTTGTCCGAGATCGAGTTTGATCTCGCGATGATGGACGACTTTCCCGCGCTGGTGTGGGCCGTGCGGCTGGATGGAACGCTATGCTATTTCAGCAAGGCGGCGCTGGCGTTTACCGGCGAGACAACGATCGAGGCGGCGCGCGACGGCTGGTACGACCGGGTGCATCCGGATGATCGGGAGCATTGCCTCACGGCGTTGCAGGCGGCGTTCGCGCAGCAGGTGCCGTTTTCCGTCGAGTTCCGGATGCTGCGTTACGACGGCACCTACCGCTGGATGGTGGGCAATGGCGCACCGATGCGGACGGCCAGCGGAAAGGTCGCGGGCTTCCTCAGCGTGCTGCATGATGTGACGGGGCAGCACACGGCGGATGAATTGCGCCGGGAGAGCGTGCGAATCGTGCGCATTCTGGAGGCAACGACGGATTTCGTCGGGATGTCGTCGGCGAGCGGGCAGACGCTGTTTATCAATGCCGCCGGGCGGAAGATGCTCGGCATCGAACCGGAGGCACCGCTGCCGGGGCACATCACGGAGCTGCATCCGGAGTGGGCGCAGGAGATTTTGAAAGAGGCGATCCCGGCGGCAGCGCGCGACGGGAGCTGGGTCGGGGAGACGGCCCTGCTGAGCCCGACCGGGGAGGAAATCCCCGTCTCGCAAGTCATCCTGGCGCACGCGGATGGGGAGGGGAAAACCGAGTTTTTCTCCACGATCATGCGCGACCTGAGCGAACGGAAGCGCGCGGAGGTGGCGGGCATCGAGGCGGCGAACCGCTACGACGCGGCGATCCGGGCGAGCGGGCAGGTGCTGTTCGACTGGAATTCGCGGACTGGTGAGATCACCTACTCGGGCGATCTGGAGCGGATGTTCGGCTGCCCGGTGGAGGCGATGCAGGGTGGGCTCGACACGCTGCGCAAGCTGATCCATCCGTCCGATTTGGAGCGGTTTGACACGGAGATTCAGCGGGTCATCGGGACACGCGATCCTTTCCGGATCGAGATCCGCGCGCGGCACGCAGACACGACCTACCGGCACATTGAAGCGAAAGGTTATTTCTTCCTCGACCGCGAAGGGCAGTTCGGTCGGATGGTCGGCTTTTTCTCCGATGTGACGGCGGCGCGGGAGGCGGAGAATGCGCTGCTCCACGCGCACGACAATCTGGAAGCACGCGTGGAAAAGCGGACCGCCGAACTGGCCTGCGCGTATGCCGCGAACCAGGACCGCGCGCTCCAGCAGGAGGCGGTGGCCCACCTCGGTCAGCAGGCACTGCGCGGTGCGTCGCTCAAGGTGCTGCTGGATGAAGCGGCGGCGCTGGTGCGGACGATTCTGCGCGTGGACTTCTGCTCGGTCTCGCAGATTTCGCCGGATGGCTCGGAGCTGATCACGACCGCCCAGGTGGGCTGGCCCGATCTCACGCTCGGCAACCGCGTGGCGGTCGGGCGCGGTTCGCAGTCGGGCTACACGCTGCATCTGCGGGAGCCGGTGATCGTCGCGAACATGGCGGAGGAGACGCGCTTCGAGGTCTCGGAGACCGAGGCACGGCGCGGCGTGGTGAGCGGCGTCAGCGTGGTCATCGATGCCGGCGAGTCGCCGCTCGGGGTAATCTGCGCATTTACGAAAACGCGGCGTGATTTCGTCCTGGAGGACGTTCATTTTCTCCAGGCCATCGCCAACGCCCTGACCGCAGCCATCGAGCGCCAGCGCGCCGACGAAGACATCCGGCACGCCTATCAACTGGCGGAAGAGGCGAGCCGGGCGAAGAGCGAATTCCTTTCGCGCATGAGCCACGATCTGCGCACGCCGCTGAACGCGATTCTCGGTTTCACCCAACTGCTCGAAGTCGAGCCGCACTCGCCAAGCCAGGCGGAGAGCATCGGGCACATCACCCGCGCCGGGCACCATTTGCTGAAGCTCATCAATCAGGTCCTCGACGTCGCGCAGCTCGTCCCCGGCGCGCCGCAGTTCCCCGCGGAATCCGTGGCGACGCCGACGCCCCCTGTCCCGCTCAACGTTCGCGCCGCCGAGACGGTCCTCTACATCGAGGATCAGGATCTCAACCTCCGCCTCGTCGAACGCATCCTGCAGCCCCACACGCAGTACCGGCTGATCACCGCGATGCTTGGCCAGACCGGGCTCGACCTCGCGCGCTCGGAGCATCCCGACCTCATCCTGCTCGACATCAATCTCCCCGACATGCGCGGCGACGACCTGCTCGTGCAGTTGAAAACGGACCCCGCGACCGCCGGCATCCCCGTCATCATGGTCAGCGCCGACTCCATGAGCGCCCGCATGCAGCAGCTCATCGGGCAGGGCGCGTGTGGCTACGTGGCGAAGCCCTACAAAGTGACCGAACTGCTCCGCGTCATCGGCGAAACGCTGACCCGGAACTGACGGTGAAAAGTTTCCCTTCAAAAGTCCGGCCCCGTCCGGCAGCTTGTGCCCCGTGAGACGCGCAATTTATCCCGGCAGCTTCGACCCTGTGACCAACGGCCACCTCGACGTCATCGAGCGCGCCGCGAAGCTTTTCGACGAGGTCATCGTCGCCGTCGCCGTGAACGACCAGAAGCGCAGCCTTTTCACCGCCGACGAGCGCACGGCCCTCATCGCGGGCGCGGTCGACGGGTGGAAAAACGTGCGCGTCTCGTGGTTCGACGGCCTGCTCGTGGAGTTTGCCGCCGCACAGCAGGCCAGCGCCGTGGTCCGCGGACTGCGCGCCGTTTCGGACTTCGAGTTCGAGTTTCAAATGGCGCTGATGAATCGGAAACTCGACGAGCACATCGAGACGATTTTTCTCATGCCAGCGGAAAAATACACCTACCTCAGCTCGCGCATCGTCAAGGAAATCGCCCGGCTGGGTGGCAATGTGGACGCCTTCGTGCCAGCTTCCGTCGTGGCAGCGCTGCGGGAAAAACTCGCCGCGCCTGCCGTTTAGAAAGCCTGATCTATGAAAGTTCATCTTAAGCGGATTCCCACGGAGGGCCTGCACCTCGAAGGCACGGAGAATAGCGCGATCCTCGATCTCCACGAAGCAGGCACCCAGGCGGCCAGCGACATCCGCTATGCCCTCGATGTCGGCCTGAGCGAGGGCGGCCTCTTTGCCACGGGCACCGTCGGCGTCGATCTCGACCTCGAATGTGTGGCCTGCCTGAAGCGTTTCCGCTACCTGCTGGAGATCTCGGATTTCGCCTACCAGGTCGAACTGACCGGGGCTGAATCGGTGGACTTGACAGGGGTGGTGAGGGAAGACATCTTGCTCGCCCTTCCGCCCCATCCGCACTGCGATTGGAATGGAGAGAAAGTCTGTCAGGGAGCGTCACTTCGGGCCAATTCCGAAACCGCACCCGAACCTCTCTCCGAGACCCGAGACGCGTGGGGCGCGCTGGACCAGCTAAAAATTAACAAGACCAACTGATATGGGAGTTCCAAAACGCAAAACATCCAAAATGCGCCTGCGCACCCGCAAGGCCGCCAACCGCTGGCACGCCGCCCTCCTGCACAAGTGCGGCCAGTGCGGCAGCGCCACACTTTCGCACCGCGCCTGCCGCTCCTGCGGCTACTACAAAGGCCGCCAGGTGCTCACGGTCGGCGCCCTTTAATCTTCTGCCCAGCTTTGCAGCCGCCCCGCTTTCTCGCGCGGGCGGCTGCTTCTTTTTGCCTTTGATCATCGCCCTGGCAGGTCGCGAAATTTGCCCATGAAAATTGCGCTCGACGCGATGGGCCACGACGACGGCCCGGCCAAGCTCATCGAGGGCGCGGCTCTCGCGCTCGGCGAATTCCCGGAGATTTCCCAGCTCATCCTCACCGGCGACACCGCGCGCCTCGAGGCCGAGCTGAACCGGATCGGCTGCCACGACCGCCGCATCCAGATCGTCCACACCACGCAGGTCGTGGAGATGCACGACAGCGGCATCGACGCCGTCCGGCGGAAAAAAGATTCCTCCGTCAGCCGCGCCGTCGATCTCGTGAAAAGCGGTGATGCCCAAGCCGTGGTCAGCGCGGGCAATACCGGCGCGGCGGTCAGCGCGGCGACCATCAAGCTCCGCACCCTCCCCGGCATCGAGCGCCCCGCCATTGCCACCCACATGCCCACGGAAGGCGGCGGTAATTTCATCCTCTGCGACGCCGGCGCCAACCCCGACCCCACGCCCCGCCAGATCCAGGACAACGCCATCATGGCCCTCGCCTACTGCCGCCACGTCGTCGGCAAAGCGAACCCGACCGCCGGTCTGCTCTCGAACGGCGAAGAGGAATTCAAAGGCAACGAACTGACCCTCGCCGCGCACACCTTGCTGAAAAACTGCGGCGTCAATTTTCACGGCAACGTCGAGGGACACGACCTTTTCGCCGGCACCGTGGATGTCGTCGTGACCGACGGTTTCACTGGCAACGTCGTCCTCAAAACCAGCGAGGCACTGGCCAAAAGCATCTTCCGCCTGCTCAAAGGCGAGCTGATGAAAACGCCCATCCGCAAAGCCGGCGCGCTGCTCTGCAAGCCGGCTTTTCGCGCCGTCCACAACGTCACCAACGCCGACAACTACGGCGGCATGCCGCTCCTCGGCGTCAACGGCGTCTGCATCATCGCCCACGGCGGCAGCTCGCCCATCGCCGTCAAAAACGCGCTCCGCATGGCGGTCCAGTCCATTCTCCACCAGGTGAACCCCCACATCATCGAGGAAGCCCAGCGCCACCACGAGACGGCGAAGCAACCCGCCTGAGTTCGACCCCTTTCCTTCCGGTCTCCGGGCACGGCCACCCTGCGGATTGGCGCTTGCCTCGCGGGGCGCGGGCGGTGTCATTTGATTGTCACTTTTCATGAATCCAGCCACTCCCCGCCCGCGCGGCAACCAGCCTCAGCGCACCGTCTCCATCATCGGCACTGGCAGCTACGTGCCGGAGCGCGTGCTGACCAATGCGGAACTCGAAAAACTCGTCGAAACGAGCGACGAGTGGATCACCTCGCGCACCGGGATCAAGGAGCGCCGCATCGCCGCCGAGGGTGAAAACACCAGCGATCTCGCCTCCAAGGCCGCGCTGGCCGCGATGGAAAACGCGGGCATCACGGCGGAGGAGATCGACCTGATCCTCGTGGCCACGGTCACGCCGGACATGTTCTTCCCGAGCACCGCGTGCTTTGTGCAAACGAAGATCGGGGCGAAAAACGCGGCGTGCTTCGACGTCAGCGCGGCGTGCTCCGGCTTTCTCTACGCCATCGAGATCGCCCAGCAATTCATCACCTCGCACACCTACGACACCATCCTCGTCATCGGCGCGGAAAAACTCTCGAGCATCGTGGACTGGACCGACCGCAATACCTGCGTGCTCTTCGGCGACGGCGCGGGCGCGGCCGTCCTCCAGCACCGGAGCGGCGGCCACGGCGTCATCTCCACCTTCATGGGCAGCGATGGCCGGCTCTCCGAGATCCTCCAGATCCCCGGCGGCGGCTCGCGCTTTCCCGTTTCCAAAGAGAACGCCGACCAGCGGCTGAACTGCATCAAGATGAACGGCAAGGAGACCTACAAACACGCCGTCAACTCCATGCTCGACGCCGCCACCCGCGCACTGGCCGACGCGAACATCAAAGCCAGCGACCTCGCGTGCATCATCCCCCACCAGGCCAACCTCCGCATCATCGAAGCCATCGCCTCCCGCATGGACTTGCCGATGGAGCGCTTCGTCATCAACCTCGACCGCTACGGCAACACCAGCGCCGCCGCCGTCGCCATCGCGCTCGACGAAGCCAACCGCACCGGCCGCATGCAGGTCGGCGACTACGTCCTGCTCGTGGTCTTTGGCGGCGGGCTCACGTGGGCGAGTTCCGTCATCCAGTGGTGAGGAAAAGGGGTGGCTGGTAATTCTGGTCGGACGGGGAGACGGGCGTCGTTGGAGACGGTCGGAGGAGGTTCAGATTACGATTAAGATTAAGAAACAGACCGACCTGCCACCAGTCCGCCACATGCTCACCGACACCCACGCCCACCTCGATTTCCCCGACTTCGCCGCCGACCTCGACGACATCCTCGCCCGCGCCGCCGCCGCCGGTGTCACCCGCATCCTCAGCATCGGCACCTCCGTGGAAAGCAGCCGCCGCGCAGTCGCGCTCGCCGAGAAACATCCGCAGGTCTTCGCAGTCGTCGGCGTCCATCCGAACAACGCCACCGAAGCCGCGCCCGACTTCATCGCCGAGCTGCGCCAGCTCGCACGGCATCCGCGCGTCCTCGGCATCGGCGAGACCGGCCTCGACTACCACCGCCTCCCGAGCACCCGCCAGGCTCCCGAGTCCCCCCCCGTGCTCGGCAACGAAACCCCCGGCGACATCACCGACGCGCTCGCCGACGGCGCGCAGAAATCCGCGCAGGCCGCCGTCTTCGAGCAGCAGCTCGACCTCGCCGCCGAGCTCGGCCTGAACGTCGTCATCCACGAGCGCGACGCCTGGGACGACACCGTCGCCATCCTGCGCGGCTGGACCGGCCGGGTGCGCGGCGTCTTTCACTGCTTTGGCAAAAGCCCCGCGCACGCGCAGGAGATCCTCGCCCTCGGGCATCTCGTCTCCTTCACCGGCATCGTCACTTTCAAAAACGCGCAGCTCGTCCAGGAAACCGCCCGCACCATCGCCGCCGACGCCTTCATGGTGGAAACCGACTGCCCCTTCCTCGCGCCCGTCCCCTTCCGCGGCAAACGCTGCGAGCCCGCGCACACCCGCGCCACCGCCGAATTCCTCGCCCAGCTCCGCGGCGAAGCCCTCGCCGACCTCGCCGCCCG
>CAYQBV010000106.1:0-12931 GCA_964415705.1 uncultured Chthoniobacter sp. | reverse complement strand
GCAGGCCGGCGAGCCCCTTGAGGCTGTCCACATTTTGCAGGGCGGCGCAGCCGCTGAGCTCGAGGCCTCGCAGGTCGGAGAGGCCCTTGAGGCCGTCCACGTTTTGCAGGGCAGTGCAGCCGCTGAGGTTGAGTGTCCGCAGGCCGGTGAGCCCTAGGAGGGCATCAAGGTTGGCATCCTTGCACCCGGTGGCGATTAGCCACGTCGGGTGGAGGCGGAGGAGCAGCGGGCGGAGGCTGGCGAGGTCGCGGCCCGCGCCGACATCGAGCAGCCGGTAGCTCTCCGTCCAAGTCTCCTTGCGAAAGGCAGCGCGCCAGTCCGCGCGGATTAGGGCGATGGGCTCGCGGACTTGCCACGTGAAGCCCGCGGCCTGCGCCTCGCGGATGGCGGCGCGGCGGTCGGATTCGCGCCAGCCGAGCCAGGCGGTGGAGGCGACGGCGAGGAGGAGGAGGCCGCGGAGCCACCAGCGCGGGCGGGCGCGTTCCGGGGGCGTGGGCGGGAGGTCGTGCACGCGGGCCTTTTGCCCGAAGCGGGGCCGTAAGGAAAGAGGGAAGAGCAAGGAGGGCGCGGGAAGGTTTTCCCAAAAACCGTCTTTCCTTTGGCGGTCGTGCGGGTATGAGGTTCGTCCGCCTTTTACCTTCATCTTTGCCATGAAATTTTCCATCGCCTTCCGCTCTTCCCCCCTTTGCGTCAGCATCGCCCTGCTGGGCGCCAGCGCCGCCGCCCTGCACGCGGAGGACTGGCCGCAGTGGGGCGGGAATGATCCGGGGCGGAACATGTATTCGCCGGCGAAGGGGTTCCCGGAGAAGTTCGAGCCGGGGAAGTTTAAGCCGAACTCGGAGGAGATCGACATGGCGACGACGAAGAATGTGCGGTGGGTGGCGAAGCTGGGGTCGCAGACTTACGGGAACCCGGTGGTGGCAAACGGGAAGATCTATGTGGGGACGAATAATGCGTCGCCGCGGGACTCGAAGTTCAAGGAGGACCGCTCGTGCCTGTATGCCTTTCGCGAGCAGACGGGGGAGTTTCTGTGGCAATTGGCGGTGCCGAAGCTGGCGAGCGGGAAGGTGAATGACTGGGAGTATCTGGGCATCCTGTCGTCGCCAAATGTGCAGGGGAACAAGCTGTGGGTGGTGACGAGCCGCTGCGAGGTGGTGTGTCTGAGCACGGATGGCTTCGCGGCGGGAAACAATGGGCCCTTTAAGGATGAGGCGAAGTATCTGGGCGGGCCGGGCAAGCCGCCGATCCAGCCGGGCCCGCTGGATGCGGACATCCTGTGGCGCTACGACATGATGGATGAGCTGGGGGTTTTCCCGCACAACGCCGCGAACAGTTCGGTCATCACGATCGGCGACAAGCTCTTTACCTGCACGTCGAACGGCCAGGACTGGACCCATGTGAACATCCCGTCGCCGCAGTCGCCGAGCTTCATCATGCTGGACAAAAACACGGGCGCTCTGCTCGGCGAGGACGACGCGGCGATCGGGCCGAAGATCAAGCACGGCCAGTGGACCTCGCCGGCGGCGGGAAAGGTGAGTGGCAAGGACCAGGTGTATTTCGGCGGCGGCGACGGGGTGCTGTATGCCTTTGGCACGGAGCCGGTGAAAGAGGGCGACACGAGCTTTATGAAGAAGGTGTGGTGGTTCGACGCGGTGCCGGAGGAGTATAAGAAGGATAAGGCCGGGAAGGCGATCAAGTATCCCGCGGCGGAGGGCCCGAGCGAGATCAATGCGACGCCGGTCTTCTATAAGAACCGCGTGTATGTGGCGATCGGGCAGGACCCGGAGCACGGGGAGGGTGTGGGTCGGCTGGTGTGCGTGGATGCGACGAAGACGGGGGACATTACGAAGACGGGGCTGATCTGGGATTTCAGGGAAGTCCACCGCTCGATCTCGACGGTGAGCATCGACCCGACGAATGGGTTGCTCTACATCGCGGACTTCAGCGGCTTTGTCTTCTGTCTCGATGCCGAGACGGGGAAGAAGCAGTGGGAATACGATATGAAGGCGCACATGTGGGGGAGCACCTTTGTCGTGGACGGGAAAGTGTATGTCGGCGACGAGGACGGCGATGTGTGTGTCTTTGCGAGCGACAAGAAGCTGAAGCTGCTGAGCGAGGTGAATGTGGGTGCGCCGGTTTACTCCACGGCGATCGTGGCCAACGGCACGCTCTACCTTGGCAGCCAGACGCACCTCTTTGCCATCGCCGAGGGAGCCAAGCCGGTGGAGGCAAAGCCGGCGCTGCCGGCCGGGCCGTCGGGACAGAAGCCGCGTCCGTGAACGACTCGCCCCAGCGCGCGGGGGCTCGCGGGGTTGCGGCGCCGGCGGAACCGGGGCGCGTGCCGGCGGGTGATCGCGCATGGCGCGGTGCGGTGATCGCGCGCGTGCTCCTCGCCGTGCTGCTGCTCGGCCAGGCCCACGCGGCGGAGAGCGAAGCGCCGGCGCGGAGAAACCGGGACCGGATCGTGACGGCGCTCCCGGAGGGAAAGGGGATCGTCTTCGCCGTCCCCGGCGGCGACATCGGCGGCTGCACGCTCGTCCGGCCCGAGGGTGGCTGGCCCGCGCAGGTCACGCTGCGGCTGGTGTGGAAGCGCGCGGCCGGCGGGACTTACTACGAGGGCTTCCACCTGGCCACGGCGCGCTGGCAACTCGGCGAGAGCCTGCGCCCCGGCGAGAACGCGTGGACGCTGCGCCGCGCGGATGCCGCCGGAAAATTCCGCCACGGTCCACGGGAGAAAACGGAGACCATCCGCGCCGTCGTGCGGGAGACGGCGGAGGGTTTGGAGTTCGCCGTCCCCGCGTCGCTCCTGGAGGGAGTGGCCAAGGTGGACGTGCGGTGGATCGACTTCTACCGCTGAGCGGCCCAGCCGACCTCAGCCGATCTGCGGCGGGGCGAAGCCGTCGCGGTATTCGCGGCTGACGATGGTCTTGGTGGCTTCGGCGTGATTGGTGAAAGCGAGTTTCGATTTATCCCAGAGCAGCTCCGTGCCGGGGAAGCGCGAGGCTTTCACCGTGAGCAGCGTGGCCTCAGTGATGCGAACGGCGTCCTTGAAGGGCGTGCGCAGCTCGGTTTTCTTGCCGAGGCAGTTGTCCACCCACGCGTGCCAGTGGTTTAGCGCGGGGAACGCCGGGAGGCCGGGCATCTTCAAGCCGTCCTCCGCCTTGCCATCGCGCCAGATCGTGAGCCCGCCGTCGGCCTTCAGCACGAGCGTGCCCTTTTCGCAGACCACCACGGTCATGTTGGCGCTCTTGACCTCCTGCGGGATGCGCATCTGCTCGGGGGTCGCCGCCTGGTTCGAGTCGTTGTAGTGGAGCTTGAAGGTCTTGCCCGCGAACTTGTCGGAGTCCACCGCAAAGGTGACGACGGACTTGCACGGATTGACGTGGAAGAACTTGCCCGCCGGCTCTTCGCAGTCGGTCTTCACGGAAATGGGCGATTGCAGGTCGTCGTAGGCGAAGAAGATCACGTCGAGAATGTGGCAGCCCCAGTCGCCGAGGCCGTTCGTGCCGAACTCCCACCACGAGCGCCACTTCACCGGGGCGAGCTGGTTGTAGAAAGGCATCGTGGCGCACGGCCCGAGCCACAGATTCCAGTCGAGGTTCGCGGGAACGGCGGCGTTCTCCTTGAGCTCCTTGTCGTAATTGAAGTATTGGCCCGGATTCGGCGAGCCGGTCCAGGTGTAGGCCTCGATGGCCTTGCCGAGCTGGCCCTGGCGGAGGATTTCCACGGCGGCGCGGCGGCCCGGCGTGGCCATGCGCTGGTTGCCGAGCTGGGTCACGAGCGCGGGCTTGGCCTTGAGCGCCTTCTCCATCATCACGATCTCCGCGAGCTGATGGACGAGCGGCTTTTGGCCATAGACGTGTTTGTCGTGCGCCATCGCGGTGAGCATGATCGGCGCGTGCGAGTGGTCGGGCACGGAGACGATGACCGCGTCGAACTTGTCCGCGTGCTTGGCGAAAGCCTCGCGGTAATCGGCGCAGGTGAAAGCGTTCGGGTGATCCTTGGCGGCGCGCCCGAGGGAGTTGGAATCCACGTCGCAAAGGCCGGCGATTTCCGCGTTCGGATGCCCGGCGACATTGCTGCGGTCGGTCCCGCCGACGGTGCCGATGACCCCGATCGAGAGGACGCGGAGTTTGCCATTGGCGGAAACGGCGCGGGCGCGCGGCAGCCCGAGCGTGGCGACGCCGAGGCCGGCGGCAGCGGTGGAGAGGAGGAAGTTGCGGCGTGTGAGTTGGTTTTTCATGGGAGGCTGGATGGGTTGAGGTGGATTGCTCCGGCTGGTGCGTTATTTCCGGGAAAGGAAACACGCCAGCAGGTCGCCAAGCACGGCGGGGATGTGGATCAGCCCCGCCGGCATCGGCGTGCGACCCTGCCGCGCCTGCCGCGCGATGTCACCCTTTTTTCGCGCGTCCCGCCCGCCCGCCGGCCGCAGCCGCCCAGCCCAGGGTGTGGCGCTGAGCTGGCTGGTGGCCGGGTCTTTGGCCCCGGTCCGGCGAGCGGCCTCCCGCAGCGCCGGAATCGCTCGCGCCGACCTGCCCTCCGCGCTCCGCCCCTCCGTCTCCTTGGCGGACCCCGTGCGCGGCCCGGCCCCGACCGGCTACTCGGGCGGGGGATTGCTCCCTCCGTCCGGGAAAGTGATGAGGGTTTGCGGCAAAGCCGCCCGGAGTTCCCGCAGCGCGGACGCGGGGAGGCCGGTGCAGCCTTCGAGGTTGAGACGCTTGAGCCCGGTGAGCCCGGTGAGCCCGTGAAGGGCCTCCACGCTTTTCAACCCGGTGCAGTCCTGGAGCAGGAGCGTTTGCAGCGCGGGGTGGTTGCGGAGGCCGTCCACGTTTCGCAGCCCGTGGCAGCCGTTGAGAGTGAGCCCATGAAGCGAGGCCAGCTCGCGGAGGGCGTCCACGTTTTGCAGCCCGGTATTGTAAAGTTGCGGATCGTTCAGGACCGGGAGTCCGCGCAGAGTCCTCGCTTCCGACCAATGGTGCATATCGAAAATGGACCATTGGGCGAAGAGGTCAGGGCGGACGCTTAAGTGAAGGATTTCGAGGTATGCGTCGGGCGGCCCGTAGAGGAAGATGGTGCGGGGGCTGGTTGTAGGGAAGACATCGGAAGTCAATTTGAGTCCAAGCCAGCGGCCGGTGCTGAGGTTAAGGCTTTGCAGAGCGGTTAGCCCGCTGAGGGCGTCGAGATGGGTGTCCGGGCATCGCAGCGCGACCAAGCTGGTGGGCCTGAGGCGGACGAGCAGCGGGCGCGCGGCGGCGAGGTGGGATCGGGTAGCGGCATGGACGGAGGCGGTGGCTCGGGTGCGCTTTCCACGGCTCGGTGGCGCACGGCGCATGGAAGCAGCGCGGCGCAGGGGCGGCGAGGCTGTTTTACCGGGATGCAGGAATGCTCACCAGGCATCCGTGCGGAAAGGCGAGCCCGGCAGCCCTTCGTTGTTGTAGAGATTACAGTCATCGCCGGACATGGTGTAGCCATAGCGGACGGCGACGGGCTTGGGCACGGCGGGGCTGGAGACCACGACGGTCTTGCCGTCGATGACGGCATCGGCCCAAGCCCACTTCCTGTCCTCTCCCGCGATGGCGAAACGCTTCAGTTTGCCCTGCGGTTCTTTGACCACCGCGGCAAAGCCTTTCTTGGTCGCCACGGTCAGTCCGGAGCCAGTGCTATCGAAAATGATGCGGATCTTATCGCCTTCGATCTTCATCTCCTTGTAGAGCGGGCCGCTATAGACCAAGTCATTTTTCCCATAGTCCTTGGCCAGCGCCCAAAGGGCGAGCCGCTCGCCCACATCCCGCTTATTCTTGGGATGGATGTCGCCGGGCTCCCGGACATCCGCGAGGTCCATCGCCACCGCCAGGCCCGTCTGCGGGATGGTGAGAGCCTTGAGCTGGGCCATGCGAATCTTCGCCCACCCATCGCCGCCCGCAGGACCATCGGTCGAACGGAATCTGCCGGCCAACTGCACGATGTAGAACGGGAAGTCGCCTTGACCCCAGGCCGTCCGCCAGCCACCGATCAGGGCGCGGAGCTTCTGGTTGTAGGTCTCGCCCTCGTCGCCGTTGGATTCGCCCTGATACCAGATGGCACCTTTGATCCCATAACGGGTCAGCGGATGGATCTTGCCGTTGAAAAGGCAATGCCAGGTTGAAGGATACCCACCATCGGACTTGTACTCCGTTGGCAGACCAGTCACGGCTGGCAATTCGGATACGCTCGCCAAGCCCACTGGAGAAATCCATGGTTCGATGCGCGTGCCATTCCATGCCGTCTTGATCAGGCCAATGGGAACGCCGGTTTCCATCTGTAACTTCCGGCCAAAATAGAGCCCCACCGCAGTAAACCGGTGGCCCGTCGTCGGCTTGCAGGGCAACCAACTGGCGCTCTCTTCCGACGTCCCGTTCCCACGATGCACCTTAACCTCGGACTCAGGACGCATCGACGGTTCACTGACCAGATGGAACTGTCGCAGCAGTGGAAAATCGAAATCCTTCTCATCGTAAGGTTTGGGGTCGATGGCGTTATGGTAGGCGCCAGGAGTAAAATCCATGTTGGACTGACCGCTGCACACCCAGACATCGCCCACGAGAACGTCCACAACCGTGAGTTTGTTCTTACCCGTGACGGTCATCGTCGCCGGGACCGCCGCCGCTTTCATCGCGTCGAGCTTGAGCAGCCACTTTCCATCCTTGTCGGCGGCAGTTGTCTTCTCCTGCCCGGAAAAGGCGACCGCTACCTTCTCGCCGGATTCGGCAGAGCCATAAACCGCGACCGATCGGTCGCGTTGGAGAACCATGTGGTCGGCGAAAATGGCGTTGAGGGTGACATCAGCCGATGCGGAGGCCGCGGCGCAGAGGATTCCGGTGAGTAACGATAGCTTCTTCATTTCTAGCTGGGTGATGGTTGTGTTTTTTCGCTGGGCTTGGTTGTTGGCGCGGCCTTCCATTGGAAAGCGGCGCTCAGAGCCTCGAACCACCGGTCCGCATGGGTGGCCAGACCCTTTTGGTTGAAATGCACGCCGTCATGCCGGAACTCCGCGCCCAGTAGGTCATCGGTGACCGGACCCTTGCCGCAAATCCCCTTGGCCCAGAGCAACTGCTGCCCTTTGGCCACCTGCTCCTGCGCCGGGGCCTGCGATCCCGGATGGAAAGAAGCCTGCGCCACCACCCACGGCAGGGTGTAGCCGGCGTCTTTGTTGAGCGCGTCGATGATGGTCTTCACCCGCCCGGCGTAAGTCTCGGCGGAGGTATTCACGAGCGTGTCGGATTCGCCCTGATGCCACAGCACCGCGCGCACTCCGTTCTTTCCAAATGTCCGCACGCAAGTGGCGAGGTTCTTGTAAAGCGGCGTCTCCGGCGGGAGCCATGCCGCCACCTCTGTCCAGTTCAGCGACGCCGAGCGGAAACAAACCGGCACCTGTTGCGAAGCCGCGATGCGATCGCCCAACAAAGCCCACGGACTGCCGCCGCCGCCGCACCCGCTGGGAATCGGATCCTTGGCGGGAACAAAACCTTTGCCATCGAAATACACCACCCGCTCGTCCTTCGCGGTCTGCTTGGGGTTGCCGAAGTTGGCGGAGTTTGATTGCCCTGCCGTGACGAACACTTCGCCCACGCCCACCTTGTCCACCGTTTGCTCCGCCACCACGCGGGCCCCCACCCGCGCCCGGACGGTCACCTGATACCAACCACCTGTCGCGAGCGTGAAATGCCCAGCGAAATTGCCCTCCACGCTCTGCCCTGCGGGAGTCACGGCCACCCATTGCGTCGTTTTGCCCCGCAGCGCGCCTGGTGCGAGGTCGGCCTGGACCTCGATCACGTCAGCTTTGGAGTTGATGGTCCCGGTCACCGCGACGTCAGTTTGATCTGCCGCTCCGCGCTGGAAGACCTGCCGGGAAATGGGAGACGTCAGGATCAGGGAGACCTTGGCATCCTCCGCGTGAATGTGGGCACCGGCAGACAGAAAGGCTATGCCGAGCAAAAGCCACCGTTTGATCGAGGTTGTTTTCATGAGTAAGGAGACTCGGTTGTGTCAACGGCGCTGCTTCTCCAGCCAAGGAATCACTTTTTCCGCCCAGCGGGCACCGTGCTCGCGCAGACCTTTGCCGCTGAAGTGGACGCCATCGCGCAAGTCGCCGCGGAGTGCGTCGCTGTCAGGGCCTTCGAGGGCGAGTCCGTCGGCCCAGAGGGATTTCTGGCCTCCCCGCATGTCTTCCACGCCATTGCCGCCATGCGAAGTCACCAGCGCCACGAACCATGGGGCCTCCCAGCCGATTTCCTTGCGCGAATCTTTGATTAGCCTTTCGAGATACTGACGATAGGCCGCGCCGGTGAGCGAGCGCTTGGGGTCCGGTTGCTCCGCATCGGATTCACCTTGATGCCATAGCACAGCGCGGAAACCTTTCGGTCCAAGCTGTTTCATGCGCGCCGTGAACATGTCGAAGGCTTCCCCTTTGCACTCCCACTCCCCGCTGGCCAGCTTGCGCACGCGGCCTTCCAGCGTCGGTGGCTGGGGAAAGGTCGCGCCTTTGGGCAGCCACTCGCGCACACTCGTCGCGCCAATCCCGCAGGCGACAATACCCACGGGAACCTGAAATTTCCCGGCGAAGGCATCGCCAAAGGGCGGTTGAAAACTGCCCTGGCCGCCGCTGGCCCCCGGCTGCGGATCGTTCGCCAACTGCCACTTCTTTCCGTCGAACGCCGCAACCATTCCGGTTGTGGTCTTTTGCTTTTCCGCGCCGTGATTCGATGCATTCGACTGTCCTGCAATCACAAAGATGTCTCCGACACCGACATGCTGAACCGCTTCTTCTCCCAGCACGGTCTGATCCGAGGCAGATTTCCGGTAACGCACCTTGACCACATACCAGCCACCGGACGCGAGCCTCAAAAGGCCGGTAAACTTGCCGTCTTTGATTTGTCCCGCCTGCGCAACAACCGTCCAGTCACACGCCCGGCCACGCAGACCTTCGCCCAGCTCGGCCTTGGCTTCCACCAAGGCTGCTTCCCCGGGGACGGCACCCGCCAATTTGATTTCCGCAAATTCATCTGCTCCGCGCTGCGCAACCTGCCATTCGACAGGTGTCTCCAGCCCGCCTGCCAGTGCGGAAAAATGTGCGAGCAGCAGGATGAGTGTGCAGGTGAGTCTAGAGTTCATGGGTAACGCGTATCACTTGCCGTCGGAAGTCGCAATCGGCACCTCACAGAAGGTGAGCGCAGCGATCCCATTGGCACCCCAGAGCAACCTGTCCTGGCTCCATTTCATTTCCTTGAGATAGGTGATCGTCTTCGCCCCAGTGGGCGCCTTCAGGTGGAGCGTGATCACATTCCCGGAAGCCGAACCCGACGCGACTTTCTCCCGGTCATCATCTACATAAAACTCATTGAGCGCCGCAGCGTTCCAAGCCACGGGTTGGTCAAATTCCAGGGCAATCTTATCTTTCGCACCGGTCGTGAAAGAGGCCTGCTTGAGATTCGGCGCGGTGATGGGTGTGGCGGGCGCTTTCCCATACGTGTCCCTTTCGATCAGGGGCTGCAGCAGCCGGGCAAATTCGGACCAGCCGGTCAGCGGATAATGGCAGCCACCCCCCGGCTTGATGCCAAGTGTGGATATGACGTCCATGTTTGAGTAGAGCCGCGGCAGGGTCCGCTGCTTCTCGCGCAGCATGTCGCCGTGGCCGTTGCCCTGGCCGCAGCCGTTGGGCCAGATCTGAAACACATAGTAGTGCCGGATATTCGGCAGGTCCTGTTTCCATGCCACGGACATGTTCAGGAAATATTGCTGATAGGTTTCCCAGCCAAAGCCGCCATCGGGACCGTCCAGTCCCTGATCGGCCTCACCCTGGTGCCAAAGGACGCCCCGAATGCCGTGCGTGAGTCGCGCGTTCCGCACCCGCCATAACATTTTTCCATACATCGTGTTCAAGTCCATGGGGTCGGCCTCATTCCGCTTGTGCTCATCGATCCGGGTGCCACCGACCGCGGCCTGAATGAGGCAGACCGGCATCTTCTGGCTGGCCAGCAGACGCTTGGCGAGATCCATGCCCCACCACCCGAGTGCCGCCTCCGATCCCTGAAACGGTCGCCAGGCCGGGGAAGACCACAGCTTGGCCCGCTTGCTGGGTGATTCCTTGGTGTTTTTAGCGAAGCGGTCACGAACCCAGTTCGTGGAATCGCCCCGCCCGGTCGGACCGCCATAGGAACGGATCCACTCATTGGTCTCGTTCGGCGATTGCTCGCCGGTATCCAGAGCCAGTGCGTTGGACTGTCCGTCGATCAGCCAGGCGTCGCCACAGACGAGATTGGCTGCGGTTTGCACCACGGTCTCAGCGGCACCGGTCTTGGTGCCAAACTCCACCTTGTACTTGATCAAGCCGGCCTTGAGTTTGGCGGTTAGAGAATAACTGTTATCCGCCCCGGGTCTATGCGTCTCCGTTTTGACAAGCTTGTCGTCAGCATAAAGTTTCAGGAAAACGGCATCCGCTGGTTTGTCCAGCGTGCCGATGTAGAACAGCGTGCCTTCGTTCTTGTCATCCCTGGCAAAGAACTGCCCATCCTCCGGCTTCTCATCCTTGTCCGGAGTCCTCTCGATCCACGGGTCGTTTTTGGGCTCGACCACGTTGATGGTCGTTGCGGCCACCGTCTCGGCACCGCCATTGCCGATGCTCGCCCTGACGGTGATTGGCCCGGTGTATTGCGAGAGTTTGAGAAGCAACCGGTCAGAAGCGACTTCCTTGATCACCATTCCGCCCGTGACCTGCCAAACATAACGCAGATCTCCAACCCCTTTGGTCTTCATCGCCGCGAGGTTCTTGATGTCGGGCACTACCTCAATCGGATCCCGACCATTCCATGTCGGCGGCGCTCTCAGGGTAAATGCCGGCTCCGGGATGCTCTCCTGAATGGTTACGGGAATGTCGAGGGTCTTCACACCATCGGCATAGACGGCCTTGACGCGGAGGGTGAACGATTCGTCACCGGGAACGCGGCCGCCGACGGTGTAGGTGAAAGCATCCACGGCCACCAATGTTTCGGCAGCACCCTTCCTGACAAACCAATAGAGTTTCTGCGCACCTCCGACCTTGAGGGTGACTGTGGCCTGCCTGCCCTCTAGCACAGTGACCTTCTGCTCCGAGGCCGCGAGGGTGGTCCCCGGCTGAACCAAAGGTCCAACCAAGGTTTGCAGGAGCTTTTGATTTTCGAATTGCAGTTTCACCCAGTCGGCGGAACGCGCCTCGTTCGATACCCGCACTTCGTCCATATCGCCGAGGAAGCCATTGCCAATTCGCATCCGTACCGGAGTCAGAACTTCGATGTCGGATGCCGTGGGAGCGGACATGTCAAACTGCCCATTTACATAAATCCGGTCGTTCTGGCCGTCATAGGTATAGACCACCTGGAACCATTCCGATTTCGGCAGCAGGCTTGTGCCTTGCAGGCCGGTCTTGCTGTTGGATACGCCGACCCGCGACGGCGTGCTCAAAAGGCGCACAGTCACCCCGCCGAGCTTGCCCCATTCCACCACGGTCGTGTTCATTTTTTCCGCCTTGATCCATGCCTCGGTGGTATGCGGGCTCGAGCCAAATGGATACTTCGTGATCCTGTCACCGCAGGAAATTCCCTTGCCACCGCCGAAGGAGCGGCTGGAACCAATCACCCCGGAGGACGGTTTGGTTTCAAGGTCGGTTGACTCCACCGTGCCGGCATCGTCCTGAACCCGCTCGTTCATGTGCCAGACACTCAGGAATCCGTTAGACCGGTTGAAGACCGCCAGCCCGCTCGACTCGCTCACGGCGTCGGCATTTCCCCAGAACATCTTCAACTCCTGTCGCGCGTTGCCTTTGATGACCGGCACGCGCACCCAGACCGAAGCCGTCCCGGCTGTGGTGTCCCAGGTATCGATCTGATAGGCCAGCGGCAATCCGCTGCTCGTGGCAAAACGGATATCCTCTCCGCCGGCCTTCGCCTCGCTAAAAGGAAACGCATCATTCCGGAGCCGCACAAGCACCGGGAAATTCTCCTCGACTGCCGTCGCCGGCAGGTTCGCCCCGTCCGGAGTTGTCAGGAGAAACATGGAACCAGAGTGTTTCCAGTTCTTGTATTTCAACGCAGCCATCTCACTTGGCGGAGGCACCGCAGCGATGGTCGGCGGAAGCGGCGGAGAGGCGGTTTCAATTCCGTACTTGGCCGCCAGATAGCCGCCCACCAAAGCCTCATCCTTCGGCCCGAGGATTGCCTCGTAACCGAGGATCTCGGCGACATCGAAGTCGCCGGAAGCAAGGCCATCGTTATTGCCGATGGCATAAGCGGCCTCGGCTTCGTTGGCGTTGTTGACGATGATCTTGAGGATCATAAATTGCGTGATTGGGGAGCAGTCGAAGAGCGGACCCGGTAGCACCGCGCCGTTTTTCGATACCGCAGCCGGAGACACATCGGTCCAGAAACCGCTGTCGTTGCCATGGGTGTTATAGCTCGACTTGCGGCCCTTGAGCCGACCGAGAAAACCGCTGGCGCCCGTCCATTTGGAGGCCGGTGAGCGGAGCACGAGGAAGTGCTCCTTGGCGAAGAAGGTTCCCTCGATGCCGAGCCAGCCTTTGCGGAATTGCAATGCAGGTTTGGAATTGAGTTGATTGGCCACAAGCACCGGGGCCACGCCGCCGCCGGTTCTCGCGTGATGGTTTTTGCCGGACAAATCCTTCCACTCCTGCACCGCACCGTTGGCATCGGCCGTGACGCCACGCGCGGCATCGAACCAACAGGTCAGGCCCTGGGTGACGAGAAGAAAGCACAGACAGAGCTGGATGAACGACAGAAGCATGTTAAGGCTTTGGATATTCGTCCACTTTCTGTTAGCGAGCGCGAGCGTTATCTGACTGATTGGACTGCTGTCCAATCCAAATTTGTCGACGAACCGGGACAGGCAATCGTAGATGACGACC
>CAYQBV010000105.1:0-12940 GCA_964415705.1 uncultured Chthoniobacter sp. | reverse complement strand
CGGATCATGGGAAAAATTGCATCCGCCCCGGCAGGGGCGTTGGAATGCAACCGCCGCAGCTTTTCCGCCGCCCCTCCGGGGCGGAGGCGCTCGGCCTGCGATTCCGGCCGCTCACGCCACCGGCTAATCTCCGCTGTCCCTCCGGGACGACAGGTTTCGTTTTCACTCTCGTTCCCAAAGTTACCGTAGCGCTTTGGAGGCGGATGCGTGGGGCGAGCCTCCGTTTCGGTGGCCGGCGAAAAGCTCCGGTCGGGGGGCGGGGGCTTTACGGGAGGGCGTTCGTTCTTTAAGGAAGGGCTCGTTCCGACCTTCATTCAATGCCTGACGCAAACTCACCCACCGCTTTCCTTTTCGACATCGGCAATGTCATCGTGCGCTTCGACTTTTCGCTGGCCCTGAAACGGGTGGCGGCGGAGAGCGAGGTGCATGATCCGGTGGAGGTGCTGGCGCGGATTGATCGCGTGAAGGTGGCCTACGAGGACGGGCAGATCGACCGCGGGGCGTTTCTCGCGGCGGCCTTTGATGTCCTGCGCTACCGGGGCACGGAGGCGGCTTTCATCGCGGCGTGGGAGGAAATCTTTGAGCCGAATCCGCCGATGATCGCGCTCATCGAGCGGCTGCACGGGCGGTTCCCGCTGTTTCTGCTGAGCAATATCGGCGACATCCATCGCGATTACCTTTTCCGCACCTATCCGATCTTCGCGCGCTTCACCGCTGGCACCTACAGCTACGCCGCCCGCGCCTCGAAGCCGGGACCGGAGATTTACCAGCACGCCATCCGCACGCACGGCCTGGACCCTGCGCGCACGGTTTTCATCGACGACCTGCTGCCGAATATCACCACCGCCCGCGCGCTCGGTTTCCACGCGCACCACTACCACCACGACCGGCACGCGGAATTGGCGGCCGAACTCGCCGCGCTCGGAATCGCGTAGGCGGCGCGCTCAGCGCTCGTCCAGGCGATCCGGCTTGTCGGGGCTGCGCCGCTCCGGAGAACCGTACATCCGCCGGTTGGCGCCATCCTCCGGTTTGAGCCAGCCGGTGTTGAAAAAGGCGCGGTCGTCGCTGTCCGTCGCGCATCCGCCAAGGAGCAGCGCGACTGCAAGGAAAGCGCGCGCGCGCATCAGTTCGTCTTCAAGACGGCGATGAACGCTTCCTGCGGGATGTTCACGCGGCCGATGGATTTCATCCGCTTCTTACCTTCCTTCTGCTTTTCCAGCAGCTTGCGCTTGCGCGAAATGTCGCCGCCATAGCACTTGGCGGTCACGTCCTTGCGCATGGCGCTCACGTTTTCCCGCGCGACGATCTTCCCGCCGATGGCCGCCTGAATGACGACTTGGTAGAGCTGCGTGGGAATGACTTCCTTGAGCTTCGCCGCAAGCTGCCGGCCGCGCGACTCGGCTTTGTCGCGATGCACGATGCTGCTGAAGGCATCGACGGGCTCGCCGTTGACGAGGATGTCGAGCTTCACGAGTTTGTCCGCACGATGGCCGGCGTGCTCGTAATCCATGGAGCCGTAGCCGCGGGTGATGCTCTTAATCTTGTCGTTGAAATCGACGACGATTTCATTGAGCGGCAGGACGCAGGTGAGCATGACGCGCTTGCTGTCGAGCGTCTCGGTGTGGTCGAGAATGCCGCGCTTGTCCATGATGAGCTGCATGAGCGGCGAGATGTATTCGTTCGGCACCATGATGAAGCATTTCACGATGGGCTCGCGGATCTCGGCGATGACGCTGCCGTCCGGCAGGAACTCGGGGTTGTCCACCTGGAGGGTGTCGCCGTTGGTCTTCACGACCTCGTAAATCACGGACGGATAGGTGGCGATGATGTCCATGTTGTACTCCCGCCGGAGCCGCTCCTGAATGATCTCCATGTGCAGCAGACCGAGGAAGCCACAGCGGAAACCAAAGCCCAGCGCCACGCTCGACTCCGCCTGAAAGTTGAAGGAGGAATCGTTGAGCTGGAGTCGTCCCATCGCGGCCTTGAGGTGCTCGAAGTCGGCGGTGTTGATCGGGTAGATGCCGCTGAAAACCATCGGCTGCACGACTTGGAAGCCGGCCAGCGGCTCGGTCGCCGGGTTGAACGTGCTGGTCAGGGTGTCGCCGATTTTGATCTCGGAGGTCGTCTTGATATTGGCGATGACGTAACCCGTGTCGCCCGCGTGGAGCATCGGCACAGCGGTCATCTTCGGGCGGAAGACGCCGACCTCCTTGACTTCGCAAGGCCGGTTATTGCTCATCATTTTAACCCCGTCGCCGGCTTTGATGGAGCCGCTCATCATGCGGACGTAGGTGACCACGCCGCGGTAGGTGTCAAAGGTCGAGTCGAAGACCAGCGCACGCACTTTTTCGTCGGGCCACTTCTTCGGCGGCGGGATGCGCTCGATGACGGCCTCGAGGATTTCCGCGATGCCGATGCCGGCTTTCGCGCTGGCGAGGAGCGCCTCTTCGGCGGGGATGGAAAGGATTTCTTCGAGCTGCTTTTTGACGGTGGGGATGTCGGAGTTCGGCAGGTCGATCTTGTTGATCACGGGGATGATCGTGAGGCCCTGTTTGTTCGCGAGGTGGACGGTGGCCACGGTCTGCGCCTCCACGCCCTGCGCGGCGTCCACGATGACGAGCGCACCCTCGCACGCGGCGAGCGAGCGGGAGACTTCGTAGGCAAAGTCCACGTGGCCGGGCGTGTCGAGGAGGTTGAGTTTGTAGGTGTGCCCGTCCTTTGCCTTATAGGACATCGCCACCGGGTGCATCTTGATCGTGATCCCGCGCTCGCGTTCGAGGTCCATGGCATCGAGATGCTGGTCCTGCGCATCGCGGTCGGCGACGGTCCCCGTCACCTGCAGGAGTCGGTCGGAGAGCGTGGTTTTCCCGTGGTCGATGTGGGCGATGATGCAGAAATTGCGGGTACGGGAGAGCGGCATGAAAAGGGCCGGGAATATGGGGGGGCGTCCCGCGCCGGTCAACAGGTCATCCCGCCCGCTTACTGGCCCCGAAAAAGCAGCCGGGCGTAGAGGTAGGCGAGGGTTTCACCCACGACGGCGCGGACGCCCATGCTGGAGGTCCACCAGCCGTCCGGGTCGAAGCTCTCCTCGGGTGTCGAGATCACCCCGATGCGCGAACCCGGACCGAACGCCATTGCGTAAAGCAACCGGCTCCGCCGGGCGTGGACGCCGGAAGTGAAGATGGTGATCTTTTCCGCCGAATATCCGCGCTCCCGCAACCACGCTTTGAGCGCGAGCGCCGAGGCATAGGTCCGGTCGCGCCGCACGGTTTCCCACGCCACGGGTTGGAGCAGGCCGGCTTTGCCCCCGAACTTGGTGTAAGTGGCGACCGTGAGATTCGCGTAATCGTGATACGCGAGGAGCGGCGAACCCTTTTCGAGCGGCTCGCCCGTCACACACCAGACCCGGTAGCCGCCCCCGCGAAACTCCACGTCGGCCACCCGCAGATCGGCGTCGCTGACCCAGCCCTCCATGACGAGCACACCGCCGGGCACGGGGTCCTGCACGGCGAGGAATCCGTAGAGCCCGCGCCCGCCGACGACGACACCGAGCGCCACGAAAAACCATACCGCGAGCCATCCGCGCCACGTGGGTCGCACGGCGATTCGGCGGCAGAGCAGGCCGAGAAAGAACGGTGCAACGGGATTGGCGGGCGGCGATTCAGGCATGCGCGGCGAGCGAAGTTTCTGTCTTAGCGATCGCGTCCGCCTCCGGCCAGTGCCAGCGCGCACGACGGCCGCGCGCGCCCGATCACCCCGACTTCATCCGCTGGTCGGTGACAAAATTTTGACAAACTTTGCACGTCTCTCCAGCGCGGACGAAAATCCGCGCCCTCAGATCGACTTGCGGCCCTGAAACTTTCCGAGAATCGCCCTCGCCGTCTTCTCCCGATGGCGCTGCTGCGAGGCCTGATCCCCGCCGGCCAATCCCTCCACGATTCCGGGTTTCGTTCCAGGTTTGGTGCGGGGCTTTTTGCTCGGGCGCGTTGGCATGGGTGAAAAGTGTCACGTCCTGGCGAAATGCGCGAGCGGCGAGTGAGCCGGGTTGAACGCGGGCGGGGAAAGGCGGTCCCAAAGCCGTCTTTCCCTTTGCGCGATGAATCCTGCTGCTGCTGCCCCACCTGCCCCCTTGCCCCAAAAACCTCGCGTGCTCGCTGAGGGCGAGCGCCTCGTTCCGACCTTGATTCTCGCCGGCGGGCTCGCCGTGCCCGGCGATTAGGGTTTGCACGCAGCCGGGCTCACGACTGCCGCCGGGCGGCGCGGCGCTGGCGGAGGACGAAGACGGCGCAGAGGGCGAGGGCGATGATGAGGATGCGGACGGGGGTGATTTTCGGCCAGATGCTCGGCTGGATGCGGGTGGAGAAATACTGCGTAAAGAGGACGACCCCCGTCGCGGATTGGGAACCTTCGGCCACGACGCGGACTCCGTAGGCGGTCGCGGGTTGCAGTCCGGAGATCGTGGCGATCCGGCTTTCGCCCTCCTGCCGGAAGGTGACATTGGGAATCGGAGTCCAGCGCACGGCAAGCTGGCCAAGCGAATCGACGATGACGTTGCGGCTTTCGACGCGAAACTGGGAGGTCTTGGTGAGTGCCGCAGGCCATTCCACGGAGGCGGTCTTGGCGGTCACATCCCGGGCTTTCACGCCGGGCGCTGAGATCAGATTTACCCGCATGTCGTCGGGTATGACTGAGGCGATCGGGCGAGCCGCAGGTTGAGGCGTTGAGTCTGCGGCTTCCGGATTTGGTTGCGGCGTGGAAGTGGCGTCCGCGGTGCGCGGCGAGGCGGTCGGTCGGTCGGCGAGCGTTTCGGCTTCGACGGGGACTTCCAATTTCTGCTGGTCCGCTTTGACGATCAGGAGCGCGCGATGTTTCGCCGGAGTGGCTGCCTGGATGCGGACGGTGACGGTGGTCTTTTCGCCAGGGGCGAGCGTGACCGGCGGGCCCGCTGCCGCGAATGGTGCAGCGATTTCCCAGCTCACCCGTGTGGCGGTTCCGCCGATGTTTTCCAAGCCGACCTGCCCGTCCGCGGATTTCGCAGCCGCCACGCGGCCGAGCGCCAGCAGTTCACGCGTCGCCCGCACGATGGCTCCCACGGCGACGGCGCGCACCGGCACGCGGAGGGTGCGCCCCGCCGACTGGACGCTGACTTCACTTTCGAGCGGCGCGACATCTTTGCCCGCGGTCTGGACGGCAACCTGCACCGTTCCGCGAGGAGGCACGGTCAGTTCTGGCGGAACCGTCAGCCGATCGCCGCCGGTGAGCGTGACCCGCAGCTCGGCGTCGGTCTGGTTCGCGAGATCGAAAGTCCCCGCGCGGACGGGATCGCCGGCGGCGTGCTGGAGCACGACTTTCGCCGGTGTCGCGGTGAGGGCGGCCTGCGCCTCCGCGTGCACGGGGAGGGTGGTCTCCGGTTGGGAGCTGAAACGCATCACCGTGTCGAAAATACCCGGCTCCTTGGGCTCGAAGATCACTTTGAAAACCGCGCGCGCCCCGGCGGCGAGCCGGTAGTTCGCCGAACCGTCGATTTTCCACGGCGCGTCCACGGTCACCCGGCCCTCGGCGATGCCCCCGCCGCGGTTGGTGATTTCCAGCGTTTCGGTGGAGGTGGCACCGAAGAGGACGGGGGAAAAATTGAGCACTTCCGGGACGGTGATCTCGGGCGGGAGATCGACGATCGTGATGACCACATCGACCGCCGCGGAGACGCCCGCGGAGTTTCGTACGGCGTAGGTAAAGCGGTCGCGCACGATCGCGAGGTCGGCGGGTGGCGTGTAGGTCACGGAGCTTACTTCCATCTCGACCACGCGCGGCACAGTCAGCCGGCCGTGCTGCGGCGGGGTGCGAATGAGATACTTGAGCGCCTCGTTTTTGCGTCCGAAGATGCGGAGCAGGATGGGGACAGACTCGCCGCGCGGAACCTTCACGGTCAGCGGCTGGGCGGGCGGCGGAATCTCGGGGGGCGGGTCTTTGCTGCGTTGCGCGGAGGCCGTCGGCGGTGCCCCGGAGAGCGCCGCGCACGCGAGGAGCGCGGCGAGCCAGGCGGAGCGGAGGGCGGACATTTTCACGGGCTGAAAGGTTGCGCGGCCCGGCGCGGGTCGTCCAATCTTTCCGCGCTGCCGGACGGCTGCGGATTATGTGATTGCCGCCGGACGGGCGCGCCGGTATCAACCGGCTACTTTTTCTGAAGCATGAAAAACGTCTGCCATCTCTCCACCCTCGCCGCCGGTTTGGTTCTGCTTTTTGGCGGTCTTGCGCCGGAGGCGTCCGCGCAGATTTGGGGCTCGCGTTCGGCCAATGCCCCGATGCGCAAAGCGTCGGACATGATCAGCCGGCAGCCGGGACCGAAGATCGACAAGGATCTGGCGTCCGTGATTACCCCCAGCAACTCGCACGTCCGCATTTCGCTCAGCAAGCAGCGCGTTTACCTCATGACGGGCGATCAGGTCTATATCGACTCGCCCATTTCCACCGGAAAAGCGGGGCACGCCACGCCCCGCGGGACGTTCCGCATTTCGGAGAAGGATGCCGACCACCGGTCGAGTATCTATGGGAATTTCGTGGATCGGCGCACGGGCCGCGTGGTGCGCGCCGGAATCAGCACGAAGATCGATTCCGCCCCGAGCGGCACACGCTATCTGGGCGCGCCGATGCTGTGGTTCTGCCGCCTGACGAGCAGCGGTGTCGGCATGCACACGGGCATCCTGCCGGGCTATCCCGCCTCGCACGGCTGCATCCGCCTGCCCGCGGAGATCGCGCCGATCATTTATTCCAAAGTGGCGATCGGAACGCGGGTCGTGGTCGAGGGTTAGCCCGCGCGCTCAAGCGAGTCGGCGGCGGAGCAGGTCCAGCGCGGTTTGCGCGGTGAGATCCTTGAAGGTTTCTCGGTCGGTCGGAAAGCGATGCTGCTCGACGGTGGTTGGTCCGAGCTTCGTGGCGAGCGCGATGAAGACGGTGCCGACGGGTTTTGCGTCGCTCCCGCCGCCGGGTCCGGCGATGCCGGTGGTCGCCAGCGCGTGATCCACCCCGGCGGCCGTGCGCGCGCCCTCGGCCATCGCGGCGGCGACCTCGCGGCTCACGGCGCCGTGCGCGCGGAGGAGCGCGGCGTCCACGCCGAGGGCGCGGGTCTTGGCCTCGTTCGCGTAGGTCACGAAGCCCTCCAGGAAAACGGCGGAGGCACCGGGGACGTTCGTGACGCGGTGGGCGAGCAGGCCGCCGGTGCAGGATTCCGCGGTCGCCAGCGTCTCGCCGCGCGCGCTGAGACGATCGACGATGACCTTTTCCAGCGAGCTCTGATCGCGCGAGACGAGCTGCGCGCCGAGCTGCGCGGCGACGATTTTCTCCGCCCGCGCCAGCGCTTCCGCCGAGCCGATCAAGCGCAAGTCCACCTCGCCGGGCCGCGCGCAGTAGCCGACCTCCAGCCCGAGCGCGAGCAGCGGCGCGCCGACGAGTTCCTCGACCGCGGACTCGCCCAGCCCGGCGGTGCGGTAGTTGAGCATCGCCAGCTCCGGTCGCGGTGGCAGCACCTTTTGCAAAATCGGCAGGACGCTCGCGGTGAACATCGGGTGCAACTCGCGCGGTGGTCCCGGCAGGAGAAAAAGATGCGGCGAGCGGGCCGTGGGCGGCAGGTAGAGGCCGGGCGCGGTGCCGTGCTCGTTGGGCAGCACCGTGGCCTCGGGCGGGCGCAGCGCCTGGAGCCCGATGCGCGCGCTCAGGGCCAGACCGCGCCGGGCAAAGCGCTCCGCGATGGCGCGCATGATTTCCTCGTCATGCACGAGTCGGAGCCCCAGCCAGTCGGCCACCACATCGCGGGTGATGTCGTCCGTCGTCGGCCCGAGCCCGCCGGTCACGAGCAGGATCTCCGCGCGTGCCGCCGCCTCGACCAGCGCCTCGCGGATGACCAACCCATCCGGAACGGTGACCTGCCGTCCGATCCGCAGCCCGAGCGGAAAGAGCGCCTCGGCGAGGAACCGCAGGTGGGTGTTGAGGACGTGGCCGAGCAGCAACTCGGTCCCGGTATTGATGACTTCGACGTGCATGGATGGACGAGGGCTTGGACTTTAGTCCGAACTCCCCGGGCACTTTGGACTAAAGTCCAAGCGGCTTGGCTTACAGCCCGTCGCCGGCCTTCAGCGTCTGGCGGCCTTCGTAGATCACGTCCTTGTAGGTCGCGCCCGCCGGGATCATCGGCAGCACGTGCTCGGTGTAGGGCACCATCACGTCGAGGACGTAAGGCTCGGTCGCGTCGAGCATCCGCTGCATCGCGGCGGCGAGGTCTTTCTTGTGCATCACGCGCTCGCACTTGACGGCGAAGCCCTCGCAAATCTTCACGTAGTCCGGGTAAATGCCGGTCGGGTCTTCGAGGCTGCCCTCGTAGATTTTCTTCGGGTTGCCGAGGAAGGTGTGGCCGCGGTTCGATTTGTAGAAGCGGTCCTCCCACTGCATCACCATGCCGAGCCACTGGTTGTTCAGGATCATGACCTTCGCGTTGATCCCCTCGACGTGCGCCATGGCCAGCTCCTGCACATTCATGAGGAAAGAGCCGTCGCCATCGATGTCGATGACCTGCTTGTCGGGAAACGCCACCTTTGCCCCGAGCGCGGCGGGGTAGCCGTAGCCCATCGAGCCGAGGCCCGCGCTGGTCAGCAGCGTGCGCGGTTTGTCGAAGTCATAATACTGCGCCGCCCACATCTGGTGCTGGCCCACGCCGGTGGTGATGATTGCGTCGCCTTTGGTCAGCTCGTAAAGCAGGCGGATGGCATACTGCGGCTGGATCACGTCCGCCGTGTCGTTGTAGGTGAAAGGGAACGCCTCGCGCCACGCGGCGATTTTCACATACCACTCCGGGAACGCCGTGAAGCCCTTCGCCACGCGCGGCTTGGCCACCTTTTCCAGGAGCTCATTGAGACGGGCGAGCGCGTATTTCACGTCGCTCAGGATCGGCAGTTTCACGACCTTGTTCTTGTTGATCTCGGAGTTGTCGATGTCGATGTGGACGATCGTCCCGTGCTTCGCAAACTCGCTGATCTTGCCCGTCACCCGGTCATCGAACCGCACGCCGATGGCCAGCAGCAGGTCGGCCTCGTTGACCGCATTGTTCGCGTAGACCGTGCCGTGCATGCCCAGCCATTTCAGCGAAAGCTCATGCGTCTCGGGAAAGCAGCCGATGCCCATCAGCGTGGTCGCCACCGGGATGCCCGTGCGCTCGACAAACTCCAGCAGCTCCGCGCTCGCCTCGCCCGAGATGATGCCGCCGCCGCAGTAGATCATCGGACACTTGGCCTGCTTGATCAGTCCCATGACCTCGTTCAGCGCCACGTCGTCCGCTTTTTGCACCGGGTTGTAACCGCGCAGGTTCACCTCGGTGGGGAAAATGGGCTGCGTCGTCGCGATCTGCACGTCCTTCGGAATGTCGATCAGCACCGGCCCCGGACGGCCCGTCTGCGCGATGTAAAACGCCTCCTTCACGATCCGCGGAATGTCGTTCACATCCATCACCAGGAAATTGTGCTTCACGATCTGGGCCGTCACCGAAAACACATCCGTCTCCTGAAACGCGCCCTTGCCGATCATGTGCCGCGGCACCTGCCCGGTGATCGCCACCAGTGGCGTCGAGTCGAGATACGCGTCGGCGATCCCCGTCACCAGATTCGTCGCGCCCGGCCCGCTCGTCGCCATGACCACGCCCGCCTTGCCCGTCGCCCGCGCATAACCTTCCGCCGCGAAAACCCCGCCCTGCTCATGCCGCGGCAGATACGTCCGCAGCACGTCCTCGCGCTTGGTCAGCGCCTGGTGCATGTGCATCGACGCCCCGCCCGGATACGCAAAAATCGTGTCCACGCCTTCGCGGATCAGACATTCGACGAGGATCTCCGCCCCGCTCATGGTGACGCCGCGCTCAGGCGTGGCGGATTTCGTCGTCGCTTCGGTGGACTTGGTCGGAGTGCTCATAGGTGTGGTTTTCTCTTGGAAAATGGTCGCGAAGCTAGCAGCCGGGCCGCCGCTGGGCAAGCGGGGATAATCAGGCCGGCGCGGCTACTTCCCGCGCCGAAAAACCTGCGCCAGAAACTCACCCTTCAGAGCCCCGGCGGTGCACCGGGCAGGGTGGCGAGTTCGCGGTGAAGGGCCTGCGCCGCCGCGGTCTGGCCGGCGGCGGCGAGGGCGGCGGCGCGCTGGCGGAGGGCGGGTGCGGTTTCGATCCATGTGATTTTTTGCGCCGCCGCGCGGGCCTGCCGGATTTCGGCGTCGTTGAGCAGCGTGCCGGTGGTGCCGCTGGCCATGAGATTGGTGGTGTCCTGCCGGTGCGGCAGGGTGAGCGCATGGCCGAGTTCGTGTGCGGTCACCCGCGGGATCGGTTCGTCGATCCCGCCCTCGACCCGATGCAGCGACGCAGTGTCCTTCACGAAAATCCCGCGGGGCGAGTAGAAGCCGTTCACATCTAGCTGCTTCACGTAATACACGTCGAACGCCGTGCTGGCGCGGCTGGCGCGGGGCATGCGCCCGGGGAGGTCGCGGGGATTCCGCACGTCGGGGTGGTCCTGCGGCAGCGCCGCATCGTGGACCAGCGATTCGATCCGAAACTGAATCCCCGCCTGCGCCCAGACGCGGTTCATCTTGGGCAACACGCGCGCGAGATCCGCCTCGGTGAACGTGGTCTGGAGCGCGGGCGTGTCCTCCGAAGAAAGCAGATGCACGCGCAGCGGAACGATCAGCCAGTCGTCGAATCCGAACGCCGCCGTTTTTGGCGGCGCGGCGGGGAGCAGGTGCTCGCGGAGAAACTGGATTTGCGCGAGGAACTGGAAGTCGGCGTTCTTCTTTTTGGCAAAGCCGTGCCCTTCGTCCTTCGCCAGCAGATACCAGCACGCGCCGCCCTGCGCCCGCAGCGCCTGGACCATCTGCGCGGCCTCGGTCACGGGCACGCGCGGATCGTTCTGCCCCTGCACCACAAAGAGCGGGCGCTTGATTTTCGCCACGTGGTTCAGCGGCGAAATTTTCCCGAGAAACTCCGCCATCGCCGGGTCGCGCTCGTCGCCGTATTCCACGCGGCGGAGGTCGCGGCGGTAGTCCTGCGTGTTTTTCAGGAAGGTCACGAAGTTTGAAATGCCCACCACGTCGATCCCGCAGCGCAGCCGGTCGCTGAAATGTGTGAGGCAGGCCAGCACCATGTAGCCGCCGTAGCTGCCGCCCATCACGCCCACGCGCTGCGCGTCGAGGCCCGGCTGGGTGGCGATCCAGTCGAGCAGCACGCCGATGTCGCGCACGGAGTCCTCGCGCTTCATCCCGTTGTCGAGCGCGAGGAAGGTTTTTCCGAACCCGGTGGAGCCGCGGACATTGGGCAGGATCACCGCGCAGCCGAGTTCGTTCACGTAGTAGTTGCTGCGCCCGAGGAAGTCCGGTCGCGACTGCCCCTCCGGCCCGCCGTGGATGCTCACGATGACCGGCCGCGGCCCCGGAAATTTCTTCGCGTCGGGCCGGTAGAGAAACGCGGAGATTTTCTGTCCGTCGAAGCTCGCGAACTTTACCAGCTCCGGCTCGGCGAACCCCGCGGGGTCCAGTCCGCCCGTTTCACTTTCCGTCCAGCGCGTCACCTCGCCGGTCGTCGCATCGAGCGAGTAGGCGTCCCGCGCCGCCCGCGCGGAGTCCAGCGTGAAGCCGAGGTCGCGCCCGTTTTCGTGCCACTCCACGCCGCCGATCACGCCGACCGGCACCTGGCGCTGCGGCGTCTCTTTGCCCGTCGCGAGATCGAGCAGATGCAGCACGCCCGCGCCGTCCTCATTCGTGACAAACGCGATCGTCTTGCCATCGGGCGAAAGGTCGAACTGCTCCACATCCCACGCCAGCCCGGCGGTCAGCACTTTGCGCCCGCCGCCCGCGAGGTCGAGCTGGACGAGCTGCATGAATTCCGCGCCCGCGTCGCTCAGCACGAAAATGCTTTTTCCATCGCGCGCCAGCTTCGCGCCTTGATGCACCGTCTTCTCCGCGGTCTTCGGCGTGACCAGCGTCACCGCGCCCGTCGCGAGGTCGGCCAGATGCACGAGGCTTTCATTGGCCGAGATGTATTCGGTGAGCAGCAGCTGCGTTTCGTCCTCGCTCCAGTCCGCGACGCCCCAGCCGCCGCCGCTGCGCTCCAGCACCCGCCGGTCGGTTTTCGGATCGGCGGGATTTTGCACGTAAATGTCCGTGTCTTTCCCGGTGCGCCGGGTGGAGGAGTAGGCGAGTTGCTTCCCGCTTCGCGCCCAGCGCGCGCTGCCGTTGCGCGACTTGCCGTCGGTCAGCAGCGTCGTCCGCCCGTCCGCGAGATCGTAGCGGTAAAGCTGGTGGAACTCCCCGCCGCCCGAGTCCTGCGCGAAGACGAGAAACTCCCCCGTTTTCGGCCGGAACGACCCGCCTGCCACCGGCTCCGCCCCGAAGGTGAGCTGCCGCCGCGCACCGCCCGGCGCTTTCACGAGATGGAGCTGCGCGGTGTCCGCAAAGCGTGTGCTGACGAGCATCTCCCGCCGCTGCGGATGCCAGCTCTGCAGCGTCGCCGCACGGAATTCCAGATAGCGCCCCGCATCGACGCGCAGTTCCGGCGGGATCGGCGGGACGCCGTCGGCCACGAGATTTTCCGGCACCTGCGCCAGGAGCGCGGCACCGCTGAGCAGGAGGGCGAGGACGGGAAAACGGTAACGCATCCCGCCCTTCTAACCGCCCGCGCCCGGCAGGCAAGTTTCCGCCAGCCGAAAGCCACGCCAACACCCTTCCCGCTCCCTCCTCCTGAGGGCCGCGCGAGCGGTGCGAAGCCCATGCCGCATCCCTCACCGCCCCATCACCAGCCCACCAGCCTCCGCGTTCAACACCTGCCAAAGTTTCGATAGATGACCTGCCCCTTGGCTGCCCTGCCGTCATGTGGTGCGCACCCCGCGCTCATTCAATCCCCGCCCCCTCGCCCGGCCATCTTCGC
>CAYQBV010000104.1:0-13096 GCA_964415705.1 uncultured Chthoniobacter sp. | reverse complement strand
CATCTCGCCTTCCGCCTGACCTCCGCTGCTTTTACAGAAAACAATTTGCGCCGCCTCCTCTATCTCCCGGCGTTCCTGAGCCTCCAAGCTTTGGATATTCTGAGTGTTCATCGAATAACATGCGGTGCCAGCAATCGAATTGGCCTGTTCCGTGGCCTGCTCTGGAGACCCGGCAATTACCTCTAGCTGATATATGCGACCTCCTTGGGGAAGCGGGGAGGCCATATCCCTCACTTTCCATGCAATGATGTCATATAGTTCCTTGCGATTGTTAACCTCTCCGGAGAACACCGGGCGAAAAAGCCGCCACTGGTTGCCGTGATAGTTCGATGCCGCATTACGGACGTTAGCCTTCCAAGCCTCGGCCTCAGCGATCACATGAACGTCAAATGTAACTGTGGCTTGGTATCGCGGATCGCGCGCGTCCCAAGCATTGAGGCCTATCCAGGCCGATGCCTCGCACAGAGAAAGCAGGAGAGAAAAACGGAGCAAAGTGTCCTTGGGCATAAAAGGTTATACAATTCGCTGGCCCGCCAGTTTACCGGTGTTTCCTGTTCTGTGAAGGGGCCTTTCGGAAGCAGCCGTGGTGCCGTGGTAAAGGCCTCCGCACCCAACCGACGAATTGTGCGGTTTCGCGGTGGGGGACTTGCCAGCCCCGGCGGCGTGTGGCACTTCTCGCGGGTGAGATTTCTTCTCCCCATTCCGCTCTTGCTCATCCTGCTTTTCGCGGGGTGCGCCTCATCGGAGAAAAGGCTGGCCGCCCAGGAGGCCAGGCTGGTGGAGGAAAATTCCCGGCTGATGGAGCAGCGGCGGATGCGGACGGTGACGGGTACGGACATCGCTTCGGCGCGCGGCGCGGAAATCGTGGTTTTTGATCCGAACAAGTCTTTCGACCCGAGTCGGCATGCGGTGGGCGGGCGGACCTATGAGACGGGGTCGGCGCGGACGAAGGCGTTTCAGTTTACGCAAAAGGCCAACCCGCGGACCTTCGAGACGCGGGATTTTTCCGGCGCAAAACCCGCCGGAGCGGGGCGGATGCTTTTTGCCACGAAGGCGGCGAATACCCGCGACCCGTATGCGACGAAGACCGCGGCGACGAAGACGGCGGCAACAAAGGAGTCGCCGGATGCCGGCCGAACGGCGGCGGTGCATGATCTCCACGATGGCCAGCGCGAGTTTCTCGGGAAGGAGAGCGGGAAGCTGCGGCAGGCGGCCGATCCGATGAAGATGGCGGACTGGCGAAATGGAGGGCGGGAGACGGTGACGAACAGCGGTAGTTCGGTGGAGAAATACAGCACGATGAAGCAGCTCACGATCGAGGACATCCGCGAGCTGCTGAACAAGAGCAAGTAGGCGACCAGTCCGACGGCGGGCATTTTCCTGCTCGCCTCGCGCGCGGCGCGGCCTTTATGGCAAACGGGCAACGCCCTATGCCGTCACCCGAAGAGCAGCTCGAAATCCTGAAACAAGGTTCCGCAAAAATCCTCAGCGATGAGGAATTGCTGGCGAAGCTGCGGCTCGGGCGACCGCTCAATATCAAGCTCGGCGTCGATCCGACTGCACCGGACATCCATCTCGGCTTCACCGTGGCGCTGCAGAAGCTGCGGCAGTTTCAGGATCTGGGGCATCAGGCGATTCTGATCATCGGCGATTTCACCGCGATGATCGGCGACCCCACGGGCCGCTCGAAAGCGCGCCCGCAGCTTTCGCACGACGCGATCATGGCCAACGCGAAGAGTTTCCAGGCGCAGGCTTTCAAAATCCTCGACCCGCAGCGCACGCAGACCGTTTTCAACGGTCAATGGTTCGAGATGATGACCTTTGAGCAGGTGATGAAACTGAACTCGCGGGTGACGCTCCAGCAGATGCTCCAGCGCGAGGATTTCAAAAACCGCATCGACCGCGGTGAGGCGGTGCATTTGCACGAAATCCAGTACCCGATCATGCAGGGCTGGGACTCGGTGGTGGTGAAGGCGGACGTGGAAATCGGCGGGACGGATCAGCTTTTCAACATCCTCGTGGGGCGCGATCTGCAGCGCGAGGAGGGACAGCCGCAGCAGGTCGTCTTTCTCATGCCGCTGCTCGAGGGGCTCGACGGCGTGCAGAAGATGTCGAAGAGCCTCGGCAACTATGTCGGCGTGAGCGAGCCGCCGGTGGAGATGTTTGGCAAGCTGATGAGCATCTCGGACGAACTGATGGCGCGCTACTACCTGCTGCTCCTCGGCGAGACCGTGCCGGACGGACACCCGATGGATGCGAAGAAGCAGCTCGCGCGGCGCATCGTGGAGCGCTACCACAGCGCGGACGCGGGCGCGGCGGCGCTGGAGGATTTCAACACACGCTTCAGCAAGCGCGATCTGGCGAGCGCGGAGCTGCCGATCCTGACGCTGGCCGGCGGCGCGGGCGACATCGTCTCGGCGGTCGTCGCGGCCTACGCGCAGTGTTTTCAGATCACCAAATCGCGCGGCGACGCGCGGCGGCTCGTGGAGCAGGGCAGCGTGCAGCTCCGCGATGAAAAGGTCGCCGATCCGAAAGCGACGCCGGCCTTTCAACCCGGCGACGTGCTCAAGCTCGACAAGACGCGTGCGGTGCGCATCGCGTGAGCGGCTTGAAAAAGATCACCATTCACACCGACGGCGGTTGCGAGGGCAACCCCGGCCCCGGCGGGTGGGCGGCGGTGCTGGAGTACGGCAAAAAAACGAAGGAAGTCAGCGGCGGGGAAGCGGCGACGACGAACAACCGGATGGAATTGCAGGCGTCGATCGCCGCACTGGAGGCGCTCACCGAACCGTGCGAGGTCGATCTTTTCACGGACTCGACCTACCTCCGCGACGGCATCACGAAGTGGATCAAGGCGTGGAAAGCGCGCGGCTGGATGACCACGACGAAGCAACCGGTGAAAAACGAGGACCTCTGGCGCGCGCTCGACGCGGCGGCGGCGCGGCACCGCGTGCATTGGCGGTGGTTGAAAGGCCACGCCGGGCACGCGGGCAATGAGCGCTGCGACGTGCTCGCCACCGCCGCCATCGAGGGGATCAAAAGGCGTTTCACCCGCGAGCAACTGCGCGCTGCCGTCGCCGTCCTGCAAGCGGGCCGGGCTCCCGGCGCGGGACAGTCCGAACTTTTCTCCTGACCGCAATCCACCCGCCACGGACACTCCCGGAAATAGTCGTTGCCAATCGTCGGATCGCGACTTTACGGTGAACCGTCTGTTCAACCGCAATATGATCGAGGTCGAAATCTACGCCGCCGGTGTCCGCCAACTCGAGAAAATCCTCGAACTGGACCACGAGTTCGAGACCGTCCCCGGTCTGCGCTACAAGGTCGATAGCAACCACGACATCGTCTATCTGGACTTTGAGGAGCCGTCGCTGAGCATTCAGCAAATCCGCGCGATTTTCCGCAAACTCGGGCTGGAGCCACGCATTGTCGGCGCGGTGCCGTCGGAGCTGAACCCGAAGAGCAAGACCCAGCCGATCCGCATCGGCGACCTTTAAGTTTTCGCGCCGCTCGCAGGCTGGTCAGTCCGGTGGACAAGCGCACCTCACACCGCTAGCTTCGGGCCCTCTGCATGGTTACGGCACTCGGGCGCCTGGCGCTCTCACTCTTCCAGTATTTCGGTGAACTCGCGCTGCTCGTTTCCGAGACGTGTGCTTCCCTGATCGTGGCCCCGATTCGCTGGCGACTCTTCGCCCGGCAGATTGTGGAAGTGGGCTGGCGTTCGCAGTTTGTGGTCATCGTCACCGGCATGTTCACCGGCGCGGTGCTGACCGCGCAGACCTACTTCCAGTTCTCCACGCTTGGAATGAAATCGGCGACCGGCTCAGTCGTCGCCGTCTCGCTCTTCCGCGAACTCGGCCCAGTGCTCACCGGCCTGATGGTCGCCGGCCGGGTGGGCGCGTCCATCGCGGCGGAGATCGGCACGATGAAGGTCACCGAGCAGATCGACGCGCTCCGCTCGCTGGCGGTGCATCCCATCGACTACCTCGCCGTGCCGCGCGTGCTCGCGCTGCTCCTTTCCATGCCGCTGCTCGTGGCGGAAAGCATCGGCCTGGGCATCTGCGCGAGCTACCTCGTCGGCATCCACGTGCTCGACATCTCGGGCCCGTATTTCCTCACGAACCTCATCCGCTATGTCGGCCCCCGCGACATCAAGATGGCGCTCTGCAAGGCGTTTTGCTTCGGCGTGATCATCGCCTTCGTGAGTTGCCACCAGGGACTCACCGCCAAGGAGGGCGCGGTCGGCGTCGGGCGCGCGCCGACCGAGGCCGTGGTCATCAGCTCGCTGGCGATCCTGATCTCGAATTTCTTCCTGACCTTCCTGCTGAACATGCTGTTCCCGTACGGCCAGTAGCCGCGCATGATTTCGATCCGCCAGCTCACCAAGACCCTGGGCACGCAGCCGGTCCTGCGCGGCATCGACCTCGAGATCGCCACCGGCGAGACCTGCGTGATCCTCGGGCGCTCGGGCTGTGGAAAAAGCGTGCTGCTCAAGCATCTCATCGGCCTTTTCCAACCCACCGCCGGCGAGGTCTGGGTCGAGGGTGAGGAGATCAGCCGCCTGCCGGAACGGAAGCTCGGCGGCATCCGCAAAAAAATCGGCATGCTCTTTCAAAGCGCGGCGCTTTTCGACTCGATGAACGTGGAGGACAACCTCGCCTTTCCACTGCGGGAGGCGGGCGTGAAAAACGAGGGCGAGATCCGCGACCGCGTGGCCGAGGCGCTGGACATGGTGGACCTCGCCGGCGAGCAAAAGAAGATGCCGGAGAAGCTCTCCGGCGGCATGCGCAAGCGCGTGGGTCTCGCGCGCACCATCGTCGGCCGCCCCGCTTGCATCCTCTACGACGAACCCACGACCGGACTCGATCCGATCGCCTCGGACTCGATCAACCACCTGATTCGTCGCTTGCAAAAGCGCCTCCACGTGACTTCCGTGGTCGTCACGCACGACATGAGGACCGCCTTCACCACCGCCGACCGGATCGCCTTTCTCCATGAGGGGAGCATCTATTTTCACGGCACCGTGGACGCCCTCAAAGCCGCGTCGGACCCGATCATCACGGACTTCATCGAGGGCCGTTCCGGCGACGTGAGCTAGCCGACCAACCGCATGAGCACCGAACACCAACGCACCGAAGTGATCGTCGGGACCTTCCTCCTGATCGGCTTCATGTTTATCGCCGCCATGATCGTGATTTTTGGGCGCAAAAACATGGGCGACGGCTACCCGATCACCGTGAATTTCCCCAACGCCAGCGGGCTGGTCAAAGGCTGCGACGTCCAGCTCTCCGGGGCCAAGGTGGGCAATGTCATCGCGGCACCGAAGTTGATCGGGAAATCCTACGAGGTGGCGGCGAATCTTGTGATCCGAGACGGGGTCCAAATTCCGCGCCAATCCACCTATGTCATCCGCACGAATGGCGTGCTCGGCGACTCCTTCGTGGACGTGGTCCCGCCGCTGGAGTTCGCAGCCGACGATTTCGTCAAACCGGGCGAGACCGTCGCCGGTTCGCGCGCCAGCGGGCTCGATGAGCTGACCGCCAAAGGCGGCAAGATGATCGACACGATGAATGAAGAGGTGCTGCGCAAGATCAACCTCGAACTCGACGAACTGCACATCGCGACAAAAGCCATCAACCAGCGGCTGCTGACCGACAAGAATCTCAAGAACCTGGAGGACACGTTCGCCAGTTTGAAAACCTCCGCCGCCGGGTTCGCGCAGACTTCCAAGAATCTCGATGCCGTGGTGGCGAAGACCAGCGAAGCCGTGGACGCCACGAAAACCACGCTCAAGACCGTGGATGGTGTCGCGGGCGACGTGCGACTCGCCCTCGGCGATTTCCGGAAAGTAGCGGATTCCGCCAATACGCTCGTAAAAAAAGCGACGGTCGGCGACGGCACCCTCGGGATGTTGATTTCCGACAAGCAAACGGCGGAAAATCTCAAGACTCTCATCGGCAACATGCGTCGCTCCGGCGTCCTCTTTTACAAGGACCGCCCCCTTTCCGACCCCGCAGTTTCCACCCCGCCCCCACGGCCGCGGCCGCGGTAAAATATCCGCTCCCGCCGGCGCGGATGGTTCGCCGTTTGCTAGGGAAAGAGGATGGCTCGCGCGGCGAGCCACCGACTTCCAAGCATGACCCCGATCCTGACCATCAATCTGCTCCGGACGCTCTTCGTCACGCTGGCGGCCTGTGGCGGGCTGATGATCGCGGATGAACCGCTCCTTGGCCTCGCGATGGGCCTGGCGTTCGGGCTGCTCATCGTGCTCGGCGACCGGCTGGTTCACGGCATCACGCTGCGCATTTTCTCCTCAGCCACCTTCGGCCTGCTGGTCGGGTTCATTTTTTCCAAACTGCTCCTCTCCTCCCGCATCCTCGCCGTGGCCCCACCGCAGACGCAGTGGGTTTGCGGACTGATCATCTATGCCACTTTCAGCTACGTCGGGATGATGCTCGCCATCCGCAGCAACCGCGACGAATTCGCCCTCATCATCCCGTATGTGCGCTTCCGCCAAGCCGCCGTGCAGGACGCGCCGCTGCTCATCGACTCGAACATCATCATCGACGGCCGCATCGCCAGTATCTGCGCGACCGGCTTCCTCAGCAGTTCGCTCGTCGTCCCGCGCTTCGTGCTCGAGGAATTGCAGCGCCTCGCCGATTCCGGCGATTCCCTGAAGCGCGAACGCGGCCGCGCCGCGCTGGACCGGCTCCAGCAAATGCAGCGCGACCCCGCGCTCACCGTCACCCTTCATGAGAGCGAAAGCGCCGACTCCGTCCCCGTGGATGCCCGCCTCCTTGTCGCCGCCAAAATGCTCGACGCCCGCCTCCTGACCAACGACGGCAACCTCTGCGCGCTGGCCCGGCTGCAAGGCGTGCCCGTCCTCAATCTCAACGACCTCACCAAAGCGCTCCGGCCGATCCTGGCCGCCGGCGAAGCCCTCGACATCGCGCTCGTGAAAGAGGGCCGCGACGCCCACCAGGCTGTCGGCTACCTGCCCGACGGCACCATGGTCGTCGTCAACCACGCCCGCCAGCACATCGGCAAAACCGTCCCTGTCGTCGTCGCCAGCGCCCTGCAAACCAGCGCTGGCCGCCTCTTCTTCGCCGACCTCCGCGCGGCCTGATCCGCACGCCGCAGCGTCAGTGCAAAACAAGAGCCGCTTCTTTTGGGGGAGAAGCGGCCCGAAGTTTTCAACCCTCCGCCGACACCCGCCCGGTTTCCATTCCCGGGTGCCCTCGAAGGAGCCGAGTTGGAACCGAGCTGATTAGAGCTTGGCTTCGAACTCGACCAGACGCTGGAGCGCTTCCAGAAAGTCCTTAAACGCGGGGGCGGGGAGCATGACTGTGTCACGCCGGCCACCTACGTCTTCGGTGATTTTCAAGAACCGCCCACGCTGATTCTCTTTGAGGTCGAGAAAGAAGATTTTGCGATCGTTCACGACTTTTTCGGACGCGATTGGATCGGATCCCATTCTCTCTCCAGGATTATCATTCATCATTTGTTACGTTGACTGGCTTGTTGAGCACAGCCCAACCGCGGGCTGGCAAGGCGCGAATCGTAGGCAATAAGCCCGTGGGCGCAATGAGAAGATTCCATAATTTTCAGGCGCACTGGTTTTCGCCCAGCCGGTCGAAACTCACGCCCGCAAGCCGACGGCGCGGCGCACGCGCTGCATGACCTTTTCGGCCAGCGTCCCCGCCTTTTGCGCGCCGTCGGCGAGCACGCCGTCCACGTAGCCGGGGTCAGCTTCCAGCTCAGCCCGCCGGGCGCGCTGCGGCGCAAAAAACTCCCACACCGCGCCAAAGAGCCGCTTCTTGAAATCGCCGTAGCCCACGCCGCCGGCGCGGAAATCCGCCTCCATTTGCTCCACGTCTGCCGGGGGCGCGAAGAGCCGGTAGAGCGCCACGATCGCCGAGTTCGCGGGATCTTTCGGCGCCTCCACCGGCATCGAGTCCGTGACGATGCCCATGATCTTTTTCCGCAGCGCCTTTTCCTCCGGGAAAAGCTCGATGGTGTTGCCGTAGCTCTTGCTCATCTTCTGCCCGTCGAGTCCGGGGATGGTCTCCACGCTGGGTAAAATGCTCGCCTCCGGCACCGTAAAGATCGGGCCGTAAAGCGCGTTCATTTTGTGCGCGAGATCGCGCGTGACCTCGACGTGCTGTTTCTGGTCGCGGCCCACGGGCACGATGTTCGAGTCGTAGATGAGGATGTCCGCGGCCATCAGCACCGGGTAGGCAAAGAGCCCGTGCGATGGCGTCTTTTCCTTCGCGAGATGGTCTTTGTAGGCGTGGCAGTTTTCCAGCATCGGCATCGGCGTCTGGCAGCTCAGCAGCCAGGCCAGTTCGGTGTGCTGGGGCACATCGCTCTGGCGGAAAAGGACCGCCTTCGCCGGGTCGAGCCCGCAGGCGAGAAAATCCAGCGCCACGCCGCGCACGTATTCGCGGAGCTTCGCCGGATCGAAGACCGAGGTCAGCGCGTGGTAGTCGGCGATAAAGTAGAACGCTTCCCCGCGCTCCTGCCATTCGATGGCCGGGCGCATCATGCCAAAGTAATTGCCGATGTGCGGCTGGCCGGTCGGCTTGATGCCGGAGAGGATGCGGGGAGGCATTGAGGATTTCAGATTGAGGATTGCAGATTTGGTCCCGAAGACGCGCGCACCTTTTCAACCCGCGCGCGGTGCGTCAAGGCGCGGCGGCGGGAGTGATGGCGCACGCATCTCACCAGACCCACCTCCGCCCGCGGAAGAGTTAGAGGTCCTTCGACTGCGCTGCGCAAAGCCTCCGCTCCGCTCAGGATGACCGATCGTTGTTTTGCAGCGGAGCCGCTATCCGGCGGCGTTTTTCTCCTCGAATTCCTTGCACCAGCCTTTGATTTCCGTGTCGTTGAAAATCTTGCCGAGGACGCGGCGGAGGAGTCCTTTGAGGTTGGCGTTGTCCACGTCGCGGAGGCTGCGGATGGCTTCCTCTTTGTAGGCTTCGAGCAGGGTCCGGCAGCGCTCGTCGGCGTGGAGCGAAAGGTAGAGGGCCTCGGTTTCGGCGGGCGCGGCGGTGGAAAGGCGGCGCCATTGGGCTTCGAGCGCGAGTTTTTGCGCGGCGCGGGTTTCGGCGAGGGCTTTGTCGGCACCGGCGGCTTCGAGCGCGGCGCGTTCGTAGGCCACGGCGAGGAGCAGGCTGGGGCGGAGGCCGGCGATGTCGTTGGTCTCGCCGCTCGCGCCGAGGTCGTTGAGGTCGTCCCGGATTTGGTAGGCGATGCCGAGGGCTTCGCTGTAGGCCGCGAGGACTTCCGCGTTTTCCTCAAATTGCCCGGCGTAGATCGCGCCGAGCTGGAGCGCGACGGAAAAGGCGGGCGCGGTTTTTTTGCGGAAAATATCCACGACCTCGTGCGAGGTGAGCGGCTGCGGGTGGCGCGCCCAGACGAGTTCCGCGCCCTGCCCGCGGCAGAGTTCGCGCTGACCCTCGGCGGCGATGCGCAGCATCTCGACTTTCTGCTCGGCGCTCACGCGGCAGGAGGCGAGCAGGCGGTAGCCTTCGCCGATGAGCAGGTCGCCGACATTGAGCGCGACCGCCACGCCGTGCTCTTCGTGGAGCGTTTTCTCGCCGTAGCGCTGGGCGTCGCCGTCCTCGATGTCGTCGTGGATGAGCGACGCTTTGTGAAAGCACTCGATGGCGACGGCGACCTTGCGCAGGTCGTCGGGCAACGGCGCGCCGGGCGTGGCGCGCAGCGCCTGATAGCAGGCCACGGTGAGAAACGGCCGCCACCGTTTACCCGCCCGCGCCAGCCACTCGCGCCCGATTTTCTCGGTCGCGCCCTGCGCTGCCCCCATGATCGCGTCGAGGTTCAGCGGCGTGAACCAGAAGTCGATTTCATCCCGGAGCTGGCCGAGGTCGAGACGGCGCGTCTGGTCGTCGCTGGTCAGGTGGATGTAGTCCCAGACCCAGTCGATATCCACGTTCGTGTCGATGCAGTCGTCCTGGAGCAGCGGCACCGCCACGCCGGGGATGGCCGCGGCTTCCATGTAGGGAAAGGCGCGCTCGAGCACGCTCAGGCAGCTCACACCGACGATGGCTTCGATCTTTCCCGTCTGGATGAGGGACATGACGATCGCGCTGCCCTCCGCCACGAGCACCGCGTAGCCGAGCCGCTCGGCCTCGGCCTGCAAATCCTGAATCGTGCACAGCCCGCATTGCTTGCAGAGCAGGCCGAATTCATCGAACGGCGCGGGGCATTTCGCTTCCACGCGCAGGCATTTCGGCAGCAGCAGCAACCGGCGCTCGAAGGGGACGGCAGCAAGCGGCTCGCGCCACATTTCGTTGTTCAGCAGCACGCCGATGTAGTCGCGGTAAATGGGCTCGCAACCGAGCTGCGCCACGAGCCGGTCGGCGTGGACTTTCAACTCCTCCGGCGGCATCGGCGGCACCGGCGCGTGCTCGGCCACGTAGGCGCGCACGCGCTCGAGGATGTGCTGCCGCTGGACGAGCGTCTGCGGAATGTTCTTCTTCGGCGGACGAATGGTCTGCACCGGCACAGCGCGCGGAAACGCGATCGGCGCGGCGGTTGGAAGCGTGGTTGGCGGCATGAGGTGGGAGTATTGGCGCGAAAGGGAAAACGGCAAGGCAGCGCTACGGCATTTCCCGGATTGGCGGACATCGCTCACGCCGACAACCCCGCCGGGCCGGACTTGTTGGCGGGATTCCGACAAACGAAAACCGGCACCCGGAAGGACCGGGTGCCGGTTTCGGCAAATTGCGGAAATGTTCCGCGGCGAAGGAGCTTACTTGGCCTTCTTCGGAGCAGCGGGCGCGGCAGGCGCGTCCGGGGCGGCCGGTGCCGCAGGCTCAGCAGGCGCAGCCGCTTTGTCTGCCTTGGCCGCTTTGTCAGCCTTGGCCACTTTCTTTTCCTTGGCCGCCACCACGCCGATCTTGGTGATCTTCACCACGTCGTATTCGGTGCCGGCTTCGTTTTTCTTGATGCGCAAGCCGTTGACGGTGTCGCCAACCTTGATGTCTTCAAACTTCGCGGCGGCGTCGCCATTCTTGATTTCGGTGGTGTCGATCACGTTGTTCTTCACGACCTTGCCGTCCTTGTTGGTGTGGGTGAAAGACTTCGTCGCCGCGTCGATCGCATCGACCTTGGTAGCCATGGGCAGCGGTTTGGCGGGTTTGACAGCGGGAGCTTCCGGTTTGGCCGGGGCGGCCGGGGCGACAGCGGCTGCAGCGGCTGCAGCTTCTTTCTTTGGAGCCGCGAGGACGGTCGCCGGAGCGGCGGCAAATGCGGTGAGGGTGAGGAGGGTGAGGAACTTTTTCATGGTGGATTGACTATTACCTAGGGTTTGTTTTTTCGGCATCCGGCGCAGCCACGTTTTGGAGCCACACTTGCCGGAAGCGTGCGTAGTCAGCAGCCCCGGAAGCGTCAAGGGCGATTTTTACTTTCCCAGCCGTCGGGCGTTTGCACGGACGGCAGGGGAACCGGCTGCCCGACCTAATTTCCGTTTCCGCACCAAGCCGCTCTCGGGCAATATCTGCGCCCAGCCGTCCGCGCCACCGCATGAACAACCTCCACCTCGCCGTCCAATTCTTTCTCCAGCTCGCCGTCATCCTGCTTTTCTGCCGGCTGGTCGGGGCGGTGGCCGCGCGCTTTGGCCAGCCGCAGGTGGTGGCGGAAATGATCGCCGGCGTGCTGCTCGGCCCGTCGCTTTTCGGGCTGCTCGCGCCGGACGCCCAGGCGTGGCTTTTCCCGTGGGACCGCACACAAACTGCGCGCGACACGCAGAGCTATCTCTTCCCGGCGTCGCAGCTCGGGCTGGCGCTCTACATGTTCGTCGTGGGCATGGAATTCCGCGTGGACATCGTGGCCAAGCGCCTCAAAAGCTCCCTCGCCGTTTCCGCCGCGGGGATGCTCGCGCCGTTCGTCCTCGGCGCGGGGCTGGCGTGGGTTTTCTTTCATCACACGGAGCTGTTTCCGAAAAAAACCTCGCTGGTCGAGGCCATGCTTTTCCTCGGCGCGTCCATGTGCATCACCGCGTTCCCGATGCTCGCGCGGATTATCCATTTCAAAAAACTCTCCGGCACCACGATGGGCACCGTGGCGCTCGGGGCGGGCGCGCTCGACGACGCCACGGCGTGGTGCCTCCTCGCGGTGGTGCTCGCCAGTTTCGACGACAACTGGAGCCACGCCTGGCTGAACATCGGCGGCGGCGCGGGCTTCGTGGTCGTCACGCTTTTCCTCGTGAAACCACTGCTCGCGCGACTGCACGGCTGGCTCGTGAAAGACGGCGCGCTGTCCGAGGCCGGGCTGGTCATCGGGCTGGCGATGATGGCACTGGGCGCGTGGTTCACGGACCTCATCGGGCTGCATGCGGTCTTCGGAGCGTTCGTGATGGGCGCCGCCATGCCGCGCGGTGCGATGGCGCGCGATCTCATCGGGCGCATCCAGCCGCTCACCGTGGCGCTGCTGCTCCCGCTTTTCTTCACCTACTCGGGACTGAACACGAAAATCGCCCTGCTCAATACCGGCTTCCTCTGGCTGATGTGCGGCGCGGTGCTCATCGCCGCGATCCTCGGCAAAGGCGTGGCCTGCTGGCTGGCGGCGCGCGCCACCGGCATCTCGAACCGCGAAGCGCTCGGCATCGGCGTGCTAATGAACGCGCGCGGCCTGATGGAGCTGATCATCATCAATATCGGCCTGCAGCGAGGGATCATCTCGGAGGGGCTTTTCGCCACGCTCGTCATCATGGCGGTCGTCACCACGCTCATGGCCTCGCCCATTTTTGAGCGCCTCGTGGGCACCGGGACTTACCGGCCGGAGGGTGAAAGCGATCTGGAAGAACCGGACGCGCGGAGCGCTCCAAAGTAGCTTGGACTTCAGTCCAAAGTGCCCGCCCTTTTGGACTGAAGTCCAAGCTACTTTCCTTCGATCCCCCTTGGAACCCGCGCGGGGTTTTGCCTAGTCTCCCGCGCACATGTCCGGCCCCCGCATTTTCCTCCGCGTTTTTTTGGCGCTCGTGCTGCTTGGCGCGGTGCGGGCGGAGGCGCTGGAGGTCAGGCAGGTGCTGTGGGGTTTCGACGGCCGCGTGGTGCCGGGGCGGTTCAATCAT
>CAYQBV010000103.1:11731-13114 GCA_964415705.1 uncultured Chthoniobacter sp. | reverse complement strand
TATCAAACCCTCGCGTGGCCCTTGGTTGTGATGATCCGCGGCCTGTTCCAGATGGTGACCTGACGCCGATGGACGCCCCGGACGCGCCCCGCCCACTCCCGGAGCCGCGGCGTCTCGTTACGCCGACCCGCGCGGCGCTGCTCGCGAGTTTTCGGTCGCACGAGATGGGCTCGCTGCTCTGGATTACGGGCGAAGTGGCCGTCGTCGTGGGCGGATTGGCGTGGTGGGCAGCGCAGCCGGACCGTCTGCCCGACTGGCAGTCGGCGCTGCTCTTCGCGTTCGCCGTTCTCGGGATGTTCGACTTCGTGGCGGCGCAGTTTTTTGCCAACCGCAAACGCCTCGAAGACGTGCGGCCCGACGCCCGCTTCGGCCCGCACACCCGCGACTCCCTGCTCGCCGCCACCCGGCGCGTGCAGGAGCGGCTCGGCCTCAGCGGCCACCGCGTGCGCGTCTATCTCGCGCGGGAAAAGGACGTGAACGCCTACGCGCTCCGGCTCGACCTGCTGCCAGGCTGGAGGATTTTTAACAGCGTGCAACTCAACCGCTCCATCGTCCATCTGCTCGACGAGCGGGAACTCGAAAGCGTGATCGGCCACGAACTCGGCCACGTCTTTCCCTACTCACCCGTCGCCAGCCGCTGCCTCCTCATCCACGCCCTGCTCGCCGGCGTGCTCACGCTCGTGATTTCGCATTTCCTCCGGCACTACGACTTCTATCTCGGCGCACCGCTGCTCGCGCTCGGCGCCGCCCGCTGGGTCGGCTTCTCCACCTGGACCACGCAGATCCGGCTCGTGGAATTCCTCTGCGACGACTTCGGCGCGCGCGCCGCCGGGCTGCTCCCCGCCATGACCACCGACCTCAAGATGGCACTCGAACAAGAGGCCCGCTCCACCCTGCTCCTGCGCGTGATGGAAGCCAAACGCACCCACGCCCACGTGCCCCTCGAGGATCTCCTCCAGGCCTACGACGACGCCCTGCCCTTTGGCGGCGTGGACACCGGCCAGGCCCGCGCGCAGATGGAGCAGGGCATCCAGCGCCGGTTGGCGCAAAACGAAAACTCCTTCCGCGGCTTCTATAACTACATCTTCAAGAGCGGCGACACCGACGAGGACGCGCTGCTCGAAACCATCCGCACCATGCGCGCCATCCGCGGCGTGGCCAAAGTTCCGGTGTCCCCCGCCGCCCTCCTGAGCCGGCCCGGCGGCCCCGATCTCAGCACCATCGCCACGCTCATGACCGCGCTCGAGGCCCATCCGGACCACCTCCTCGTCAGCGACGCCGCAGAGCTCGACGACCGCCGCTCCACCCACCCGAACTCCTCCCGCCGCCTGCTCTACCTCTGGCGCAACCGCGAGGAACTCCCGGCGGCCAGCGTGTCCTGAT
>CAYQBV010000103.1:0-11631 GCA_964415705.1 uncultured Chthoniobacter sp. | reverse complement strand
TTTCCGCCGGCGGAAACGCCTACTTCAGCTTCGCCTTTGCGGCCGCGACGGCAGCGGTGGCTTTTTCGATCTCGGGCTTGCTGTCCTGCACGAGCTTGTCGGCGGCGGCGTATTCGGGCGTGCCGGCGGTAAGTTTGCCGCGGGCTTCGCGGCGTTTGACGATTTCGGCGTTGAGGCCGTCGAGCTTTTTCTGGGCCTCGGCGATCTCGGCTTCCACGGCCTTGTTCTCCGGCTTCGGAGGGGTGTTGGCGGCGACGGCCGGCTTTTTCTCCTCGGGCTTGGCGTTGAGCTTGGCGATATCCTCGGCGGTCAGCCCTTTCACGATGTTCACCTTGGGCAGCGTCGCTTGCAGCGCGGTGAGGCCAGCGGCAGTGATTTTCGTTTCGAAAACGTAGAGCGATTTGAGATTCGTCAGGCTCTTGAGTTCGGCTAGGCCGGCGTCGGTCACGGCGGTGGCGTAAACGTTCAGGTAGGTGAGGTTGGCCAGCCCTTTGACGTGGGCGAGGCCGGCGTCGGTGAGCGGGGTTTTTTCCAAATGGAGGACGCGCAGGTTTTTCAACCCGGCGAGCTGCGCGAGGTCGGCGTCGGCGAACTGCACGCCGGCAAGGTCGAGTTCCTGAAGATTCGTCACGTCCTTGAGCGCGGCGAAGATTTTCGGGTCCGGCTTGTCCTTGCCGAGTCGGACGAGGACGGTGCGCCAGTTCAGCCCGGCGGCGATGGGCCGCGCGTCGACGCCGAGCTTCGCGAGCGCGGCCACGGCGGCGGTTTCCGCGGCGGTCGGCGCGGGCCCGGCGTCGGGCGCGGGAGCGGCGGCGAAGACGCTGGTCGTGGTGAGGAGGGCGAGGAGGAGGGCGCGGATTTTCATAGATGGAGTGGGTGAGACTTAGCCAGCGCCCGCCGGAGTGACAACGCCAATCCGGCCCGGCGCAAGCGGCGGTGCGGGACTATTTCTTGGGCAGGGCGTCGAAGGCTTTGAGGACATCGGCCGCGTGGGAGTCGGTGGAAGCGCCGAGCATGTTCCAGACGATTTTGCCGTCCCGGACCATGAAGGACTGGCGCTTCGGGATCCCGAACAAGTGCGGCACCCCGAAGGCCTCCGCGACTTTGCTGTCGGTGTCGGCGATCAGCGGAAAGGGAAACTTCTGCGCCTCGGCGAATTTTTTCTGCGCCTCCGGCTGGTCGCCGCTCACGCCGAGCACCTGGATGCCCTTGGCCTGCAAGTCGGCCCACGAGTTGCGCAGGCTGCAGCCCTGCTTGGTGCAGCCGGGGGTAGCGGCTTTCGGGTAGAAATAAACGAGCGTCGTTCCCCGGGCATACACGTCCTTGAAGTTCACGGTCTTGCCGTCCTGATCCACGGCGCGGATCTCCGGCGCGGCGCTGCCGACGGCCAGCGGCGCGGCTTGGGCAAAGGAGGCGAAGCCAAAAAAAGCGAGGAGTGCGGAAAAGGTCGGGAGTTTCATGAGGCGCACCGAGGTAATCCCGGCACGGCGGGTTTATTAGCGGGTCGGGCCGGGGCGCGCCGGGGGATACTGTGGACGGGGCGAGCGGCGGCGCTGGCCGCGCTGCCCGCCGCCGGCGGCGGCCGCAGGGCGTGCGCGAGGATTGCGGCGAGGTTTTGCGAGAGCTGGATGATCCGGGTGCAACTCTCAGCGTGCCAGACTTTGACGGTGCCGATGATGTTGCCGGCGACGAGCGGGCCCATGACGTAGCAGCCGGGGCTGGCCTCATATTCGGCGTTGATGGCGAGGCCGCGTTGGGAGGCATTCGGGGCGCCGAGCCCGCGGCGGATGAGGTTTTGCAGCAGGGTGGACGACGATTTCGCCACGTCCTGAAAACCGGCGCAACTGACGATGACGGAGATTGGGGCGGCCATGATTTTCGGACCGCCGGTGCGGCCTTCGAGATACGTGCAGCCCGGCCCGCCCGCGGCGTCGGGGAGATACTCCACGAACCGGCCCGCGTGCATTTCCAGCTTTCCGTCCGCGAGGAGGCGGTGGGCGGCGTCGAGGTATTCCGGGCCGGCGCGGCGTTGCAGCTTGCCGATTTCCACGCCGTGGAGGGCGACAAACTTCTCCTGCTCGCCGCGCTCCAGCCGGCACAGCGCGGCGATCATTCTTTGCGAAATCTCGCCGTAGAGATCGGCGATGTTCAGCCCCTCGGCAGCGGCCGCGGCCACGTCCTTTTGCACGGCGGTCAGGATGTCCTGCGAAACGGGTGGTGCCAGATCGGCGAGGGCGTCCAGGTGCGTGAAGCGGTGCGTGGAGGCGGGGATTTCGCGGTTGATGCGGTGGGGAAAGGCGGCGTCGGGCGAGAGCATGATGATCTTGTCGATCAAACTCATGGCCTCGGCGGAGTCGGTGAGGTTGTAGACGGTTTCGAGCGCGCTGGCGTTCGATCCGATGATGAGCACCTGGCGGCGGTTGGTCGTCCGCAGGCTGGCGCAGATGCGCTGGAGATTGGCGTCGAGCGACGGCGCGTACATGTCGTCGATGAAGCTGGCGGCCTCTGCTTCGCCGGCCAGGGCGATGCCCGCGTAGGGCGGGCTGCCGATCGCGAGGACGACTTTCTTCGCGAGGACGGCGGCGGTTTCCCCGGCGTCCGGGATGAGCCGGTGCAGGTCGCCGACGCGCTCGATGTCGGTGATGCCGGAGGTGACGAGCTGGAACTCGATGAGGCCCTGCGCGGCGGCGTCCGCGAGCGCGGCGGTGACTTTTTCCCGGAGGTAACAGCCGAACAGGTGGCGCGGCAGGTAGAGCGGGTCCCAATCGCCGGCGGCGACGGCGACGGCGTTTTCGCGCTGCCAGCGGGCAGAGAGCGGCCCGGCGGTCGCGGCGGCGGGGTCCAGTAGACGCTCGCGATGTTCGGTCAGCCAGGCTTTGAAATCCGCGCGCTCTTTTTCCTGGGGGATGAACTCTTTGAGCGGCGAGATGAGCAGCGAGGCGCGACCGGAAAGCCGGCCGTACGGGACGCCCGACCAGAACTCGCCGGACTTTTCGAAGACGATGATGCGCACCGGTCGCGCGGGCCGGTCTTCCGCCAGCAACGCGAGGAAATGCCGGAGCGTGTAGGCGGAGGAAACGCCCGAACCGACCAACGCGATGTCATAAACTCCAGTCATTTTCCTACATCGCAGACGCGGTTTCCGTGGTTTGCGGCTCCTTGATTTTAATGACCCGGCCGGGGTTGCCGACCACGGTGGCGTAGTCCGGCACGTCGCGCAGGACCACGGCCCCGGCCCCGATGTTACACCAGCGCCCGATTTTCACCTGCTGGATGACCACCGCCGCGGCCCCGATGTGCGTGCCTTCGCCGACCTCCACGTGGCCGCAGAGGGTGGCGTGCGGCGAGACGTGGACGAAGTCGCCGAGCAGGTTGTCGTGGTCGATGCTGGCGGCGGTATTGATGAGCACATGCCGCCCGACGCGGGTGCCGGCCTGGAGGATGGAGCCGTGCAGGATCATCGAACCGACGCCGATGGGCACGCCCGACGCGATGATGGCGCTGGGGTGGATCGCCGTGCCGAAGCTGGCGTCGATGCGCGCCGCCAGTTCCGCGCGGCGGACGTTGTGCCCGACGGTGATGATGAGCGGCGCGTCGAGTTTCGGAAAAGCGCCACCGAGCAACTGCACGCCGTCGCGCACCTCCATGATCCGCAGTTTGGCGTCGGGCGGATTGTCGTCAAAGACGCCGGCGACGCGCACGCCGCGGCTGGCGAGGATGTCGGCGACCACTTTGGCGTGGCCGCCGGCACCGTAGAGATACATGTGGGTTGGGTTTTCCATGAAAGCGTCAGGCAGAGGCAGCACCGGCGAGCGTGTGCGTCAGCGGCTCCGCGGCTGGCGGAATCGGCGGCGCGGGAGCGGACGGCGGCAGGGTGAAAGGGCGGTACTCCGGCACGATCGCGGCGAGCAGTTCGCGCAGGATTTCGGGGTGGTAAACACCGTCGTTCAAGGCGCCGGTGAGGTCGGCAAGATGGGCGTTGATGTCGCCCTTTGGCAGGGGCGGGGCGACGAGGCGGGAGATTTTCGGGTGATCCGTGCCGGTGATCTCTTCGTTGCCCTGGGTGAGTTCCTCGTAGAGTTTTTCGCCGGGGCGCAGGCCGGTGAAAACGATCTCGATGTCGGTGTGCGGAGTGAAGCCGCTGAGCGTGATCATCTGCGTCGCGAGGTCCAAAATTTTCACCGGTTCGCCCATGTCGAGGACGTGAATCTCACCGGTCTGGGCAAAGGCGGCGCTTTGCAAAACGAGCGTGACGGCCTCCGGGATCGTCATGAAATACCGGGTGATCTCCGGGTGGGTGATGGTGACGGGGCCACCCTCGGCGATCTGGCGGGTGAAGGTGGGCACGACGCTGCCGGAGGAGCCGAGCACGTTGCCGAAGCGCACCGCCTGGAACTTCGTGCCGGACTGGCCGGCGGCGAGCGCCTGGAGATACAGCTCGGCGACGCGCTTGGTCGCGCCCATGACGTTGGTGGGATTGACCGCCTTGTCCGTGGAGATGAGGACGAAATGATCGACGTGATTTTCGACCGCGAGGTCGGCGAGCAGCGCGGTGCCGAAGATGTTGTTGCGGATCGCCTCCTCGGGCTGGTGCTCCATCATCGGCACGTGCTTGTGCGCCGCGGCGTGAAAGACGACCTCCGGCTGGAACCGGCGGAAGATTTCCCGCATCCGGTCCGGGCGAGTGATGTCGCCGATGAGCGGCTCCACGGTGTCGCCCTCGACGATGGCGCGGAGTTCCTGCTCGATGAGGAAAAGCTGCGGCTCGGAGCGCTCCACGAGCAGGAGTTTCTTTGGGCCGAAGGTCAGGATTTGCCGGCAAAGTTCGCTGCCGATGCTGCCGCCGGCGCCAGTGACCATGACGGTGCGCCCGCGCAGGCTGCGCCACACGCGTCCCATTTCGATCTGCACCGGCTCGCGCCCGAGCAAGTCCTGAATCTCGACCGGGCGGAGCACGGAGACGTTGACCCGGCCCGTGGCCAATTGATCGAGCGAAGGCACGGTGCGGCACGGCAAGCCCACCTCCTGAATCAGGTCCACGACTGCGCGCGTCCTTTTCGGCGTCGCGGAGGGCATGGCGATGATCAGTTCATCGAGCCGCAGTCCGTGGCTCAGCTCGGCGATGCGCTCCGGGTCGCCGACCACGGGGATGCCGTGGACGCGCGAGCGCGTGTGGCGGAGGTCGTCGAAGAACGCCACCGGACGAAGGCCGAGCCAGGGTTTGGCGAGTAGATCCTTGGCGAGCGCGGCCCCGGTGTCGCCGGCTCCCACGATGCCCACGCGCCGCGCTTTGCGCCCGCTGCCCACGCGTGCACCCAAGCCCAGCCGGCGGCCATAGCGAAAGAGGTAACGGGTGGTCGCGAGCGCCGTGAAACTGAGCACGTAGTCCATGAGGATGACGCTGCGCGGAGGGGCCAGATTGAGCTGGCCGAAGAACCAGAACACCCCGATCGCCAGCGAACTGGCGGTGCAGGCGGCGGCCAGCCGTTTCACATCGGGCGTGCTGAAATAGGTGAGCAGCCCATCGAACTGGTGGAAGCAGAACAGCGCGAAAAGCTGCGTCAGCACGGTCATCGCACCGATCGAGAGCAGCATCGTGGTGCGCAGCGGCGGCACGTTGAAATCGAAACGAAGCTGGTAGGCCAGCCACAGGGAGACCACCAAAACCGTGCCGTAGGTGGCGGCGAGAAACAGGAAGCGCAGAAGCGGGACGCGCCAGAGGAGGAGCAGAATCGGGCGGACGAGGATCCTGGTCATGGGACGAGGGGGGTGGATTTCTTCGGGACACTCAGGACGAGTTCGCAGACGCGCTCATGATCTTCCGGGGCGAGATTGGAGCCGCTCGGGAGGCAGAGGCCCAGATCGAATATTGATTCCACAAACGCGCCGCCGCGCACCCGGCAATCGGCGAATACCGGCTGCAGGTGGAGCGGTTTCCAGACCGGGCGCGACTCGATGTTTTCCGCCTCCAAGGCGAGCCGCACATCCTCGCGGCTCGCGCCAAATTCGGCGGGGTCGATGGTGATGCAGGTCAGCCAGTAGTTGGGCTCGCCGTAGGCGGCGATGGGCATGAAGCGAATGCCGGGGACGCCCCGGAACGCCGCCTGATACCGCTCGAAGTTGCTCCGGCGCGCGGCGATCCGCTGGGGGAGGACGCGAAGCTGGCCGCGACCGATCCCGGCGAGGACATTGCTCATGCGATAGTTGAAACCGATCACGGAATGCTGGTAGTGCGGCGCGGGATCGCGCGCCTGGGTGGCGAGAAAGCGGGCGCGGGCGATCATCTCCGCGTCGTTCGCCGCGAGCATGCCGCCGCCGGAGGTGGTGATGATCTTGTTGCCGTTGAAGGAAAAAATCGCGCACCGCCCCTGCGTGCTGACGCGGCGTCCCTTGTAGGTCGCGCCGAGCGCCTCCGCGGAATCCTGAATCAGCGGCACGTCGAACTCCGCGCACGCCGCCACGATCGGGTCGTAGTCCGCGCTCTGGCCGTAAAGGTCCACGACGATGACCGCGCGCGGCAGTTTTCCCCGCGCCGCGCAGGCCTGGAGTTCCTCGCGGAGCAGCGCCGGGTCCATGTTCCAGCTCGTGCTTTCCGAGTCGATGAAAACGGGCGACGCGCCCTCGTAGGCGATCGGGTTCGCGCTCGCGCTAAAGGTGAACGACGAGCAGATCACCTCATCGCCCCGCTGCACGCCGAGCAGGCGCAGCGCGAGATGCAGCGCCGCCGTGCCCGACGACAGCGCCGCCGCGTGACCCGCCCCGGTAAAGGCCGCGAGTTCCTTTTCAAAGCCGTCCACGTGCGGCCCGAGCGGCGCGATCCAGTTCGCGGCAAAGGCTTCCTTGATGAGTTCAAGTTCCTCGCCTCCCATGTGGGGCGAAGAGAGATAAATGCGGGGTGCGGTTCGAGGGTTCATAAGCGTCATGGTCGGTGGGGCAGCGCTATGGTCGCGGCTCCGGTGTCGGCTACCGGCGAGGACACGGGACGGCGGTAGAGGGGGAAAAAATCCGACGCCACCGGCTCCGCGCCAAGTTGCCGGTCCGCCTCCTGGCGGGCCTCGCAGAGTTCGCGGTAAACCTCGGGGACCACGACCCAGCGCCAGGTCCCGAAGTCATGGCGGCTCTTGGAGAAACCCGCCTTGAAATGAAAGAGCGAGTCTTCCTGCGATCCGACGCCTCCGCCCAGATGAAAGAAGCGCGCACCCTGGTCTCCCGCCCACTGCCGGACGGTGTCGAAGATCAATCCCATGGGCGAGAGGCTCAGAAACTCGCCGCGCGTTCCGCCCAGATGATACTGCACGATCCCGTCGCAGAGCGTGACGAGCGCTCCGGCGGCGACCCGCCCGCCCACCATCACCACGAACAATTGCAGCTTCGGCCCCAGGCCACCCGCGAGGCCCGCGAAATAGTCCGCGGCGAAGAAATAGGAGCCGTGCGCGTTCACGCGCCGCATCGTCTCGTGATACACGCTCACGAAGTCGCCGAGATGGCGCCGGTCCTCGTCGCACAGGCAGATCACTCCCTCACGCCGGAGCTTATTGATCCGGCTTCTGTGAGAGCTGCGATACTGCGCCCGCTGTGCCTCCGGCGGCAGCGCGAGGTCAATCGAGACCGTCTCGCCCTCCAGCCTGCAATCGCCGAGCCCGGCGAGCAGCCCGGTCTGCGGGATCAGCGGGTGAAGACGGGAAAACACCGCCGCCACGCGACGCTCGATCAGCGCGTCCTTCAACGCCTTCTGGAAGCTCCCCACAACGGACTCAGGAATCTGGGCGTGCGACGCGAGCGGTCCCGCGTAGCCATAGACCGAAGCCGCATCGCTCCACTCCTCGCCGGATGCCTCGACTGGCCGCAGCAGCAGCGGCAGGGCGATGGTGTGGTCGCCGTCGCGATACGTGAAGAGATGCGCGGTCCCTTCGCCGCGTTCTTCCGCGAGGCGGTGATAGGCAGGCAGATGATAGAAGTCATGCTGCACGGTGCGGCCGAGCACCGCCATCCACTCCTCATGCTGCGCCGCCCCCAAGACTCGGAGCTTGCCGCCCTGTCTGGCAACCGCGCGCGCGCTTTCTGTTTTCATGATCATCCCGGCCTCCTGGCGATGGCAAAGAGCATTCCGCCAAACGCGAGTTTTCCGCTGCCTTCCCGCAGCATCCGCGAGGTCGCGCTGTCGAGGAGCTCGAATCCCGCATCCACGATCGCCCGCTCGAACTCCGCCTTCCGGAACCAATAGGCGTAAGGTTGCGACTCGAAGGGGAACCGCACGTTCGCTCTGCCGCCGAGCTTCACCCACGGCAGATATTGCCTGCCCAAAACGTGCGTGTCGCCCTTGAGCAGCTTCACCGGCGCGACCGCCATCCCGAGCCACTGGTTGAACCAGCGCCCTTCCCAACTCAGCGCGCTGGCGAGCAGCAGACCGCCGGGGGTCAGCACGCGGAAAAACTCCCGCAGGGCGCGCTGCCGCGCGGCGGGGGCTTCGATGAAGCAGAGCACCTGCTGGAGCGCCATCACGACCTCGAAAGAGGCATCGTCAAAACGCAGGTCGGTGGCATTCTGGGTTTCGAACTTGATCGGCGCACCCCTGCGCGTGGCTTTCTCGCGGGCGACTGCGAGCAGGCGGTCGCTCAGATCGATCCCGCACAGCCGCCGAAAGCCGCGCTCCTGCAGCTCGAAAGCGAGACGGCCGGCACCGGTGCCGATGTCGAGAATCCGCGTCTCCTTTGGCAGATCAAAAACATGCCGTCGCAGCAACGCCTCCTCCTCGCGATAGAGGCCGCTGTGATCCGACCATTCCTTGAATTCCTGGTGGTCGTAGATGTTCGTGCTGGTCATAAGCAGGGCAGTTGTGCGGCAGGGACTGCGGCTTCCGCAGTGGCCTCGTGTTCCGCCGCGGCGCTCCGCGTGGCGGTGATAGGAAGGCCGACGATAGAAGTCGTGCTGCACGGTGCGGCCGAGAGCACTTCCATCCATTCTTCGTGCTGCCCGGTGTTAAGGATTTGCATGTGTCTTCAAACGGCTTGCTCTGCTGGGTGTGGCACCGGCTGCACTCGCGGGCGCGGGCGCGGGACGGACCGGCGAGGTCGGGACATCGAGGTAAGTCTCGTCCCAAAACCTCAAGGCAATCCCCTCCGTGATGGTCGGGATGGGCACGGCTTCGTTCAGGGCGAGGTCGCGGACCGCCATTTCGACCTCGTTGTAGCCGAAGTGCGCGCGCATGGCGGTCGTGCCGGAAAAGCGCGGGTTGATCTCAAAGGTGACCGGCCCCCGGGCGGTGCGGAAGATCGGTTCGAGCCACTCCACGGGGTAGGCCCCGTATTTTTTGTAAGCCACACCGCCGGGATGGCCGAGCACGTCGATTCTGCGGTTGCCCGCCAAGCCGGCCAGGGCGCGCAGTTCCAGTTCGATGGCGGCGCTCGCGGTCAGCTCGTCGAAGCTCCAGAAGCCGCCCGTTTCCTTCGGACAGCGATGCACGACCCCGAGGACCAGTTCCGCCTCGTGGAGCGCGAGGTCTGCTTTCAGCCCGCCGCGGTAATCGCAAGCCGCGACCTCGACGCCGTAATAGACTTCCAGGCCATCCGCGTGCTTCCGCTGCGCCGCGACCTCGGCGACAAACTGCGGATACCAATCGCTCTGACCGTTGACATGCTCGGTGATGGCGATGGCCCGCAAGCTCTTGGCCCGGGCGGCCGCGATCATCTCCGCCACGGACGACTGCCCGTCGGTCCAGGTCGTGTGCATCTGGAAATCCATCGGCGGCACGCCGTTCGCCGGCCATTCGCTGAAGTGGCCCAGCCATTGACCCGCCCGATGTTCGCTAGTCATGCGGCCATTCCTCCGTGGGTTGCAACTGCCGGTCGGACGGCTGGTCCTGGCGCGCGAGGGCGATCTTCCGGCGGGTCGCCGGATGCAGGCCGATGTCGTCCATTTCCTCGAGGGACTGTTCCACTTTCACCCCGCTGCCCAGCACTACACAGCCGACCGTGCGGGCGATGATGCTGAGGTCCAGCCACAGGCTCCAATGGTCCACGTACCAGACGTCGAGTTTCAAACGATCGCCGAACGCGAGCCCATTGCGCCCGTGGATCTGCGCCCAACCGGTGATCCCGGGCACCACGTCATGCCGCCGCGCCTGCTCCGGGGTGTAATTGGGCAGGTAATCCATGAGCAAGGGGCGCGGCCCGACCAGCGACATGTCGCCGCGGACGACGTTCCAAAGCTGCGGCAATTCATCGAGGCTGGTCTTGCGCAGGAGGCGGCCCAGAAGCGTCAGGCGTTCGCGATCCGAGAGCAGATTTCCCTCCTGATCGCGCGCCTCGGTCATGGTGCGAAATTTCAGGACGTGGAAAGGCCGGCCGCGGAAGCCGGGGCGCTGCTGCCGAAACAGCACCGGCGAGCCGAGCCCGAGGGCGACCACGACTGCGGTCACGGCCAGCACCGGGACCAGCACCACCAGGGCGGGCCCCGCCACGGCGAGATCGAAAAGGCGTTTGCGCAAAGGGACGTGCTTCATTGGGCGGCGAGGGGTTTCGGGACGCCCGGTTTCTGGGCGAGCAGCCGGGCGACGAGGTCGGCGACCTGTTCGGGGGACAACATTCCGCCGAAGGGCGGCATCGCCGAGCTGGGCAGGCTCTCGCGCTGGGCGATGAGCGCCTTTGCCACACGCACCGGCTGCCCGGCGAGCTGGCCCAGCGTAAGATGCCGGTCCGTCTCCTCACGCAGGATGCCCGCGTGGGTTTTGCCATCGCGGGTGCCGACCTGCAGCAGGGCAAAGCCTTCGGTGATCGCGGCGTTGGGTTCGAGGATCGAGCGGACGAGGTGCTCGGGATCGTTGCGCTCACCGATGCCGGACAGATCCGGCCCAAACTGCCGGCCGAGCCCGCCCGCGCGGTGGCAGTTCGCGCAGGTCGCGGCGGCGAAAACGGCGCGGCCCCGTTCGGCCTGGCCGGCGGGCAGCACCGCCAGAGCCTGCTCCACGGTCGTCGGCTGGGCGCGCGGCTGGAACACGACGGCGGCCGCGGGCGCGCCGCTGCGTTCCGTGAAGACCGCCTCGGCCGGCTCGCCCACAGACTTGCCGCCCACAAACAGCGCGGCCTTCAGCGTAGTGGAGTTTTTCAGCACGATCGAGGTGGATTCGGGGAAGATCGGCGACGGCTCCGTAGGCGCTCGCCGTCGCGCGGATCCTGGAGCATCGTGCGGAGCGCGTCCGCGCCGGCGAGTCCCTGGATCGAGTTCAGGCCGGTGGCGAAATCCTTCGTCTGGTCCGCGACGCCATCGCCATCCTTGTCGAGCAGGAGGACGACGCGGTCGCCGGGGGTCTCGGGCTGCGGATTGCGATCCGGCGGTCCCATGCCGACGAAGAGCCGGCCCTTGCGGTCAAAGGCCATCGCCGCCGGGTTACCCACGAACGGCTCTTGCGCGAAGAGTTTCACCTCGAAACCGGCCGGCCCTTGCGGCAGCGCCGCTGCGTCCATCTGCGACGAATCGGACGGATGCGCGACATAAAAAGCCACGGCACCCAGCACGGCGAGCGTGACGCCGAGTAGGAAAAATTTTGTTTTGGTCATCCCGGTGGTTTTCATGCGCTGCAGGGCTGGGGATGTTCCGTCCCGGCCGGGCTGCGGCTGGGTAGCGACCGGCCGC
>CAYQBV010000102.1:0-13121 GCA_964415705.1 uncultured Chthoniobacter sp. | reverse complement strand
GCCGACGCCGAGGGCGATGAGCACGGCGCAATCGAGCACGCGGCCGCCGTGGCGGGTCATGTGTGGTTTTGGTTTGGTGTTTTCGAGACACCCCAACCCGAACCCATGTGGCCCGCCCTCTACCAGACAATGAAGGCGGCAACTCCCCCGCGGGAGCGGCTGCGCTTCGGCTCGCTACGCTCGCCTTCGCTCCGCCGCTCCCGCGGGGGAGTTGGGCTGAGCGAAGGCAGAGCATTTTACAGAAAGACTTTTACACCCCCATAGAGGAATATAAGGCATCGGCAGAAGTGGCCCGCGCCAGAGGCGATGTGTGGGCCGCCCAAGGCTTTGAAGCGAACATTCGCGCAATGACGATGAGGTCTAAGTGCTCTATGGACGCCGTCAGCATTTGGGAGAAAGCGAGCCCGAATAATCAGCGCATGAGCACATTCCGAACTCCCCACGCGCAAGCGATCATTCTCTGTCTTCCGATGGTTGGGCTGGTTCTACGGCAGAGGAAAATCGTCGCGTCGGCTAAACCCTCAATCCGCCTAAATGCGCGAAACGCGCGACCCAACTCGAACCGTCTCGACCGGCATCTCCACCAACCGGAGGTTCGGGTCGATGTCGTCGGTGAGGGAGGAGGTTTCGCCGGCGGCGAGCTTGAGGGTGGCGACGTAGCCGATCATCGCGGCGTTGTCGGTGCAAAGGGTGGGTTCGGCGATGAGCAGTTCGAGTTCGTGCGCCCAGCAGGTGGCCTGGAGTTTCTCGCGCAGGCGGGTGTTGCAACTCACGCCGCCGCTGACGGCGATGAGTTCGCGTCCGGTGGTGCTGGCCGCCCGGAGCGTCTTCGCGACGAGCACGTCCACGACGGCTTCCTGGAACGAGGCGCACACGTCGGGGAGGCAGATGCCGCCCAGCTTCGGGAGCAGGTAACGGACGGCGGTTTTCAGCCCGCTGAAGCTGAAGGAGAAGTCGTCCGAGTGGAGCATGCTGCGGGGAAAATCCACGCGCGCCGGGTCCCCGCCGTCGGCCACGCGGTTGACGTTCGGCCCTCCGGGATAGGGCAGGCCGAGGAGCTTGCCCACTTTGTCGAAAGCCTCGCCGGCGGCGTCGTCCAGCGTCTGGCCGAGCAGCCGGTAGCGGCCAAAGGCCTCGATTTCAACGAGCAGCGTGTGGCCGCCGCTCACGATGAGCGCGACCGCCGGGCGCACACCTTCGTGGGTGCCGAAGAAAGGCGAGAGCAGGTGGCCTTCGAGGTGGTTGATCGCGAGCCAGGGTTTGCGGCGCGCGATGGCGAGGCCCTTTGCGGCGGACGTGCCGATCATCAGCGAACTCGCCAGCCCCGGCCCGCACGTGGCGGCGAAGGCGTCGATGTCATCGAGCGCGATTCCCGCCGCCGCCAGCGCCCGCGCGATGACGGGCTCGAGCGCGCGCAGGTGCTCGCGCGAGGCGACCTCCGGGACCACGCCGCCATACTGCGCGTGCGTGGCGATTTGCGAGGCGACTTCGCTGGCGAGCAGCGCCCCGCCGCGCAGCACCGCAGCGGCGGTTTCGTCGCACGAAGTTTCCAGCGCGAGAACCGTGCGGTCGGCGTGATCGGTGATCGGTGAGGGGTGATTCGTGGACATGACGCGCGCCGACTGGTGAATGCGGCGCCTGTCTTACCACTCACCCGTCACCGATCACCAATCACTTCTTTCCCGCCTTGTCCGCGTAGATCATCACGCCCTTCAGCGCATCGACCGCGCGCTCGAGCTGCGGGTCGCGGAAATTCGCGAGTTCTTTCCGCTCGGATTCGCTCATCGAATCCTCGCGGCGCTGGAGCATGAGCATGCGCTCCTGCTCGGGCGTGAGCGTGGCGCGGATGGTGGGCGCGACGCCGACTTCGTGGATGACCTGTTTGCTCGGCGTGTAGTATTTCGCCGTGGTCAGCCGCATCGCCGAGCCGTCCTGGAGCTGGATAACACTCTGCACCGAGCCTTTGCCGAAAGTGGTCTCGCCCACGATGATCGCGCGGTTCAGATCCTTTAGCGCGCCGGCCACGATCTCCGAGCCGCTGGCCGAGCCGGTGTTGGTTAAAATGGCGAGCGGATACTGCGGGCGGGGCTTCACCCGGTCGGCCGTGCGGTAGGAGCGGCTCTGCGAGGGCACGCGACCTTCGGTGGAAGCGACGACCGTTTTCGGCGGGAGAAACTGTCCCGCCACATCGACCGCGGAATTGAGCAACCCGCCGGGGTTGTAACGCAGGTCGAGCACCAGCGCCTGCATCCCTTTTTTCTCCAGCTCGTCGAGCTTCTTCCCGAGATCCTCGGCGGTCGGGACATTGAACTGCGTGACGCGCACGTAGCCGACTTTGAAATCGCCGCCGACCTCGGCGGGCAGGATCTTCGCGTCCTTCACGCTCGCGACCTTGATGTTCTCCCGCACCATCGCGAAATCTTTGATCTCCTTCGTCGCGGGGCGCAAAATCGTCAGCGTGACTTTCTGCCCGGCCTCGCCGCGCAGCAGCTTGATCGCTTCATTGAGGTCCATGCGCTCCGTCGGTGCGCCGTCGATCTTGATGATCTGGTCATTCGGCAGCAGCCCCGCGCGAAAGCCCGGCGTGTCCTCCATCGGCGTCACGATGATGAGCGCGCCTTCGCGCTGGGAGACGACCACGCCGAGCCCGCCGAAGCGGCTGTTCGTGTCGTCCTGCATGCCTTTGAAATCGCGCGGCTCCATGAACTGCGAATGGGGATCGAGCTGGCTGAGCATGCCCCGCATCGCGGCATGCGTGAGCGCCTCGTAGCTGACCTTCTTTTCATCCACATAATCCTGCCGCACGAGCTGCATCGCCCGCGCGAAAACCGCGATGCTGGCGTAACCCGAATCGTCTTTCTCCTGCGCCCCGACGGCCTGGTAAACGCGCAGGCCGACCGCCACGTTAAAGATCACCAGCACGAGGAGGAGACTTTGGAAAAGCCGCTTTTTCATGGCGGGGAAACTAGCACGCGACCCCGCGATGTAAATGCAGGCCGGAACTCACAACGAACGGCGCCCGGGAATTTTGCCCCTCCAGCCCAGCATTGAGAAACCGCGCATGCTCCGCGCATTTCGCGCCACATTCGGCATTGCCACGGCTCGGCCAAACCGTTTCAGTCTGCGCCGTGTTGCGAAAAATTCTTCGTCCGCTCCTCGTGGCCAGCCTGCTGGCCGGTTGGGCTGCCATGCGCGCTCAGGCGCAGGAGACCACTCCGCCGGCGCTCGGCATCATCGTCAGTGTCGCCGACCAGCGGCTCACGGTCGTGCGCGACGGCGGTTGGGTCGCGAAATACCGCATTTCCACCTCGCGCTTCGGCATCGGCGATTCCCACGGCAGCTACAAGACGCCGCTCGGCCAGTTCCGCGTCTGCGACAAAGTGGGCGAGTCGCTGGCCAGCGGCACCGTGATCCGGCACCGCGTAGCCACCAGCGAGGTGCTGCCAGTGAACGCCGCGGGACGCGATCCCATCGTCACCCGCGTGATCTGGCTCGAGGGTCTCGAAGAGCAGAACCGCAATGCCAAGTCGCGCGGCATTTATATCCACGGCACCACTGAGGAAAAGCGGATCGGCAAACCGGTGAGTTGGGGCTGCGTGCGCATGCGTTCGGGCGATGTCGTGGAAATGTTCACGCACATCCCGGTCGGCACGCGGGTCGCGATCATCGCCGGGAAACAGCCCAAGCTCGGCAAATACGTCCCGCAGCCGCCGGTCATCATCGCCAGCAATTCCGCCGTCACGCAATACGCGCCCGACGTTGCGCCGAAAAAACCCGAGCCGCAGCCGCGCGTCGCCGCAAACAGCCAGCGCCTCGCGCCGATCGCTGCCGGACCCGGCGCCACCCCCGGCGATCCCGGTGCCGCCCAGGCCCTGCGCGGGAGTATTCTTGCCGCCGGCCTGCCGGGCGCCCCGCAGAAAGTCGGCCCGCTCAAGCAGGACAGTATGAAGTTTCAATCCTGGTCCGCCGTCACCTCCCGCGAACCGGACAACAGCAGCAAGACCGCCGGCACGCACTGACCCTTGTTATTTCCACTCCCATGAAAACCCTGCGCCTCCTGCTCGCCACCTGCACCCTGCTCATGACCGCCTCCCTTTTTGCCGACGACGCCAAGCTCTACACCATCCCGCTCAAGGACATCGACGGGAAGGACGCCACGCTGAAGACCTACGCCGGCAAGCCGCTGCTCATCGTCAACGTGGCGTCGCAGTGCGGCTTTACGAAGCAGTATACCGGGCTCGAAGCCGTCTGGCGCAAATACAAGGATCAGGGCCTCGTCGTCCTCGGGTTTCCGTCCAACGACTTCGGCGCGCAGGAGCCCGGGACCACGGCGGAGATCAAGCAGTTCTGCTCCTCGAAGTTCGACGTGACCTTCCCGCTCTTCGACAAACTCCACGTCAAAGGCGACGGGCAGCACCCGCTCTACGCCGCGCTGACCGGCCCGGAATCCCCCGCGCCCGGCCCCGTGAAATGGAACTTCGGGAAGTTTCTCATCGGTCGCGACGGCAAAATTCTCGCCCGCTTTGAATCCAAGGTCGCGCCGGACTCGGCGGAACTGAGCAAGGCGATCGAAGACGCCCTGGCGGCGAAGTAGCGAGCGGAGCGGCGCACTCCAGGGGGGCGAACTCCACGGGCGCGGCGCGTCCGATCGAGAGCTATTTTAGGTCGGGATATGCCACCTCCGCAGTCAGCCGCAGAGCGCTGCCGATTTTTTCGTAGCGCGGGTTGCGGAGGTGGGGCGCTTCTTTCGTCGAGCCGACGCCGCGACCGCCGATCGCGGGAACCGGGCCGCCGCAGAGCAGCGGGGCAAGGTAGAAATGGACACGGTCCACGAGCCGCCGGTCGAAGGCGTCGCCAAGCACGCGCCCGCCTCCTTCAATGAGCACGCTGGTGACCTCGCGCCGGCCGAGTTCGTGCAGCACGGCGCGGAGACTTTTCCCGCGGAAGACGAGCGTGCGGTCGCAGTGCGCGTCGGTGAAAACGTGGGATTTTCCCGGCAGGTCGCCACTGCGGGTGACGATGATCCGCCACGGCTGGAGGGCGCCGGGGACGCCGCGGACGGTCAGGTGCGGGTTGTCGGCGCGAAGCGTCTGCGCGCCGATGAGGATGGCATCGACCTGCGCGCGCAGCCGCATCGCATCGGCACGCGCGGCGGCGCTGGTCAGCCACTGGCCTTCGCCGGGCGGGCGGGTGAGGCGGCCGTCGAGCGACAGGCCCGCTTTGGCGATGACCAGCGGCCGCCCGGTGACGATCCACTGGTTGAAGCCGACATTCAGCTCGCGGCACGCGCTTTCCAAAACGCCCGCCGTGACCGCGAGGCCTGCCGCGCGCAACAGCCCCACGCCGCGCCCGGCGTGTGCGGGATTCGGATCGAGCGTGCCGATGACCACGCGCGCGAATCCGGCGCGGATGATCGCGTCCACGCACGGGGGCGTGCGTCCGTGCGTCGAGCACGGTTCGAGCGTGACGCAGAGCGTCGCGCCCCGCGCCATGGCGGGATTTTTCAGCTCGCCCAGCGCTTCGATCTCCGCGTGCGGGGCGCCCGCCCGGCGGTGAAAACCGCGCGCCACGATCCGCCCGCCGCGCACGATGACCGCGCCGACGGCGGGATTCGGGCTCGTGTGACCCACCCCGCGGGCCGCTTCGCGCAGAGCCGCGCGCATGAATTTCTCGTCGTGCATGCGCGTGGTTTAAGCCTTGCGCGGGGAAGTTTGAATCCGGAACTTCGCGCCGTGTCCCTCAGCCTGCGCGACAAGCAAAGCCTCTACCACAGCCTCGGGCAGCTCGTGCGCTCGGGCATCGCGATACCCGCCGCGCTGGACACCCTCGCCCGCAGCTCCCGCGGCGGCCTGCGCCAGCTCATCCGCCGGGTGAAAGACGGCGTGGGCGGCGGGCTGACCGTCGGCGAAGCCTTTGCCCGACAGCGTCCGGCGGTGGGCGAGATGGAGGTCGGCGTGATCGCGGCGGTGGAGCGCGCGGGCAAACTGGAGCGCGGCCTGGCGCAGCTTTCGGACTACTTCGGCGCGCTGGCCCTGGCCCGGGAGAGCGTGCTGAAAAAGTGCCGCTATCCGGCCTTCGTGCTGCACCTCGGGGTGTTCGTCTTCGGTTTGAAAACGCTGCTTTTTGGCGGCGGGCTCATGCCGTTTCTGCGCGAGACGCTCGGCCTCCTCGCGCTGCTCTACGGCGTGGTGCTGGTGGTCGCGCTGCTCGTGCCGCTGCTCCGCTCCGCCGGCAGTGCGAGTGCATCCGGGGATGCGCTGCTGCGCCTGCTCCCGCTCGTCGGCGGCATCCGCCGCGCACTTTCCACGGCCCGCTTTTGCGCGACCTACGAGATGCAGCTCGACGCCGGGATCAATGTCATCGACGCGCTGCAGGCCGCGCAGCGGGCGAGCCAGAGCGGGCTGATCCGCGCGACCGTGACGCGGGCGATTCCCGAGGTGCGCGCCGGGGCCCAAGTCGGCGGGTTGCTCGCGGTCGGCGGGGCCTTTCCCGAGGCGATGATCCGCGGCTTCTGCGTGGGCGAGCAGACGGGTGAACTCGATGCCGAACTCAAACGGCTGGCCGCGGAATACCAGGCCGACGGATTGGCCCGACTCGACGCACTGGCCGAGTGGCTGCCGCGGCTGCTCTACATCGCCGTCGTGATCTACGTCGGCTATGGAGCGGTGACTTTCTATAGCAGCTATCTCGATCAGGTGATGAGTCTGTTGGATGGCAACTGAACAGACGCTTCATCCCGCCGGAATTTCCTTTGGACGCCCGCTGGGGGCTGTCTAAGCTGCCGACCCAATTTTCCGTATGGCTACTACGTTCGCGAACCGCTTCAACGCTGACCTGCTCGACCAGAACTACGAAAGCTGGCGCCGTGATCCGGCTTCGGTCGATGCGCACTGGGCGGCGTTTTTCGAGGGCTTCGAGCTGGGCTCCGTGCGTCCGCAGAATGGTGCGGTGTTGGGCCCGGTCGAGGATCCGCTCCAGCCGCGCGTGGACGGTCTCGTTTACGCCTACCGCACGCTCGGGCACACCATCGCGAACCTCGATCCGCTGGCCCACGAGCGTCCGCAGAATCCGCTGCTGAGCCTGCGCGAGCTGGGCTTTGGCGAGCAGGACCTCGATCTGCCGGTGAGCACGAAATACTTCCTCGGCGGGCAGCGCGTAAAACTCCGCGAGATGATCGCTGCGCTGGAGCGGATTTACTGCGGGGCGATCGGCGCGGAGTTCATGCACATCCAGAATCCGCGTGTGCGGAACTGGCTGCGGGAGAAAATGGAGAGCCGCCCGGCGGAGTCAGCCGTGCCGGCGGATTTGCAAATACGGATGCTGCGGGAGCTGGCGAAAGTCGAGAGCTTCGAGCATTTCCTGCACACCAAATATCAGGGGCAGAAACGCTTTTCGCTCCAGGGAAGCGAGGCGCTGATCACCGCGCTCTACGGGCTGCTGGAAAATTGCCGAGGGCGCGGGGTGGAGGAAATCTGCATGGGCATGGCCCATCGCGGGCGGCTCAGCGTGATCGCGGAGTTTCTGCGCAAACCGTTCAAGTTGATGTTCGCGGAGTTTTCCGAGAACTACATGCCGAACACCGCGGCGGGCGACGGCGACGTGAAATACCACCTCGGCTACGTGGTCACGCGGAAGCCGAAGACCGGTGGCGAAGTCGTGGTGCGCCTCTCGGCCAACCCGAGCCATCTCGAAGCGGTGAACCCCGTGGTCATGGGCATGACCCGCGCGCGGCAGCGCATCCTCCAGGACACGGAGGAGCGCGCGAAAGTGCTGCCCGTGCTCATCCACGGCGACGCCGCGTTTGCCGGGCAGGGTGTGGTCGCGGAGACGCTGAACATGTCGCAGCTCCAGGGCTACCGCATCGGCGGGACGATCCACCTCATCGTGAACAACCAGATCGGTTTCACCACGCTGCCCGCCGACGCGCGCTCGACGCAGTATTGCACGGACGTGGCGAAGATGATCGAGGCCCCGATTTTCCACGTGAACGGCGACGACCCGATCGCGGTGCGCTTTGTCTCCGAGCTGGCGCTGGAGTTTCGCCAGACCTTCAAGCGCGACGTGGTCATCGACATCTTCTGCTACCGCCGTTACGGGCACAACGAGGCCGACGATCCCGTGTCCACGCAGCCCACGATGTATCGCGACATCGCCACGCATCCGAGCGTGGGCACGCTGCTGAAACAGCGGCTGCTCGGCGCGGGCGTGATCACCGCGGAGGACGAGGCGGCTTTGGAAAAGGAAATGGCGGAGCGCCACGAAAAGGCGCTGGCGATCGTCAAGGCGGCGGAGCAGGACGAGACGATCAATAGCTTCTCGGAATCGACCGCCGTGCCGCAGCCGCCCTATTCGCACGCGCCGGTGGACACGGCGGTGCCGAAGAAGAATCTCGCGAAGATCGTGAAGGCGCTGACGACCGTGCCGAAGGGCTTCGACATCCAGCCGAAGCTGCGCAGCTTCCTGCTCGAAAAGCGCGCGAAGGCCTGGGCGAACGGCGGTCCTTTCGACTGGGCGTATGCCGAGTCCCTGGCGATGGGTTCGCTGCTCATGGAGGGCATCCCGGTGCGGCTCAGCGGCCAGGATTGCCGACGCGGGACGTTCAGCCAGCGCAACTCGTATCTCTACGACCAGACGACCCGCGAACGCTGGTGCCTGCTCAAGCACATCACCGACGACCAGGCGCGGATTTGCATCTACAACTCGCTGCTCAGCGAGGCGGGCGTGCTCGGTTTCGACTACGGCTACTCGTTGAATTACCCCGACCTGCTCTGCATGTGGGAGGCGCAGTTCGGCGACTTCGCCAATGGCGCGCAGGTCATCATCGACCAGTTCATCGCGTCGGCGGAATCGAAGTGGCAGCGCCCGAGCGGCCTCGTGCTGCTGCTCCCGCACGGCTACGAGGGCCAGGGCCCCGAGCACTCCTCCGCGCGGTTGGAGCGCTTCCTTCAGCTTTGCGCCGAGGACAACATCCAAGTCTGCAACCTGACCACGCCCGCGCAGTACTTCCATGTGCTGCGGCGGCAAATGAAGCGCGCTTTCAAAAAGCCGCTCATCCTGATGACGCCGAAGAGCATGCTGCGCCTCGAAGCCGCCGCCTCGAAGGTCGAGGACTTCACCAATGACCGTTTCCACGAAATCCTCCCCGGCCCGCTCCCCGACAAGCCGGAGAAGGTCAAGCGCGTCATCTTTTCCACCGGCAAAGTCTATTACGACCTCCTGAAATTCCGGGACGAAAACCAGATCGCCAACATCGCGCTCATCCGCATCGAGCAGCTCTACCCGCTCGACGAAGTGCAGCTCAAAGCCGAGATCGCCCGCTTCCCCAATGCCCGGACCTTTGTCTGGTGCCAGGAGGAATCGCAAAACATGGGCGCGTGGAATTTCATCGGCTGGCAGCTCCGCCGCATGCTCGAAACCGCCGTCTGGTACGCCGGTCGCGCCGGCAGCGCCAGCCCCGCGGTCGGCTCCCTCGGCAACCACAAGCGCGAGCAGAAGCAACTCATCCAGGACGCGTTCACGCTGGGCTGAAAATTCCTGTCGCGTTGCGAGCAAAGGCGAACACCTTGCGCGGCGGCGTGGCTCCAGCGGCCCGCCGGCCAGCGCGAAAGCGCCCTACAGGATATTGTCGAGGTTAAGACGGGGGTTGGGGAGGAGCCGAATTTCGAAGCCCTGCAGCGAGGGGAAAAGCATCCCGACTCAGCCCGGAAACTTTACCCTCTCGAACAACTCCATGAGCGGCAGTTCGATCCCCAGTTCCGGCAGCCGCACCACCGCGTCGAGCCCGCTGAAGCGTTCGCTTTTCCAGCCCTCCGGCGTGCGCCGATCCACCACCACTTCGGGCCGCGCCTGCTCGATGCGCACATAAGCCTGCAAGCTCGGAAGCTGGAGATACGGCACGCGCTTTTCCCGCTCATCCACGCGCCTCGTTTCCTCCGAGATGATCTCGAAAAGCGCCGCCGGCCGCTCGCGCCAGCCGTGCCCACTGTCCGTCGGATCGCAGGCCACCATGGCGTCCGGGTAGTAAAAGTAAGTGGTATCGAGCGGATGCAGCCGCACCTTCATGTCCGAGCCGAAAGGTTCGCAAGGTTTGCCGCGCAGGCGTGCGTCCAGCATGCTGAGGAGCTTGGTCGCAATGCGATTGTGCGCCTCACTCGCCCCAGCCATCGCATAGACGACTCCGTCGAGGTATTCGCGCTTCACGTCGGAGAACACTTCATCAGCGAGATATTCCTCGACGCTGATTTCCGGCGGGGGGGCGGCAAGGGCGTTCATGGCGCGAAAACTAGCAGCCGTCCGCACCTGCCGCAAGACTCGCCGCCCGCTCCACCACATCTGTGCCAAAATTCCTTGCCCGAGCGCGCGGGCCGCTCATAGTAGCGGCCTGTTTTTTCCCGGACGCAGATCGGCTCCGCCGGAAAATGCCAGGGTAGCTCAGTGGTAGAGCGGGGGACTCATAAGCCCTAGGTCGGGAGTTCAATCCTCCCCCCTGGTACCCATCGTTCCGGCAGGGAGGGCTGGCGCTTTTTACATCTCCCGGGCCCACGCCGGCCGCTGGCGGAGGTGGTAAAGCATCTCGCCGGCTTTCGGCACGAGGAGCACGCCTTCGTCCTCGCGGTCGGCGAAGTCTTCCACGCGGATCGTGGCCGGGTCGCGGTAGCCGAGGTGGATCTCCTCGCAAATCTCGCGCGGGATACCGGTGGCGAGCGTCACGCGGATCCGGCACTTTTCCACGCCGTCCTCGTAGGTGCCGATGCCGCGGACGTGGGTGCTGTGGGCGAGCGTGCCCCAGGGCACGTCCTGGAATTTGTCCCACTGCCGCAGGAAGTAATCGCGGCAATGGTAGCCGATCTGCCGGATGAGGTGCCCGTGCGTGAGGCTGATCTCGTGAATGTGCGGCGCGTAGATGATCAGCTCCCCGCCGTCGGCCACGACCGGCTCCAGCTTGTACATGCACTTTCCGCCGACCCACAGCTCGTCATACATCTTCGGCGCGCAGCTCAGGACGGTGTGAAACGGGCGGTCCTTGTATTCGATGTGCAGCTTTTTCGAGAGTTCGGAAGCCTCATCCCAAGCACCCTCCGGCGTGCCGATGAAAAGCCCCGCGAGCTGCGCGTGATCCACGACCATGCACAGGCAGAGCTTCGGCACGGTGACCATCGCGCCCACGCGATCGACCACGCGACGCACCGGCGTCCACTTGTTGCCGATGATCATCGGGTTCGTCACCACTGCGCCGAGCCAGTGGAAAAAATTCAGCACCTCCGCACCGCTGATGCCGGGAAAGAGGTATTTGTTTCCGCCGGAAAAGCCCACGACCTCATGCGGGAAGACCGGTCCGCAGATGATGAGCTGGTCGTAGTCGAAGATGCGCGCGTTGATCTTCACCGGCACCTCCATGGCGATAAGCCCGGCGGTCAGCGCGCGGGTGTCGTCGAGCGTGAGGTCGCCGATGTGGCGCAGCGCGGCTTCATTATCCCACTCGTGATTGAAAAAGCGCACGCCCGCGTAAGCCGTGAGTCGCTCCTCGGCGGTGATCTCCAGCCGCGCGCAAATCGCCTCCTCGCTCAGCGGCTGATGCGTGCCGAGCGCGATCATCACGTCGAAGTTCCTCACCACCGCGCCGATCTGCGCGTGCAGGCCGGCGAAGAGCATCCCGAGCGGACAAGTCCGCGTCGCATCCGGCACGATGAGCAGGATTCTTTTGTCGCGGTAATCCTCGGCGGGGCAGGCCTGCGCGATCAGCGCCAGGGCCTGCGCGGCGTCGAGACTGGTTCCGCCCGGGGCGATGTGGGAGAGCGTGGTGGACATGGAAAAGGACTCGCACAAACGCTTGGAGGCTCAAAGGGGTTTTGTCGTCGGCGCGAGGCTGGCCGGCGCAGTTTTTTTCCTTCAGGGCAAGCGCAGCAAAATTTCGGCCTCTGTAATTCTTCAGTCTCGCCACCAAGACGAGCCCAAAAAATCTTCGGGAGCCGGAGCGTTTCCAGAGAAGATTAATCTTTTTTTGGATTTTGATGCGATTTTCCTTTCCAGTCCAAGCGCTTCCTCAAATAAAGCCCGCCCTTATGTCATCACCTTTTGAAAAACTGAAGCTCCCCCAGTCCGCCCGCCGGACTATCGCATCCTTGATCGTCGGAGGGGCCGGCCTTGCAGCGCGGGCCATCGGAGCGACCGTCCCCCTTCCGTTGAACTTCGTTACGGTTGGCACCATCCGATACGAAAATATCAATGCTGATGCTGTGGAGATCTCCCTTGGAGGTGGCGTCAGCATAAACGGTCTGTATGGCATCTCCGACTTGATATATGATAAGGGGGCCGGATCTCGGAAAGATGCCTTCGATGGCGCAGCCGGCATCGCGGTCAATCGGTTGCCCTTCAATCAGCCGACCGGGCAGGTGGATCTCACCACCACCTCGGCGGGCACTTTCATCAAGACCATCACTCCGCAGGATTTCACCGGCGTGAACGCCAGCCTGAATTATTTCATGTCCGCCAGCAGTCGGACCCTCCGGTCGGTGGGCGTCTTTACGAATACCACCGGCTCGCCCCAGACCATCGCCGTCGCCTTTGGCGGCAACCTCGGGTCGGACAGCCAGACCCAAATCCTCGCCACCAGCAGCGGCGACAAAGTTCTGCAAGTGAATCAGGATCGGTTCGTCATTAGCGACGACAGCGACCTCGCCGGACGAGACCCGACCCTAACCTGGACCTTTTTCGGCCCCGGCGGCAAGACCGCCGCCACCGGCCACTACACCGACGGGGCGAACATTATCGGCGAAGAGTGGTCGCTCACCCTCGCGCCCGGCCAGACGCAGGAGCTGATGTGGTTCACCCAGTTCAATGACAATCTCGCCGAAGCCCAGAGCCTGCTTTCGCTGGTCGCAAACGTGGGTGCTTTGGAAGCCGCCGGGCTTCTCTCCGGCTTGAGTGCAGAAGACCTCGCGGCCATTCAGAACTGGAGCTTTTCCTCTTCCTCCGGCTCCACCCTCCAAAACTCCAGCCCGGGCAATCTCCCCACCACCGCCGACTTTACCGTCGACGGCCCGGTCAGCACCGGCGGAGGAAACAACACGGTGAATACGCTGACCTTCACCCCCGGCAGCAAGCTAACGGTTTACAACACG
>CAYQBV010000101.1:0-13125 GCA_964415705.1 uncultured Chthoniobacter sp. | reverse complement strand
TCCTCAGCGGATCTCCTACGTAGAGGCCCCAAGGGGGCAAGCTCCTCCGGACGTGGCAACCCGCTCCAACCGCCACACCTTCACCGATGGTGACCCCGGGGTAGATCACCGTATTGGTGCCAACGATCACGTACTTCTCGATGGTCACCTTCGAGATAAGGTAGTTGCTGAGTTCCCGGGGCACGGTGGGATTGGTCAAAAACGGCCCCCGGAAGTCGTCGGAGCCCGTGATGACCCGGCAACCGGCGCTGAGGCCAGAGAAGTCGTCGAGGGTGAACTCGCCTCCCCCGATGATGCTCACAAAGCACGACAGGTGCGCAAACCGGCCGATCGCGCATCGCTTGCCGGCATTCAGAAAAACGAAATCGTCGATCTGAGAATATTCACCCACCGAAAGATGGCCCGTCTCGGGGACGATGATCTTGGCCCAGGGGAAAATCTTCGCGGTCTTGGCAATGCTCATGTGGATTTAACGGTGGTGCGGTCCTTGCGCGAATTCCTTAGCAAATCCTATGCTCAAGGAATTCCAGCTGGTGCCAGGCGGGTGAACCCTGTGAGTTCCGCGCTGATCCGCCATAGCCTTTCCGCAGTCGCCACATCGTAAGAGGCGTCTGAGGACTGGACCGCCGTGCACTGGCGGAAGTAACGCCCACTGATCCCCTCCACATCGGGAGAACTGGCGAGGTAGACCCCCGTCTCGGCTCCGCGTTCCGGGCTGATCAAATTCCGGCGCAGTAGATTTCGCAACTTTACCCGAAGCCAGCCGTTGTTGCCGCCCAAATTGGTGGCTACATGTCCCGGATCGAGCGCGTTGGCGGTCACGCGGCTGCCTTGGAGACGCCGTGAGAGTTCGTAAGTGAAGAGCAGGTTGGCTAGCTTGGACTGCCCGTAGGCCACCAGGCGCTCGTAATGCCGCTCCCCTTGGAGATCATCGAAGGCGATCTTTCCGTGCAGGTGGGCGCTGGAGGAGACGTTCACGACGCGTGCCGAGGGACTCGCGGAGAGCGGCTCCAGGAGAAGGTTCGTGAGCAGGAAATGGCCTAGGTGATTGAGCGCAAACGTCATCTCCAGGCCGTCGGCACTCACCTCGCGCTTTGTGTAATACGCGCCCGCGTTGTTCACCAAGACGTCGAGACGCGAGAAGCGGCTGCGAAACTCGCTGGCGAACCGCCGCACCTGTGTCTGGGACGAAAGATCGGCCACCAAGGCCTCGACCCGAGGATTTCCCGTCTCCTGCTTGATGCGCTCGACCTGGTGCGCACATTTCGCGGGATGGCGTCCAGCAACGACAACCGTCCCTCCGAGACGCGCCAGTGACAGCGCCGTGACAGCGCCAATTCCCGATGTCGCCCCCGTGACGAGGCAGTTCTTACCGCTCACCGGTCCCATAGAGGCATCCATTTTCGACTGTGTTTAAGCCTCATTAAAGTCATCGCGCAAGCCCAACCGACCGGATGAGTGGGGCCCTGGACTATCGCTTTGCTCCGATGACAGGCCCATCGCCGCCGGGGACATATCCTGCCGGAGCGGGCGCTCTTCGCCAACCGCGGTGACGCCAAGGAAAAAGTAAGCGGCAGGCAGAACTTGCATAGGCCCCCCGCTGTTTGTGGCTGGACATATCTGTCGGGAATTTTTTTGCTCGCGGGGGGTTGCGCCGCGAGTGAGGGAGGCGGATTGAGGAGAAGCGCGGATAAGCTGCGGTTCGTAACAGCCGGGGTGGCTGAAACCAAGCGCAAAGATCCATGGCAATAGACTCCTCTTTTCGAAATGCCTGCCGTCGGGGGGTAAAAGTCTTTCTGTAAAATGCTCTGCCTTCGCTCAGCCCAACTCCCCCGTGGGAGCGGCGGAGCGAAGGCGAGCGGAGCGCGCCGGATGTGCTTGGCTGGGAATGCCGGGACGGGCGGCGATTTTCCCGCTGACGGGGCAAAGAACTCGGCGGTGCCGGGGTTAGTCCGTCATGTCACCGATGTGACGGGATTTTTTATGCATCAACCTTGCAACTTTGCCAAATACTGGTCGCCAGCTTCGCGGGCGGGTTCGGGGTTGCTTTGCGCCGGGGGGGTCGGGCAGGCTTGGGGCTTGAAAACGCATTTCAACATGACCGCTGGGCGCTTCGTGAAGTCTGCGGCGGGATGGCTCGTCCTGCTGGGCGGGGCGGCGGCGGCGGGCGCGGCGGAGCCGGTGCCGGCCTCGCCAGAGGCGATCGCCTTTTTCGAAAAGAAGATCCGGCCGGTGCTCGCGGAGTCCTGCTACAAATGCCATTCGGCGGAGGCGCAGGCGCTGGGCAAGCTGAAGGGTGGGCTTTTTCTGGATACGCGGGAGGCCGTGCTGGCCGGCGGGGATACCGGGCCGGCGGTGGTGCCGGGCAAGCCGGAGGAAAGTCTGCTGGTGAAGGCGGTGCGCTGGAGCGACCCGGACATGGAAATGCCGCCGAAGCACAAGCTGGCGGATGACGTGATCGCGGACCTGACGAAGTGGGTGGAGATGGGACTGCCCGATCCGCGCTCGGGGCCGAAGGGGAAGGCGAAACGGGAAATCAATGTGGCGCAGGAGCGCGGGTTCCGGTCGTTCGCGCCGCTGGCGGCGGGGGCTCCGCCGGAGGTGAAAAATGCCGCGTGGACGCGCTCGCCGGTGGACCGTTTCGTCCTCGCGAAGCAGGAGGCGGCGGGCGTGACGCCCTCCGCGCCGCTGAGCCGGGAGAAGCTGGCGCGGCGCGCGTTTTTCGGGCTCACCGGGCTGCCGCCCTCGCCGGAGGAGATGGCGGAATTTCTCAAGGACCAGTCGGCGGAGGCTTTCCCGAAGCTCCTGGACCGGCTGCTGGCCAGCCCGCGCTACGGGGAACGCTGGGGGCGGCACTGGCTGGACCTGGTGCGCTACGCGGAGAGCAACGGCTACGAGTTCGACGCCTACCGGAACGGGGCGTATCACTACCGCGACTGGGTGATCCGCGCGCTGAATGACGACCTGCCCTACCGCGATTTCGTGCGCTGGCAGCTCGCGGGCGACAAGCTCGCGCCGGGGACGTATGAGGGCGCGGCGGCGACGGGTTTCCTCGTGGCCGGGCCGTATCCGGGCCAGCTCACGGCGAAAACCGAGGAGCGCATCCGCTACGACCAACTCGACGACATGCTGGCGACGATCGGCAACGCGATGCTCGGCCTCACGATGGAATGTGTGCGCTGCCACGACCACAAGTACGACGCGATCCCGCAGGCCGACTACTACTCGCTCGCGGCGGTTTTCGGGAAAACCGTCCACGGCAACCAGCAGCACACTCCGGAGAAAGAAGTGCCGAAGGCGGAACTCGACGCGTATCGGGCGACGCTGGGGTCATTGGAGGCGGCGCTGCGGAAATTCGAGGCGGAGGAACTGCCCGCCCGCCTGGATAAATGGCGCGAGTCGGCGGCGGCGAAACCGGCCTCCGATCCGCGCTGGCAGACCCTCGAGGTGGTGGCGGCGAGCGGCACGCAGGCCACCCTCGAAGCCCGCCCGGACGGCGTGGTCGCGTTCCTCGGGCGGCCCAAGCCGGACCCGCAAGCCCCGGCCACGAACGATCCGAACAACGTCAGCTACACGGTCGTCGCCCACACTTTTCAAAAGAACCTCCGGGGCGTGCGGCTCGACGCCCTCCCGGACAAGAAGCTCCCGAAATCCGGGCCCGGCCTGGCGGGCGACGGCAGTTTCCACCTCGCGGAACTCAGCGTCATCGCGACGCCGGCCGCCGCGGGAAACAAGGCCGCGCCCGTGAAGTTGAAGCTGACTGCGGGGCAGGCGCGGTTCGAGGAAAAGGAGATGCCGGTCGCCCATGCCGTGGATGCCCAGCCGGGGACGGGCTGGCGGGCGAAGGACAAGCCGGGCGTGGAAAACTCCGCGGCCTTTGTCATTGAGGGCGGGTTCGCCGGGTTCGAGGGCGGCACGGTGCTGACGTTCCGCCTGGATTTTCGCGCGGAGGCCATCGGGCGGTTGCGCCTGGCGATGACCACCGCGCCTTTCCCGCCGCCGGTGGAGGACATCATCGGGCCGCCCGCGCCGACGCTGGCCGATGTTTTCGCCGGAGGCATGGATTTTCAAAACCCACGGGAACTGCTGGCCATGATCGAGGGGAAGCTCGTGGAGACGAACCGCGCGGCGGCGGTGCGCTGGCTGAGCCGCTCGGACGAGCCGAGCAAGAAGGTCTTCAACGCCGTGGCCGACCACGCGCGCAAAGTGCCGCAGCCGAAGCCGGCGGAGGTCTACACGGCAGTCAGCGGTGGGCGGGAGGTCTTCCTGCTGCGGCGCGGCGAGGTGGACAGCAAGGAGCGCAAGGCCGCGCCGGGATTCATCCAGGTGCTGGCGACGAAGGAGCCGGACCGCTGGCTCGCGCCGCCGGACCGCGACCCGCGCGTGGCGCTCGGGGAATGGATGACGGACGCCGAGGGCGGAGCCGGACACCTGCTCGCGCGGGTGATCGTGAACCGCGTCTGGAAGCAGCATTTCGGGCAGGGCATCGTCGCGTCGGTCAATGACTTCGGCGTCCAGGGCCGCGCGCCAACGCATCCTGAACTGCTCGACTATCTCGCGGGCGAACTGATCCGCGGCGGCTGGAAACTGAAGCCGCTGCATCGCCTGATCATGCTCACCGCCGCGTATCAACAGGGCGCGGATGTGAACGCGCAGAATCAACAGCGCGATCCGGACAACCAACTGGTCTGGCAGGTGCCGGCGCGGCGGCTCGAAGCGGAGGCCATCCGCGACGCCCTGCTCAGCGTGGGAGAAAAGCTCGACCCGCAGATGTACGGGCCGCCCGTGAATGTCGTCGAGTCGCCGCGCCGCAGCGTTTACCTGCGGGTCCGGCGGAGCGAACTCGTTCCGTTCCTGACGCTCTTTGACGCGCCGGATGCGACCCGCAGCATCGGCGACCGGGGAGCGACCACCGTGCCGACGCAGGCGCTCACGATGCTGAATTCTCCCTTCGTCCGCGACATGGCCGGCCGGCTCGCCCAACGCGCGCTGGCCAAAGGCGCCACGCCGGAAGCGGCGATCGCGCAGCTGTTCCAGATCGCCTTTTCCCGTCCGCCGACCGCCGCCGAGCGGGCGAAATACGAGGGTTATTTTTTGACGCAAAAGGCGGCCCTCGGCGGAGCCGATCCCGAGCGCGCCGCCGCTGCCGCCGCGCAGGCCCTCGCCGCGACGTGCCATGTGGCGCTCGCGTCCAACGAATTCATCTACGTCGATTAGCCGCGCGCCCCTTTCATCCGCCAAAAACTCGCCCGCCATGTTCAACCACGAAACCCCCGGAGGACTCATCCTCCCCACGCGCCGCAAATTTCTCCAGCAAGTCGGGCAGGGCTTCGGCTCGCTCGCGCTGGCCGCGCTGCTGAACGAGCAGACGAGCGCCGCCACCGCGGTCAATCCGCTGCTGCCCAAAACCCCGGTTTTCGCGCCGCGCGCGAAGGCCGTCATCTGGCTTTTCATGACGGGCGCGCCGTCGCACATGGATACCTTCGACTACAAGCCCGAGCTGCAAAAGCGCAGCGGGCAGGTGCTGCCGGGCAGCGATCCGAAGACCGGATTTTTCACGACCAGCGGCAAGCTGCTCAAATCGCCCTTCGGCTGGCAGCAGCATGGCCAAAGCGGCACGTGGGTCTCCGACATCCTGCCCCACATGGCGCGGCATGTGGACGACATGACGTTCATCCATTCCTGCTATGTGAAAGGGAACAACCACGCGCCCGCGTCCATCGAGTTGATGTGCGGGACGAACATTCCCGGCCGGCCCAGCGCGGGCGCGTGGGTCACCTACGGCCTCGGCACGGAGAACCAAAACCTCCCGGCCTTCGTGGTCATGCACGACCGCAAACCGCGCGGCGACGACCAGATCTGGTCGGCGGGATTTCTGCCCAAAACCTACCAGGCCATGGCGCTGGATGCGCGCCGGAAGGAAGCGATCGACAACGTGCTGCGGGCCAAGGACGAGACCGACGAACAGCAGCGGAGCGCGCTCGAGATGCTGCGCGAAGTGAACGGCGCGCACGCCCAGGCCCGTCCGGCGCAGGCCGACCTCAGCGCGCGGATCAATAGCTTCGAGCTGGCCTACCGCATGCAGACCGCCGCGCCCGAGGCGCTCGATTTCCAGAGCGAAAGCGACGCCACCCGGAAGCTCTACGGCGTCGGCGAAAAGAACACCGACACCTTTGGCCGCCAGTGCCTCATCGCCCGGCGCCTCGTGGAGCGCGGCGTGCGCTACATTCAGATTTTTGCCGGCCGCGGGACCGGCGGCGACGGCTCGGTGGACGACGTGCCGTGGGACGGCCACGACAACATCGAGACGAACCACCGCTCGTGCGCCGCCGCGACCGACCAGCCGGCCGCCGCCTTGCTCGCCGATCTGAAAGCGCGCGGCTTGCTGGACTCCACGCTCGTCGTCTGGGGCGGGGAATTCGGTCGCACCAGCGATTCGCAAGGCTCCCGCGGCCGCGATCACAATCCGCATGCCTTCACGATTTGGATGGCGGGCGGCGGCACGCGCGGCGGCGGTTTCCACTACGGCGCGACCGATGAGTTCGGCTACAAGGCGGTCGAAAACCGGGTCCACGTCAACGACCTCCACGCGACCATCCTGCACCTCCTCGGGCTGGATCACGAAAAGCTCACCTACCGTTTCAACGGCCGCGACTTCCGCCTCACCGACGTGGGCGGCCACGTCCTGCGCGACATCATCGCGTAGAAATTCCGCGCGTTTTCCCGTTGGCCGGCGGTGGGCCGCCTGCCAGCATGCGCGGCATGTCACAGCGGCAGCGCGTCCTCCTTCTTTCTGTCAGTGCGGGCACCGGCCACGTCCGCGCGGCGCAGGCGCTGGAGAAGGCGTTTGCGCGCGACGAGCGCGTGGCGGCGGTGCGCAATGAGGACGCGCTGAAGTTCACGAACAAGCTCTTCCACGACGCTTATTCGAAGCTCTACATGCAGCTCGTGCGGAGCGCGCCCGATGTGCTCGGCTGGGCCTACCGGGCGAGCGACGAGCCTTGGAAAAATGACAAGCTGCGCCTGCAGTTCGAGCGGCTGAACACGCGTCCGCTGGTGAAAATGATCCACGCTTTCAACCCGCAGATCACCGTCTGCACGCACTTCACCCCGGCGGGGATCATCGCGCACCTGATCGCTCGCGGGGAGCTGGACACGCGGCTGGCCATCGTCGTCACGGATTTCGACTGCCACGCCATGTGGCTCTCGCGGGTTTTCCACCGTTACTTCGTGGCGCTGGATGAAACCAAGGCGCACCTCGAAGCCCTCGGCCTGCCGCCCGAACGCATTACCGTTTCCGGCATCCCGATCGACTCCATTTTCTCCGAACCCGTGAATCGCCCCGCCCTGCGCGCGAGCTACGGTCTGCACCCGGAAAAAACCACGCTGCTGCTCTCCGCCGGTGCCCTCGGCGTGGGGCCCACGGAGCTGCTCGTCGAGCGCCTGAAGGGCCTCCGCCACGACGCGCAGACCATCGTCATCTGCGGAAAAAGCGAGGAGGTGAAAGCGCGCGTCGCCGCCGCGGTGGGCGCGGATACCGGCCGCTTCCGCCTCCTCGGCTACACCGACCGGATGCACGAACTGATGCACATGAGCGACCTTTTCATCGGCAAACCGGGCGGGCTCACGACGAGCGAGGCGCTGGCCTGCGGGCTGCCGATGGCCGTCTTCTCGCCGATCCCCGGCCAGGAAGAGCGCAACTCCGACCACCTGCTCGAAGAAGGCGCCGGCATCCGCTGCAACGAACTGACCACCCTCGCCTTCAAGCTCGACCGCCTGCTCGCCGACCCCGCCCGCCTCGCCGCCATGCGCGGCGCGGCCGTTGCGCTGGGCCGCCCGCACGCGGCGCGGACCATCGTCGGGACGCTGCTCGCGGACCGCCTCCCGCCGCTCACCCTCACCCCGGAGGCCTGACCGTGCCGGCCCAAAGCCAATTCGTCGAATCCGGGACCGCGCAGCTCCAACCGCCGGGCGAGGGTGAGCCGGGCCCGCCGCCCGCGTCCGCGGTTGTCAGGCCCCGATTTTTCCACGAAACTGCGCCATGCTGAAATCCACCAAACCTCCCGGAACCGACGGTCCAGCCACCTGCTGCGGCGATTGGAAAAACGCCGTCGAAGACCTCGGTGGCCGAGCGCAGGAGTTTGCGCGCAAAGAGCCGGCGCAGGCCGTCGGCATCGCCTTTCTCGCCGGTCTCGTCCTGACCTTGCTGCCCGTCGGGCGCATCGTGTCCGTGCTGATCCGCCTGGCCTTCGCACTGGTGCGGCCGGCGCTGCTCATTCTCGGCGCGGTCAAGCTGTGTGAGGAATTCGACAAACGAAACAACCCGTGAGCCGACCGGTTCCGTATCCTCCAGTGCCATGAATACCGACCTCGCCAAAGAACGCGTCCAGGATCTCCTCCGCGAAACCGACAACGCCATTCGCGCCAACCCGATTCCCGCCGTGCTCACCGCGCTGGGCGTGGGGTTTGCCCTCGGTCTCGCCACCCGCCTGCTCGAAATCCCCGAGCGCAAACCCGAACTGCTGCGCGACGCGCTCGACGACCTCCGGGCGCTGCTTTCCACCAGCGCCAAACGCGGCCAGCGCGCCTACGCCGATTCCGCCGAAGCCGTGCGCGACGCGGTCGAACAGGCCGTGGAATCCGCCCGCGAACTGGACATTGATCCCGTGGCCAAGTGGTGGCAGCGGCTGCGGTCGTGAGCCGCCGGGGTTGCCGGCATTTCCCCCGGCCGCTTATTTTTCGGCCTTGCTCGGTTTCGGCCGTTCCGCTTCCAGCGCGGTGATCAGGAAAACATCGAGCGTGTAGGTTTCATCCTTCGGGCCGAAGACCACGGCGATGCGTCCGCTCGGTGCCACGGACATAAAGTCCGGATGCGGCACGCGGATTTTGTCTCCGCCGGGCAGATGGATCTTGAATGGCCTGAACGGGGCGGCGTGGAGCATTTCGCGGATGCGGCTTGCGGTCATGGCGCGAAAAGTAGCAGCCGTTCGTGCGTGCGGCAAGAACGCGGCGCGCGCGTCGGGAAAATACGCGACGAGGCAAAACCGGGATGCGGCACGCTGGCGGATCGCCCCCGCCTTTACTCCACAAACTCCAGCTCCACCGGCGCGGGGATGAGCTGGGCGGCGTGGGCTTGGGCGAGGAATTCGCGGATGGCGTGGCGGCCGGTGTCGCCGTAGTCGAGGGTCATTTCGTTGACATACATGCCGATGAACTGATCGGCGAGCGCGGTGTCGAGTCCGCGGGCGAGCGGCATGGCGTGGGCCACGCCGGCGGCGCGATGCTCGAGGCCGTAGCGGATGCTCTCGTGGAGGATCGCGTTGATCTCGCTGCGGTCGGCGGGCGCGAGGTCTTTGCGGATGACGTTGCCGCCGAGCGGGAGCGGCAGGCCGGTCTTGATCTTCCACCAGACGCCGAGGTCGAGGATGAGTTCGAGCTGCTCGGCGCGGTAGGTGAGCTGGCCTTCGTGAATGATGAGCCCCACGTCGGCGCGCCCGCTTTTCACGGCGGCGAAAATCTCGTCGAAGGGGACGACGATGGTCTCGCACTCCCCGATGGCGAGCTGGAGCGCGAGCCAGGCGCTGGTCATTTTGCCGGGAATGGCGATGCGTTTTCCGCGCAGCCAGTCGCGGACTTCGCCGAAGCGCGGATTGTCGCTGAGGCCGGTGCGGTTCGGGGCGACGAGCATCGGGCCGTAGCCGTCGCCCATGCTCGCGCCGCACGGGAGCAGCGCGTATTTGTCGAGCACGTGAGCGTAGGCGTGGATGGAGATCGCGGAGATGTGCAGTTCGCCGCGGGTGGCGCGCTCGTTCAGCGTCTGGATGTCCTGGAGGATGTGCTGAAACTGCCAGCCGCGGGTGTCGATCTTGCCCTCGGCGAGGGCGTAAAACATGAAGGCGTCGTCGGGATCGGGGGAGTGGCCGAGGGTGAGGAGGCGGGACATGCGGGGATGGGTGTGGTTGGTGAAAAGTTATGGGTGAAATTCCGGACTCAAAAGCAACGGCTGCGACGGAATGCGCGACACCGATTATCCATCACCAAGCGCCGGTCACGCCTGGCCCTACGCTCCCGGCTCCGCATCGGTCGCAGCGCGGGCGACGGTCGCTTTGTCCGCGGCAAACTTGGCGCGCAGGACTTCAAAGACCGCAGGCAGGATGGAGACGACGATGATCGCGAGGACGATGATCTCGAAATTCTTCTTCACGAACGGCAGGTTGCCGAGGGCGAAGCCAGCGTAGGTCAACGAGACGACCCAGAGAATGGCACCGGCGATGTTGTAGGTCAGAAACTTCCCGTAATTCATACGACCGACGCCGGCCACGAACGGTGCAAACGTGCGCACGATGGGCACAAACCGGGCGATGATAATCGTCTTTGGGCCGTATTTTTCGTAGAAGGCGTGAGTCCGGTCGAGGTGCGTCTTTTTGATAAAGCGGTTGCCGTTGCGCACGCGGTCGCCGAGCCAGTTGCCGATGGAGTAATTCACCCCGTCGCCGATGATCGCGGCGATGATGAGCAGCAGGACGACGAAGTGGACATTGAGATGCTCGGGGGCCGTGGCGGCGACCGCGCCGGCGGCGAAAAGCAACGAATCACCGGGGAGAAAGGGAGTGACCACGAGGCCGGTTTCGCAAAAGACGATGAGGAAAAGGATGGCGTAGATCCACGGACCGTACTGCGCCGCCCACTGCGGAAGGACATCGTCGAGATGCAGAACTGCGTGTAGAAGAACTTTGAGCCAATCCATAAAGCGCGCCTAGATGGCAGAGGGTCGGCAGTGCCGCAACGGAAATATCGGCCGCGTTCACCCGGGCGAAAGCGGCCCAGACTTGTGAATCTACGACTGGGTCCAGCGGATGAGCAGCACCAGCACCACGCCACCCGCGGCCAATTCGAGAGCGGTTTGAAGAGCGATCGAGTGCAGATCGACTTTCGGGCGGTGAAAATTGGGGAGCTTCATAATGCCCCCTTAGTCAAGCATCGCCCGTGCCCTCACGGGCAGGCGGACGTTACAAAATTTCCGCTTCGTCCGGGAACCCGGAATCCTGCCGGATCGATTCGAGCCGACGCCGCATGCCGCGGGCGGAATTGGGACGGTTGACCGCGCGAACGATCACGCCCACGAGCACTGGCAACGCGAGCAGCGCGCCGACGGAAATCATCGTGGTCGCCGTGGTTTTCTGCGCCGGTCGGCCGAGTTTGCCCGCGAGGAGCAGGCCGATGCCGCAGCCGACGGCAGTTTGCGTGACCGCGAGGAGGCTGGCCTGGACGGGTGAGGAGGGTTTCGGCATACGTCCGGAATATGCAGGGAAGGTGCCAAAAGGAAACCGGAAAGACGCGCCCCGCGCGAAGCCCTTGGCCCCGCCGCGCGTTTCGTGCAAGGTCCGCGCTCGCTGTGAATCGCTCCGCCTTTCGTCCCGCCCTCATCGTCCTCGCCGCCGCCCTGCTCGCGGGCTGCGGACGCGCGCCGGAGCGCGCCGAGCTGGTGCTGATCAATGGCGCGGAGCCCGAGCTTTTCGACCCGCCGCTGATCACCGCGCAGGCCACGAGCCGCATCAGCTACGCGCTCTTTGAGGGGCTCACGAGCTACGACAGCAAGGGCGTGTCGCAGCCGGGCGTGGCCGAGCGCTGGGAGATTTCGCCCGACGGGCTGCGCTACACTTTTCATCTGCGCAAAGACGCGCGCTGGAGCAATGGCGACCCGGTGACGGCGGAGGATTTCCTCTACTCCTGGCGGCGCACGCTGCTCCCGGCCACGGCCTCGGAGTATTCCTACCAGCTCTATTACATTCGCGGCGCGAAGGCTTTCGGCGAGGGCAAGACCACGGACTTCTCCACCGTCGGGGTGCGTGCGCCCGATCCCTACACGGTCGAGATCACGCTCGAAAATCCGACGCCGTTCTTCCTCGATCTGTGCGCCTTTTCCACACTGCTCCCGGTGCATCGGGCCACGGTGGAGAAACATTCCGACTGGGCGAGCAAGCCCGCGCACTTCACCGGCAACGGCGCTTTCGTGCTGCGGGAGTGGCGGCCGTTTGACCGCGTGCGGCTGGAGAAAAATCCGCGCTACTGGAACGCCGCCGCGGTCGCGCTGAAGAGCGTGGACGTGATCCCCGCGCCCCGCCCGCACACCGCTTTCAATTTCTACGCGACCGGCCTCGCCGACGTGATGATGGACAAGGGGCTCGCGCCCACCCCGCTGCTCGGGGAGTTGAAGAAGCGGCCCGATTTCCACGCCGCGCCGTTCCTCGGTAATTACTTCTTCCGCTTCAACGTGACGCGGAAACCGTTCGACGATCCGCGCGTGCGCAAGGCGTTCTGCCTCGTCATGGACAAAGCCTCCCTCGTCGAGCGCATCACCCGCGCGGGCGAGCGCCCGGCCACGAGCTTTGTGCCGCCGGGCGCGGGCACCGGTTACGAGCCGCCGCCTTCGCCCGAGCGCAATGTCGCCGAGGCCCAACGCCTGCTCGCCGAGGCTGGCTTCCCCGGCGGGCGCGACTTTCCCGTGCGCTACTACCTTTACCGCGCCGACTCCGATCTCGACCGCGACATCGCGGTGGAACTCCAGAGCACCCTGCGCCGCGATCTCGGCGTGAGCATCCAGCTCGCGCAGCAGGAATACACCGTCTACCTCAACTCGCAGAGCCAGCTCGACTACGACCTCTCGCGCTCCACGTGGGTCGGCGACTACAACGATCCCAACACCTTCCTCGACATGTTTGTCACCGGCGGCGGCAACAACCGCACCGGCTGGAGCAACCCGCGCTACGACGAACTCATCGCCGCCGCCGGGCGCGAGGTGGATGGGAAAAAGCGCTACGCTATTTTTCGCGAAGCCGAGCGCATCCTCATCACGGACGACCCGCCGATCTGCCCGCTCTATTACTTCGTCGGCATCCAACTCTACGACCCGGAGAAGCTCGGCGGCATCGAGCCGAACCTCCTCGACGAGCATCCGATCAAGGCGATCTACCGGAAAAAGCCGCGCTGATGGATCGCGTCGTCTTCGCGCTCTACCGCGCCCTTTCCGCGCTGCTGTGCGCGCTGCCGCTCACGGCGGTCTTCCGACTGGGCTGGGCGCTCGGCTCGCTCGCTTACTGGGGCGCGCCGCCCTACCGCCGGCTC
>CAYQBV010000100.1:0-13257 GCA_964415705.1 uncultured Chthoniobacter sp. | reverse complement strand
GGAACACCGGCAACGGCGACCTCGGCAACCAGGGCATCCACCAGATGGACATCGCCCGCCGCTTCCTCGGCGAGGACGCGCTCTCGCCCGCGGTCTTCGCCATCGGCGGGCGGCTCGGCTACGTGGACGACGGCGAAACACCGAACTCGCTCATCGTTTTCCACGACTACAAAAAAGCCCCGCTGATCTTTGAAGTGCACGGCCTGCCCTCCAAACCCGCCGGGGTGAAAACCGAGGCCGACGGCCGCGAAGTGAAAGTGCCCGCCGGCCCGATGGACAAATATCGCGGCGCCAGCGTGGGCGTGATCGTGCAGTACGAAAACGGCCACATCCTCTGCCCGGACTACGACCACGCGATCGCCTTTGACGGCGACGGAAAGGAAGTCCGCAAGTTTTCCCAGCGTGCCCCCGAGAATCACTACGCGAATTTTCTCAAAGCGGTGCGCAGCCGAAAGACTGCCGATCTCAACGGCAAGATCCTCGACGGTCACATCTCCAGCGCGCTCTGCCACACCGGCAACATCGCGTATCGGGTCGGGAAAAAATCCGCCCCCGAGGCCATCGCGGAGAAGATCAAGGGCAGCAAGGACGCGGTGGATTCCTTCGAGCGACTGACGGCGCACCTCGCCGCGAACCACCTCGACCTCACCAAGGACCAACTCACCTTCGGCGAGCACCTGAAGTTTGATCCGACGACCGAAAAATTCCTCGGCCACCCCGAAGCCAACCAGCTCCTCACCCGCGAATACCGCGCGCCTTTCACCGTCCCGGAAAAGGTCTAGCCCCCGCTCCGATGCGCCTCCTCCCCATCCTGACCACCGTGCTGCTCACCACCGCACTCCACGCCGCCCCGCTCGCGCCGGTTCCGCTCTGGCCGGAGGGAGCGCCCGGTGCGCTGGGTGAGAAAGACGACGACAAACCCACGCTCACCGCTTTTCTCCCAGCTCCGGAAAAAGCCACCGGCGCGGCCATGGTCATCTGCCCCGGCGGCGGCTACGGCGGGCTCGCGCCGCACGAAGGCGCGGGCTACGCGGAGTGGCTCGCGGAGCACGGCATCGCCGGCCTCGTTTTGAAATACCGCCTCGGCTCGAAAGGCTACCGGCACCCCGCGATGCTCCACGACGCCGCACGCGCCGTGCGCCTCACCCGCGCGAAGGCCGAAGAGTGGAAGATCGACCCGAAGCGCGTGGGCATCATGGGCTCCAGCGCGGGCGGGCATCTCGCGTCCACGCTGCTCACGCATTTCGACGCGGGCCAAGCCGACGCCACCGATCCCGTCGAGCGCCTCAGCTCGCGACCCGACCTCGGCATCCTGTGCTACGCCGTCATTTCCATGGGGCCGAACACCCACGGCGGCTCGAAGATCAACCTGCTCGGCAACAACCCCGCGCCCGAGCTGATCGAGCTGCTTTCCAACGAAAAGCAGGTCACCAAACAAACGCCGCCATGTTTCCTCTGGCACACTTGGGAGGACAACGCGGTGAAGGTGGAAAACTCCCTGGAATTCGCCAGCGCGCTGCGCAAAGCGGGCGTGCCTTTCGACCTCCACGTCTATCAAAAAGGCGGTCACGGCATGGGCCTCGGCGGCGGGCGAGGCGGCGGCACGCTGCATCCGTGGGCGGCGGATTGCCTGTTCTGGCTGAAGACGCAGGGTTTCGCGAAGTAGCGGAGCAAAAAAGAAAGAGGGATTGCTTCTCCTCTCCCGCTGCGAGATGACATTTTCGCACCGTGAAAAAGTCCCTCACCTTCCTCATCTGGCTCGCCGTCGCGGCGCTCGGCGCCGCCGCCTACCTGACCATCGCGCTGCAGCGGGGAGAGCCGCTGAACTCCGCTTACATCCTCGTCGCCGCGCTTTGCACGTACGCCATCGGCTACCGCTTCTACTCGAAATGGATCGCCGCCAAAGTGCTCGCGCTGGATGACCGGCGGGCCACGCCGTGCGAGATCCACGAGGACGGCCAGGACTACGTGAAGACGAACAAGTGGATCGTCTTCGGCCATCACTTCGCAGCGATCAGCGGGCCGGGGCCGCTCGTGGGGCCGGTGTTGGCGGCGCAGTTTGGCTACCTGCCGGGGACGCTGTGGATTCTGATCGGCGTGGTGCTCGGCGGCGCGGTGCAGGATTTCGTGATCCTCGCCTCGTCGATCCGGCGCGATGGCAAATCGCTCGGCCAGATGGTCCGCGAGGAGCTGAACCCGGCGGCGGGTGTCATCGGCACGGTGGCGATTCTTTCGATCATGATCATCCTCCTCGCGGTGCTCGGGCTGGTGGTCGTGAACGCGCTCGCCGAGAGCCCGTGGGGCGTTTTCACCGTCGCGGCCACGGTGCCGATCGCGATGTTCATGGGCGGCTACCTGCGCTGGGCGCGGGTGGGGAAAGTGCTCGAAGCCTCCGTGCTCGGCGTCGCCCTGCTCCTCGCAGCGGTGTGGGGCGGGCAGTTCGTCCACGAATCCGCGGCGTGGTCGCCGGCCTTCACCGTGCCCGCGCTGACGCTCGCGAAGTGGATCATCGGCTACGGCCTCGCCGCCAGCGTGCTGCCCGTCTGGCTGCTGCTCGCGCCGCGCGATTACCTGAGCACTTTCATGAAGCTCGGCACGATCTTCGCGCTCGCCGCCGGGTGCTTCCTCGTGCTCCCGGAGTTGCAAATGCCCGCGCTCACCGGGTTCATCGACGGCTCCGGGCCGGTGGTGCCGGGGAAGCTGTTTCCGTTCTGTTTCATCACCATCGCGTGCGGCGCGATCAGCGGCTTTCACACGCTCATCGCCAGCGGCATCACGCCGAAAATCATCACCCGCGAAACCGCCGCGCGCTCCGTGGGCTACGGCGCCATGTGCCTCGAATCGCTCGTCGCCATCATGGCGATGATCGCCGCCTGCACGCTCGAACCCGGCGTCTATCTCAGCATGAACATCAAGGTGCCCGGCCCCGACGCCGCCAGCATCGCCGCCGCCACCGTGGCGCAGGTGAACAGCTACGGCGCGCCCTTTCACGTGACCGTGGAGCAGATGACTGCGCTCGCCGACACCGTGCAGGAAAAGACCCTCTTTGGCCGCACCGGCGGCGCGGCCACGCTGGCCGTCGGCATGGCACACATCTTCGCCGGGTTGTTTGGCAAAACGATGCTCGGGATCTGGTATCACTTCGCGCTGATGTTCGAGGCGCTCTTCATCCTGACCACGCTCGACGCCGGCACGCGCGTCGGGCGCTACCTCATCCAGGACGCGCTCGGGCACGTGTGGAAACCGCTCGGCGACCCTGGAAATCTCGGCGCAAACATCCTCGCCAGCGCGCTGATCGTCGCGGGTTGGGGCTACTTTCTGATCAATGGCGTGCTCGATCCCGAAGGCGGCACAAGCGCGCTGTGGCCCCTCTTCGGCATCGCCAACCAGCTCCTCGCCAGCATCGCGCTCTGCCTCGCCACGACCATCCTGCTGAAGATGCAGCTCACCCGCCAGCGCCGCCCGGCCGTGGCGCTCGTCACGCTGCTCCCGCTCGCCTGGCTGCTCACCGTGACCACCACCGCCGCCGTGCAAAAGGTGTGGCACGAGAATCCAAAGATCGGCTTCCTCGCCGCCGCCCGCGCGCTCGACTCGAAGCTGCCCGCGCTCCAGCAGACCGCCGCCGCAGCCAGCGCCGACCAACTCCCCGCCGCCGCGCGCGCCGTGAAAATGAACCGCACCCAGCAGCGCAACATGCGCGTCGATGCGTTTGTCACCGGCGGCTTTCTCGCGCTCGTCGGCGCGATCGTGGCGCTCAGCCTGCGCGAGTGGGCGCTCCTCCTTTCCCGCCGCAAACCCGCCGTGCTCCGCGAGACCGCGCCCGTCTGGCTGCCCGCCGACGCCCCCGAGCGCCCGCTGCCCGTCATGGGGGCGATCGCGCTCGGCTTCACGCTGCTCAAGGAAGTCTCCGGCGAGGCCGCCATCGACCGCGAACGCGACCGCGCCGCCGCCTGCGAATGTGCCGCCCCGGACAGGAAGCCCGGCCCGCGCCGCAACGTCTTCCTCACCGCCACCGAGCAGCGCTTCCGCGGGGTCAACCGCTGCTGCTAGCCGGCGGCGGCGAGCCGCAGCGCCGCGGCTTCCGCGTGGACGGCCCGGAGTGCTGCGAGAAAAGCGGGCGTCTCCACGGCCGCCGCGGGCGCGTGATCGTGGCGGTCGTCCTGATCGCCGAGACCCGCGTCCTTGAGTTTCCTCAGCCGGTCCTGGATGAGCAGCTTCACCTCCTCCGCGTTGGCGATCCCGCGGAACCACGCAACATGCAGATTCGCTCCGAGCTGCTTTTGATTGGCCGGGACCGCGCCGCCGCCCGCCGTCTCCACCTGCAGGTCGGCGAGGCCGAGCACGCGTTGGATCGGCCCTTGCAGCACGGCCACGTTCTGGATGTTGGCAAAGGTCACCGTCATCTCCCGCACGGTCAGCACGCCCTCGCGCACGCGCAGGCTGCGATCCGTGACCACATACCACCGTTTCTCAAAATCCAGCCGCAGCACCGCGAGCGAAAAGAGGGTGCGCAACAGCAGCAGCACCAGCGCGACGACGGCTCCAGCCCGCATCAAGGAGCGCAACCCGGCAGGCACCTGCGGGTCGTTTATGACTGCGAGAACGATGCTGCCCACCACGCCAAGCCCGACGACCGCGATGACCAGCGAGCTGAGCCCCCACACCACCAGCCGGTAGCGAAAATAGGCCGGGGCCGCGCGAAAGACCCGCGCACTGGCCTCGTCGCCCGGCGGCGGCGTGGGATCGCGGGGGATGCAGAGCACCCGCTCGCAGGTGCGGCGAAAGAAGTTATACATGACCGTCGCCCGGCGGGACTGGGGCCGCGCGCTTTTCCAGCAGTTCGCGGGTCTGGCGCAGTTCGTCGCGAATGGCCAGCAGCAGCGCCACGGCGGCGACGCCTCCGCCGGTCGCGGAGGGCAGCGCGGGCGGCGCGGCGGGCGTTTTCTCCCGGGCTCCGCGCATCCGCGCGTAGAGAAAGTCGCGAATTTCCTCCGCCTGATGAAACCCCTCGATGGTCAGCTCCGCGCCCGCCGTACCCGACGCCGTCTGGATCTGCACATCGGCCAGGCCGAGCCAGCGCTGGATCAGCCCCGAGCTGAGGTGGATGTCCTGGATGCGCGCGTAGGTCACGTTGACTTCGCGGCGAAAAAGGATGCCGACCTTCATGTGGATGCCCTCGGCATCGAAGCGGTAACGCAGCGTGTAATAACGGAACCACAGCACCGGCAGCGTGATGAAAACCAGCGGGCCGGTGAGAAACGCGCGGATGAGGTAGAGCTTCCACAGCGCCGGCACCGGGCGATCGAGGGCGAAGATGGCGGCGGAGTTCAAGCGGCGAGCAGAGCGGGCCGGCGGCGGGCGGTCAATCGCGACGAAAGCCGGCCGCCCCCGCTGCGCCGGTTGACGCATCGGGCGATGCCCTTACCTTGCCCGCTCTTCACTTATGCCCGACCTCCCGGAAGAATCCACTTTGCGCGCCGATGCCGGGCGGCTCGCGCAGATTTTCACCGTCCTGCAGCGGTCGTTCGCGCTCAATCTTTCAAAAGAACTGGCCCGCGGCCACGTCTCGTTTTCGCAATCCTGTGTGCTCAGCTTTTTGCGCGAAACCGAATCGCTGAGCATGACGGACATCGCCCAGCGCATGGGCCACTCCACTGCGGCCACGACCGGGATCGTGGACCGGTTGGAGAAACTGGGGCACGTCCGCCGGTCGAATGGACTGGCGGATCGCCGGAAGATTTTCGTACTGATGACCCCGTCCGGCTCGGCGCTGGTCGGCAAAGTGCATGACGACATGGTGACGAATCTCCTGAAGATGATGAATGCCCTGGAGCCGGGTGAGCGAAAGAGCTGGTTGCAAATCTACGAGAAAATCTTCACCTACTGCCGCCCGACATGATCCGCCTTTTTCTCTCCGCCGCGCTTGCTTTGACCGTCCTTTTCCTGGCTCCCCGCTCCGGCGCCGGGGAGGGAACCGGGGCGTCGTGGGCGATCTCCGGGGATCTCACGCTGGAAAAGGCGGTGGAGGCGGCGCTCCGCCAAAACCCGGACATCCGCAAGCAACTCCAGGAGATCCAGCGGACGCGCGGGCAGATCGTGGAGGTGCGCGCGCAGGCGCTGCCGCACGTGGGCGTCAGTGGCAATTTTCGGCAGGTAGACCGGCGGTTGGTCGCGGGCGGCAGCTTCGACAGCAGCGACTTCAGCCCGACCACGACCACGACCACGACCACGACCGGCGGCGTGACCACGACCTCGACCGCGATTCCGGTGGCCGGAGGCGATCAGGGCGGTGGCTCCGGTCCCGGCGACAAGTCGTGGTCGGTGACCATCACCGCGCGGCAGGTTCTCTACTCCGGCGGGCAGGTGCGCGCCGCGATCAACATCGCGAAATTCACCGAGGACAGCAGCTACTACCAGCTCCGCGACACCGTCGATCGCATCATCGCGCTCACCCGCGTCCAGTTTTACGAAGTGCTCCTGACCCGCGCGCTGATCACCGTGCAGGAAGAGGCCGTCCGGCTCCTCGGCGACGGCCTCAAGGATCAGCAGAACCGCTTCGAGGCGGGGACCGTCCCGCGCTTCAACGTGCTGCGGGCCGAGGTCGAGCTTTCGAATGCACAGCCCGATTTGATCCGCGCGAAAAGCAACGCCCTGATCGCCCAGCTCCAGCTGGCGAAAACGCTCGCGCTGAACCCCGGCCCAAAGGGGCAGCCGACCTTTCACTGCGTCGGGGAATTCTCCGTCATCGAGCCGCGCCTCGGCCTGACCAAGGCCATCGCGGCGGCCAAGGAGAAGCGCCCGTTTTTGAAAGTGCAGCGCCAGCAGATCCTCACCGGCAAAGAGCAGATCAAGGTCGCGCTGGCGGGCTACAAGCCGCGCCTCGACGCCAATGCGGGCTACGAACTCCACAATTCGCGGTTCACCGACAAGCTCGACAAGATCGTGGATGGCTGGTTCTTCGGCGTGACCGGCTCGTGGGATATTTTCGACGGGCTGGAAACGGCGGGAAAGGTCCAGCAGGCGCGCGCGCAACTGGAGTTTGCGAAGATCAACTACGACGACTCCGTGCAGAAGGTGGAACTCGAAGTCCAGCAGTCCTACGCCAATCTCCAGGCCGCCCGCGAAACCATCCGCAGCCAGCAGAAAAACGTGGAGGCGGCGCTCGAAGCGCTCCGCCTCGCCAACGAGCGTCTCCTCGCCGGAGCCGGCACGCAGCTCGATGTGCTCGACGCCCGCGTGGCGCTGACCAAGGCGCGGACCAGCGAGATTCAGTCGCGCGCGACCTACAATCAGGAGCTGTCCGAGTTCGACCGCGTGACGGCGACCGAAACCCTCTACAGCGAGACGTTTGAAGATCCGCTGACCAAACGCCAGGCCCCCAAAACCGCGCCCGCCGCCCCGCCGGCGCCCACGAAGAAAAAGGCGCCGTAGCCTCCGCCCGCCTCCTCGCGTGACTGCCGCGGCCCCGGTCGAAAAATTCCCCGCCCTCGAGGCCGTGCCCGGCTTGATCCACGGCTTCACCGGGCGCGTCGCCGGGCTCGATGTGCAGGCCGATCGCGAAGTCGCGCTGTGCCGGCTCGATGGCGCCCACACGGCCGCGCGGACCGCGCTGGGCGTGGGCGAAAAGCGCCTCGTCCGCGGCGCGCAGGTGCACGGCCGGGAGATCGCGCTCGTGGATGAAAACACCCCGGTGCCCGTCGCGGGCGTGGATGGGCTGATCACCGCCAGCCCCGGAGTCTGCCTCGGGATTCATGTCGCCGACTGCTGCGCGGTGTATCTCGCGGACCCCGTGCGGCGGGTCATCGCGCTCCTCCACTCCGGGCGGCGCGGCAGCGAACTCGGCCTCACCGCCGCCGCCATCGAGAGCATGCGCGGCGACTTTGGCTGCGACCCGGCGGACATCGTCGTGCAGCTCAGCCCGTGCATCCGCCCGCCACTTTACGAAATCGACTTCGCCGCACTCATCGTCGCGCAGTGTCGCGACGCCGGGGTCACGCAGGTCGCCGACTCCGGCATCTGCACGGGCGCAAACGTCGCGCGCTACTACTCCTACCGCGTCGAGCGTGGCCGGACCGGCCGGATGCTCGCGCTCCTCGCCCTCACCTGAGCCATGCCGCGTTCCTTCGATCCGCACGAACCGGAACTCATGGATCGGCCGCAGCCTGTGAGCGCGGAACTGGAAACCGACCTGCGTAACCTCGCCTCGCTCAACCGCTGGTTCGGCGCGCACCGGCTGCTCCGGACGTTTCTCCCGCCGTGGCTCGGCGAAAAGCGCTCCTACCGCGTGCTCGACCTCGCCACCGGCGGCGGCGACCTCCCGCGCTTCATGGTCCAGTGGGCGCGCGCCCGGGCGATTGATTTGCAGATCGACGCCGTGGACGCGAACCCCTCGACCCTCGAAATCGCCCGCCGCTGGAGCGCCGGATTTCCCGAGATCACCTTCCTGCGCGGCAACGTCCTCCAATTCGAAGGTCCGCACACCTACGACCTCGTGACGTGCTCCCTCGCCCTGCACCATTTCAGCGAAGACCACGCCATCCTGCTCCTCCGCCGCTGCCGCGCGCTCTCGCACCGCTTCACCCTCGTCGCCGACCTCGAACGCCGCCGCCTCGCGCGCCTCGGCATTCGCCTCCTGACGACCTTCATCTACCGCGCGCCCATGACCCGCGCCGACGCCCGCACCTCCATCCACCGGGCCTTTTCCTACCTTGAAATGCACCGCCTCGCGGACGCCGCCGGCTGGGCCGACTTCGGCCACGCGCGCTTCCTCTTCGGCCGCCAGGCCCTCTGGCTCGATACAAAAACCGGCGGCGACATCCCGCTCGCCGATGCCGTCCCCTGCCCGACGTAGCCGGCGCGCGATTTTCCAAAAAAGAGTCTTTCTTCCGCCACCCTCGCGGGTCTTACTCCCGCCTCCTTTTCCTTTTATGAAACCAACCCGCACCCTCCCCTCCCCACTGTTCAAAACGATCGCCGGCTCGCTGGCGGCGCTGGTCCTCGGCACGCTGCCGGGACGCGCGCAGCTTCCGCTCCAGGAAAACGACGTGGTTGCCATCATCGGCAACGCCCTCGGCGACCGCATGCAGCACGACGGCTGGGTGGAGACGGTCATCCAGAGCAAAATGGCCGACAAAAAACTGAGCTTCCGCAACCTCGCGATCGTCGGCGATTCCGTGGCAAATCGCCCGCGGCATCAGGGTTTCGACGCGCCGGAGAAGTCGCTCACGAACTGCAAGGCCGACGTGATTTTCGCGTTCTTCGGCTACAATGAATCGTTCGCCGGAGAGGGCGGGCTGGCGAAGTTTAAGACCGACCTCGGCGGGATGGTGGACAAGTATCGCGGCATCCAATTCAACGGCGAATCCGCGCCGCGCATCGTCCTCTTTTCGCCCATCGCCCACGAAAACCGCAAGAGCCCGAACCTCCCGAACGGCGCGGCCAACAACGTGAACCTGGCGCTTTACACCGCTGCGATCCAGCAGGTCGCGGAGGAGAAAAAGGTCGCCTTTGTCGATCTCTTCTCGACGACGCAGGCGCGCTACACCCAGGCCAAAACGCCGCTGACCATGAACGGCATCCACCTGCTGCCGGATGGCAACCGCCAGCTCGGCGAGATCATCGCCAGCGCCCTCACGGGCCAAGCGGTGACGGCTCCGGCGGCGGCCCTCGAACCACTGCGCCTGGCCGTCAACGACAAGGACTGGCACTGGCACAACCGCTTCCGCGCGACGGACGGCAACGACATCTGGGGCGGTCGCTCGGGGCTGAAATTTGTGAACGGCCAGAGCAATGCCCAAGTGCTCCAGCACGAACTGACGATGCTCGAGGTGATGACGGCGAACCGTGATCCAAAAATCTGGGCCGTGGCCGGGGGCAAGACCCACACCGTCTCCGACGCGAATGTGCCGCCACCCCACGAGGTCATCTCGAACGTGGGCGGCAAAAGCAAAAGCTCCGACGCGAGCAAAGAGGGTAACTCCGACTACCTCAGCGGGCAGGAAGGCCTCGGCAAGATGAAGATCCCCGATGGCTTCGAGGCGAACCTTTTCGCCGACGAGTCGCGCTTTCCCGCCATGGCCAATCCTGTCCAGTTGCAGGTGGATACCAAAGGCCGGCTCTGGGCCGCGTGCTGGGGCACTTACCCGAAATGGGAACCGCTCAAGCCGATGAACGACAGCCTCCTCATTTTCACCGACACGAATGGTGACGGCGTCGCGGACAAGGCCACGGAGTTCGCCAAGGTCCACAACCCGCTCGGTTTCGAGTTCTGGAATGGCGGCGTCATCGTGACCTCCCAACCGGACATCCTTTTCCTCAAGGACACCGACGGCGACGACAAGGCGGACGTGCGCATCGTCCTCTTCCAGGGCATCGACTCGTCGGACACCCATCACGCCGCGAACAACCTCATCTATGGACCGGACGGCGCGATCTACTGGCAGAGCGGCATCTTTCTCCAGAACGCCTTTGAGCACCCGTGGGGTCCGGCGCTCCACTCCGGGGCCTCGGGGATGTATCGCTTCGACCCGCGCAGCTACACCATCACCTTCCACGGCACCAACAACCCGAACCCGCACGGCATTTCCTTCGACCGCTGGGGCTACCACTTCGCCAATGACGGGACCGGCGGCGAGTCCTTCCAGATCCGCCCGGAGGGCAATGGCTTCAAGATGCACAAGTTGGTGAACAAGGAAGTCCGCCCGGTTGCCGCTGACGCCATCGTCTCGAGCGAAAACTTCCCCGAGGACATCCAGCAGGATTTCCTCGTGCTGAACACGATCGGCTACCTCGGCATCAAGCGCTACAAACTCCACCGCGATGGCTACGCCGAGGGCGGCAAGAACATGAAGCTCAGCGAAGTCTGGGGCACGCCGACGCCGGATTTCTTCAAGAGCGACGACAAAAACTTCCGCCCGACCGATGCCGTGTTCGGCGAGGATGGCGCGCTCTACATTGCCGACTGGCACAACGTCATCATCGGCCACATGCAGCACAACATCCGCGACCCCAAGCGCGATCACGCGCATGGCCGGATCTACCGCCTCGTGAACAAGAATCGCCCGCTGCAAAAGAAAGTGGCCATCGACGGCCAGCCCATCCCGGCGCTGCTCGAAAACCTCAAGCACCCCGTGGACGGCGTGCGTCAGCGCACCCACGTGGAGCTGAGCGAGCGCGACTCGAAGGAAGTCATCGCCGCCACCCAGCAGTGGATCAAGCAGTTCGACCCATCCAAGGCGGAGCACGCGCATCCTTTGCTCGAAGCCCTCTGGATCCACCAGCAGCACAACGTGCGCAACACCGCGCTCCTCGAAGCCGTGCTCAGTTCACCTGAGCCGCACGCGAAAGTCGCCGCCGCCACCGTGAAGCACCACTGGGGTCCGGCCGATCCGACGAAAGGCAAGATGCCCAGCAACATCGTCCAGGAGGAAACCAAGGTCGTGGTCAACGTGCCCGCGCACCTCACCGGCGACGCCGCCAAATCCTACACGCTCGGCGCGAACGTCTTCGTCCGCGACGGCCACTGCGCCACCTGCCACCAGCCCAGCGGTGCCGGCCTCGCGCCGACCTACCCGCCGCTCGACGGCAGCCCGTGGGTCACCGGCAGCGAAGAGCGCCTCCTCAAGCTCACGCTGCACGGCCTGTGGGGACCGATGGAAGTCAAAGGCGTGACCTACGATCCGGCCAAAGGCATCCCGCCGATGACGGCATTTGGCGCGATCCTCAGCGACGAGGAAATGGCCGGCGTGCTGACCTACGTGCGCAACACCTGGAGCAACAAAGCCGCCCCCGTCCTGCCCGCGACCGTCGCGAAAGTCCGCGCGGCCACCAAAGACCGCAGCATCTTCTGGAAGCCCGAGGAACTGCTCAAAGCGCATCCGCTGGAGTAAGAGCGGCGATGCCGCAGCGCAATAACTACCGTCATCCTGAACGGAGCGGAAAGTAGCTTGGGCTTTAGCCCAAGGTGGCTCTGACTTTGGGCTAAAGCCCAAGCTGCTTTCCCGCCTGCGCTGCGCTCCGTCCGATCGTTACTCGACTCATGAAATCTCACCTGCTCGGCGCTCTCCTCGCCTGTTCCCTGCTCGTGACGCACACGACACTCAGTGCCTGGGAACCAGGCGCGGGTGAGTTGGAAAAAGCCATCAAGTCCGGTGATTTCACCGGTTACTTCGCGAATGTCACCAAATGGCTCAAAGAAAAGGCTCCGACCGGCGACGCGGCGAAAATCGCCGATGCCGCGCAGGGTGGGCTGTTGACGGACGGCGCGCTCGCAAGCACGCTGGCGCAGCGGCAGCTCATCGCCAAGTGCGGCGCGGACAAGCTGGGCGCCTTTGCCAAAGCCGATCCGGGGAATCAGGCGTTCCTTGCGGGGCTGATGAAAAGCCCGGAGGTCATGGGTCTTTTCCTCGAAGGCGGCGAGCCGCGCGACCAGGACTACGTCGGCGCGCTGGGTGTGCTGCGCAAGATTTTTACCGCCGATCCCGAGGCAGCGCAGGGCATGCACCTCCGGCTCGCGTTCGGCACGGCGCTGGCGCTGGCCAGGCCGACCAAGGCGTTTCACTGCGACGAAACCATCGACCCCGTGAAGCGCTACCAGCACTACAAGGCCGCGCACAAAAGCGGTGAACTTGCGCCGATGTTCGGCGAACTGCGCGTCTGGGAATACGCCAAGATCGTGAACTGCGAGGGCACCGACGCCGACATCACCTGGGCGCGAGCGATGTTGAAAACGATGCGGCCCGAGCTGGTGCGCGAGGCCCGCTACATCGCCATGGTTTCCGAGGTGCAATACACCAGCGCCAACTGGGGTCCGCTGCCGCACACCTTTGCCACGGTGCTCAACGGCGGCGGCAAATGCGGGCCGCGCGCGTGGTTCGGTCGGTTCATCAATCAGGCGTTTGGCGTCCCCGTCTGGGGTGTGAAACAGCCGGGGCACGCCGCCGTCGGGTTTCTCGGCAATGAAGGCTGGAAAGTGAAGCTCGGGCGCGGCTGGGAGCACTCGACGTGGGACGGAATGAAAGGCACCCAGTTCCTGGAAATCGCCAAAGCGCGCGACCATGCGCAGGACTTTTCCCAAGGCGAACACCTGCGCTGGCTGGCCGATGCTGTGACCGCCAAAGACCAGGCTGCCACACTCAAGAGCGCCGCGGACCTCGTGCAGAAGAATCCCAAGGGGCCAAAGAAATCCCTGAAACTCACCCCACGAAAATATCCGGACCCGCAGCCCGGGAAACCCGCCCCGCCCGTGCCCGGCGTGCA
>CAYQBV010000099.1:0-13264 GCA_964415705.1 uncultured Chthoniobacter sp. | reverse complement strand
TGGCGTCGTCATTCCCGGCGATCGGATATTTGATGAGATCGGGATCGGCGTTCGTATCGACGATGGCCACGACGGGGATGCCCAGCCGATTGGCCTCGGCCACGGCGATGCCCTCGCGCATCGTGTCGATAACGACGAGCACATCGGGATGTTTGTCCATGTCGCGGATGCCTTCGAGGTTGCGCTTGAGCTTTTCACCCTCGCGCTTGACCGCGGAAATCTCCTGCTTGCCCATCTTGGAATACTCCGGCTTTTTCTCCAGATCCTCGATGTACTTCATCCGCGCGATGCTCTTGCGGAGGGTGGTCAGGTTGGTCAGCGTGCCGCCGAGCCAGCGCTGGTTCACGTAAAACTGCCCGCACGCCAGCGCGGCTTCCTTGATCGCCTCCTGCGCCTGCTTCTTGCAGCCCACGAAAAGCACCTTGCCGCGGCGGCTGGTGACATCGCTCAGGAACTTCGTCGCGTCATCGAGTTGCTCCACCGTCTTGCCGAGATTGATGATGTAGATGGCGTTGCGCTTCTCGAAAATGAACGGCTTCATCTTCGGGTTCCAGCGTTTGGTTTGGTGGCCAAAGTGGACCCCGGCTTCGAGGAGTTCCGTCATCAGTTCAGTGGACATAGAGTGCGTTCGGGTTGTGTTTAAGGCAGAAAAAAAATGGGCGGTAGGAGTAATGGGAGATTCCGGCGAGCGCAACGGGAAACTTTGGGGAATATTTGGCTCCGCCGTCACCGCGCCAGCTTCCGCCTCGCTTCGACCGCCCGGCGGATCGCCTGCGCCACTTCCATCCAGCCCTTCTGCACAATCTCGAAGTCATAGACTGGCCGAGCGTCTCGCGTGGCGTATTGCCGCTTTTTCCGGCGCTGCTCCAGCGGGCGCTTCGCTTCCAGATCGTTCCTCTCCAGCGGCACCCGGAGCATCGTGCATTGCTTCGCGTCGGAGCGGGCGAGCGCGTTGGGCAGCTCCGTCTGCTGGATGAGGTCCGAGCCCCGTGCTGCGGTCGTGTAGAAAAGCAGCACGAGGTCCGCGCGTTGGAGCGCGTCGGTGATGCCGGCCTCCCACTGCTCGCCCGGCACCGGGTCGCGATCGTCTCACACCTGGATGTAGCCCTGCTGGCTCCAGTGCGTGAGATGCGGGCGGAAAGGGATCAGCTCTTTCTCGTTCAGGTGCGCGTAGCTGATGAAGAGTTGCATCCGCGGCTCCGCTTCCGGTCCGGCGGCCTTGCGCGCGGCCTCGCTTTCCACGGTGTTCAGCGTCGCCGCCACGGGCAGCTTCACCCGCTTCGCCTCGGCGCCGGTGCCCACCGTCACCGGCAGCGTCGGCTCCTGCTCGCGTTCGGCCACGCGCAGGTCGGTCATCGGCACCCATTTTTCCGGATCGTCGTGCGTCTGCACTTCCTCGATCACCGGCACCTTTCCGTGCAGCACGGTGAGATGCGCGCGGATGATGTCGAAGAGGCTCTGGCAATCCTCCGCCACGTCGCCTGTCACCGCCACCTCGGTGCGCCGCTCGTTGCGATCCAGCCGCACCAGCGCCCGCGCGCCGACCCACTCCAGCACCACGCCCGAACGCCAGCGCCACTCCGCGTGCGCCTCGCTCAGTTCGTGCGTGCGCACGATCAGCCGCGGCAGCAGCCCCGGCGGCAGCGCCTCGGGATAGCTAAACCGCAGCCGCTTCACCCCCGGTTGGCGGAACTCCGCAAAGGCCGCCGGTTGCGCCTCGGGCAGCAGTTCCGGGATCAGCCAGCGCTGGGGTTCCTTCGGCTGGCCCGCTGTCGCCTCGGGCTGCTCCAGCGCAAAGGCCACCTCGAACTTCTCCATCAGCCCCATGACAAAGCCGTGCTTGTCCGCCGGATAATCCTTCGCCGGCAGCGCCTGCGCGATCCACGCCCGCTCCAGCACCCCGTGGCAGTCCTGCTTTTGCGCATGGCGCAACAGTCCGTAAATGCCTTCCGTTACCCACTGCGGCTTGAGCACGCTCGTGTGCTTGAGCCGGTGATGATCGCGAAAGTTCAGCGCGATCCCCAGCCGGTGCAGGGTCTCCGCCAGGCTCTCCTGCTGCCGTTCCTCCGTCACTCCCTCCCGCGCGCACAGCGCTTGATAGTCTTTGTATTCGAGAAAATTCTGAGGCATCCGGGTCAGCTCCTCTTTGACCAAATGCCACTTTTTCGGAACTCCGAGCCAAACGTGCTCCATCCCATCTACAGTCCGCTCAAGCAGCTTTCGGAGTTCATCTCTACCCCGACCGGTGAACGCATCCGTCTGAACGAAACCTACGATTTGAGGGCAGCGCTCCTGAAGGCGAAAGCCATCCACTGAGAACGCATGTGAGTCGTATTTATTGAGCGCTACGATCACCGGACTGTCGCCACCGTAGCTTTGAATAAATCGCAGCCAATAGTCCGTCTCCCGGTCCCACGTTCCTGACGCACCCTCCAAAACGAGCAGATAGACACAGCGTTCACTCAGGAAAATCTGGTGAGTTCCGTGCAGGAATTCTTGACCGCCAAAATCCCATGCGTGCCCCCGCGCCATCCCGCTTGCGCATCGCAATCTCAACGGTAAGACCGTAATACCTGGCGTCTCTGGTTCGTGCTCGTCAGGCCGCTTTGAGCGCAGCGATTTCAGAAGCGAAGTCTTCCCAACACGGCCTCGTCCGACCAATAGCACCCGAACCTCCTGAATCGGTGCTTCGCCTTGTTCGAGGCGGTAGAAATAGAAGTCGAGAATCGCCTGCACAGAGTCAGATGAGGCATTGCTCCCTTCGAGCATATACCGCGATCTCTGACCCAATACTTCGGAGGGCATCCCGAGTAACGGATTTTCGTGGAGAAGGAGCGTCTTTAGTTCCGTCAATTGGCGAATCTCTGCGGGCAACGTCGTAAGCTCATTGTCGCTGAGGTCTAGCGTTGTGAGGTCCCTAAGCTGTCCGATCTCAGAGGGAAGAGCCTCTAGCTTATTGTTGCATTTGACGAGCTGCCGTAACTTCGTTAAGTTACCGATCTCTGGAGGTAGCTCCTTAAGCTGGTTGTCGAAAAGCAAGAGCTGCTTTAGTTCCGTCAGCTCACCGATCTCCGGCGGAATACTCGTCAGTTGTAACCCACTTAAGCTAAGAGCCGTGCCTTGGTTACCTTTTCGGCGACATTTTTCAATCTTCCTCAAGGCCGCATCCCAAGCTGATTCTTTTCGAGTAATCACAATTCAAAGTAAGTTGCGTGTTTAGCCGAGGGTCGCGGAAGATGGCGTCGATGTCGTGGGAGAAATCTCATTCTTCACCTCCCGAAGAGTCGCGCGGGCTGTTCCCAAATCAGGCAAACGCAACCGGCTGTAAATTTCGACCGCACGCTGAGAGTAGGGCAACGCTTCCGCAGCCTTTCCTTGTTTCACCAGAGCTTGGGCTAGGCGGTCGCAATCGGCGGCGATGGATGGCTCTCTACCTATCGGTTCCATTAGGTCGAGTCCATTGCGTGTTAGAATTTCCGCGCGGCGCCAGCAACGTCGATGCAGCGAACAAAGACTCAAGTTTCCCAAATACATCGCAACTCCAGCGGGATAATTGGCTGCTCTGGCAAGTCCAAGAGCCTTCCGGTAGTTCTTCTGAGCGGCTAGGTTATCCCCCGAGTCAGTATACGCCCCCGCCAGTGAATTGTGAGCGCCAGCTATGTCTTTTGGATCTGCTGAAAACCGCTGAAGCAATTCGAGTCCCGCTTGATGGCCAACTATTGCCCGGTCATATTCACGCATCAGGCCATACGCATCACCACGCATGCGCCATATAAGTGCTCGTTCGCGGGGCTCCACTTCAATTTTGGCCCAATACGATGCAAGCCTTTCCGCGCAAGCAATCAACTTGTCCGGCTCGTGACGTTGAGCGTGAACAAAGCCTTGATGAAAGGCACGCCAACCGGCCTCAAAAAAATCGCCTGCGTCGCGCGCCTTAGTCTCCGCATATTGGTTGAGGGATAACCATTCGTCCCACCGCCCTGTAAAATTGAGAAACTCACACAGCGCGTGGCATACGCCTTGTAACACGCGATTTTCGCCCGCGAGAAAAAATGGAATGGCTGAATCCACGAGCGACCATGCCGATTTCAATATCGGGAAGCGGTCGTGGTTGTCCCAGCCGCAATATTGAATGAACTCGAATGCACATTTTTCGAGCCGTTCGCCGGTTTCCGCAACGACATCAGTCCGGTGTTTGCGCAGGAAGTCGGCAACCATCGGCACGAGAGTGTATTCCTTTTCCTCCTTATCGGGGACAACGAGCGAGCGATTGGCCAGCGAGCCGAGCGCGGTCTCGACGGATTGTGATTTGAGGCCGGCAATTACGGCAAGGTGCTCCACTTTCGCCGGGAGGCTGAAGTAGGTGAGGGCGCAGAGCACTTTCTCCTCGTCGGGGGTGAACTCCTTCGCGAGGTCGCCGAAAATGAATTCCAGCGGGTCATTGTCCGGCGGGCAGGTGCGCAGGAAGGCGAGCGCGTCGGGGAAGGTGCGGCAGCTCCCGCGGCTGAGCTGGCCGGCCGCCCAGCGCAGGAGCAGCGGCTTGCCGGCGGTCTGGGTGTAGAGGGCGATGCGCTCGGCTTCGCTGGTGCGGGCGAGCAGCGGATGGCGCCGGGCGAGGTCGGCGAGGGTGGCGAGCGCGGCGTCCTGGTCGAGCTTTTCGAGGATGAGTTCCTCGGAGCCGGAGCCGATGCGCCGACGGCTGGTGAGGATGGCCTTGCAGCCCGGCGGCAGGCGTTTGACGAAGGTGAAAAGCTGGTCGCGGTCGGCCTTGGGGAGGGATTCGAGATTATCGAGGATGAGCAGCGCCTGCGCGGGGCGGAGCGCGCCGAGCAGGAGCCGGATGCGCTGGTCCTCGGGGGACTTGGCGATGTCGGGCTGGCCCAGCTCGCGGGCGAGTTCATTGAGCATCTCCAGGAAGCCCGGCACGAGGAGGTTGCCGAGCGGGCGCTCGCCGTCGTCGTCCATCTCGCGGTCCTTCACGGAGACGAAGACGATGCGCTGGAAGAGGCCGGGCGGGCAGTCGTAGGCGGCGCGGACGGCGAGGGAGGTCTTGCCCATGCCGCCGGGGCCATCGATGAGCGCGCCCCAGGTGCGGGAGTCGGGATCGAGGGCCTCGCGGATGGTGGCGAGTTCGGCCGCGCGGCCGAAGAAGGGCTGGAGGCGGGGGAGGTTGTTGGGGGTGGAGGAATGCGGAATGCAGGATGACGAATGACGAAGGTCGGAGCCGTGCTGGCGGTGCTTGAACTCGTGCAGGGATTCGCTGACGAGGCGTCGCAGTTCCTCGACGGATTTGAACTCTTTGCGGACGCGTCCGGTGGTGGCCTTGGTCTTGAAAGAGGTGAGTTTTTTCTGCGCGTCGTCGCCTGTCTCGATGTCCTTCTTGGTAAAGGGATGGTCGTCGTGGGCGGTGAAGATGAGGATTTCGCGGAGTTTGCCGGCGGCCTGGCGATCGACGGCGCGGTCGAACTCCATTTCGGTGACGGAGACGGGTTTGCCGTCTGGCACCCATCCATAACGCCACGCGTAGATGCCGAGGTAGATGTCGGCTTTGTCCACCATCTCCAGCGAAACGGTGATGCCGGAGTCATCGCGGGCAGGGAGGTGCTCCATGCCGATGGGAAAGACACCGGCGGAGAGGCAGGCTTCCTTCACTGCGGTGCGATGCTCGGGGAGATCGAGCGCCGTGCTGCTAATCATGGCGGTGAGCTGACCGGGTTTTGTCTGCGCGGCTTTGGTGCTCATGGCGTGCGCTTGCCGAAGGGTGTGGTGCTGCCGACGAACTCCCACCTTTCTCCCGCGAAGGAGAAGGCGATGCGGAAACGTCTGGCAGGCATAGTGGAGGGACGGAGGGCGGGTGAAATCGGTGAACAGGTGGGACGGTGCCGCGAAGGGTTCAGTCGGAGCGCAAGATCGCGGGTTTCTTTTGCCATGCCCCTGGGCGGCGGATCAAGGTTCGCGTGTGCCTGGCGGGGTGTCGGTTTGGGAAAAAAGCGGGCGGTTGCGCCCGCCTTCGCTCGCGCGCTGTCTCGCGGAATCGGCTCAGGCGTTCTTCGTTTCGGCAAAAGGGTTGACGATTTCCAGCCCGGCAACGTGTTTGAAGTCATCCACGTTCCGCGTCACCAATGGCAATTGATGCACCAGCGCCGTTGCCGCGATGACGGCATCCGCCAGCCCCATCTTACGTTCCTGTCGCAGGAAAATCGCCTGCCCGACTACCGCGTCTTCGAGCGCGAGGACCGTCATCCGCGCGATGGCCGCCTCCAGTCCTTGACGCTCTGAGTCGCTCAGGCGGTGATAACCAAGTGTCTCGATGCAACTCACGCTCGCCACCGCGAGATCGGAACGGGCGAGGATCGCATCGAGTCGCGGTTCACCTTCCTCAGCGCCGTAGATGAGAATGTTGCTGTCCAGCAGCATGGCTCAATCGCGCCCCGGCAAGGAGCGATCCGCCCGCTGCTCGCGCTGCCATGCCACCGGGTCGGGGATGACGTGCCGGAGCCCACCCATGGCCCGCAAAACTTTGAAAGCCTCCAAGGGCGTGGCCTGCGGGGGAGTTACCCCGGAGTCGGAAGGCTGCGGCAGAGCCTCCAGCTTCGCTTCCACCCGCACCTTGCCGTGGCGCATTTCTGGAGGCAGTGGCAGGTGCAGACTTCCGTCGGCGTGCGGTTCGAGGATCGCGGTGATCGTGCTCATGCAGAAGAGGCTACCGGTTTTTGCGGGAAAGGGAAGTCCCGCCCGCCTGCCGCCTCCGCGGAGGCCTGAGCCCTTCGGCGAGAGCTTTGGGAAGGGCCGCGTCGCATCCAGCTTTTCACGCAGGCTTCGCAGGATCTACTCGCGCAGTGCGGCGAGGTCGGGGTCGCGCTTGGCGAGGTCGCGCATTTTTTTGTCCATGGAAAAGCTCTTGTCGAGGTGCAGCCGGGCGAGGTCGAGGTGGCCGAGGGCGCACTCGTAGCAGGCGAGGTTGTAGTGAAAGGTGGCTTCGGCGTGGAGTGACGACGGGCCGGCGAGCAGGCAGTCGCGGGCCTCGGCGGTGCGGCCGAGTTCGTGCAGGCAAAAGGCAGTGTGGATGAAGCCGCCGGTCTTTTGCGGCTCGGCCTGGCAGAGCTCGTGGCCGGTGGCGAGCGCGTCCTGCCAGCGTTTGGCCTGCATGAGGATGACGGTGCGCAGCTCCAGCGCCTCGGCGGTTCTCAGCGCCTCGGCGGGCAGCGAATCCAGCTCGGCAAGCGCGTCGTCGAACATCGACAGCTCAGCGTAACCCTGCGCGGCGAGGAGGGTGCGTTCGTGGCCGTCCAGCATCACCCGAGCAGTGCCTCCAGCTCCTCCACGCGCTGCGCGAAAACGGCGAGCGCCGCGGCGATCGGGGCCGGTTGCGACATGTCCACGCCGGCCTCGGCGAGCGTCGGCAGCGGCATCTTCGTCCCGCCGGAGCGGAGGAAGCCGAGGTAGCGCTCCACATCGCCGCCGCCGAGCACCTGCTGCGCGAGCGCGACCGCGGCGCTGAGCCCGGTCGCGTATTTATAGACGTAAAAGGCGCGGTAGAAATGCGGAATGCGCAGGCACTCCAGCTCCAGCTTGCTGTCGATGGCGAAGTCCGGGCCGAAGTAGGCGTCGAGCAGTCCGCGATAGGTCGCGCGGAAACTTTCCAGCGTCAGCGGCTCGCCGGCTTCCTCCATGGCGTGCGTGAGTTTTTCAAACTCCGCGAACATCGTCTGCCGGTAGATGGTGCCGCGGATGTCGTCGATCTGGCGGTTGATGAGGTAGGCGCGCATGCGCGGATCGGTGGTCTCGGCGAGGAGGTGATGCGTGAGCAACTCCTCGTTGAAGGTGCTCGCGACCTCGGCGAGGAAGATCGGGTAGTTGTAATCCTGAAAGGGCTGGGCGCGCTGCGCGTACCAGGTGTGCATGGAGTGCCCGGCCTCGTGCGCGAGCGTGTAGACCTCGGCGAAGACATCGCGCTTGTAGTTCATCAGGATGAACGGCGGGTTGCCGAAGCTCGACGAGCTGAACGCGCCGCTGCGCTTGCCTTTGTTTTCGTAGCGGTCGCACCAGCGCCCGCGCAGGCCGGCACCGAGCGTGGTCGTGTATTCGCGGCCGAGCGGGGCGAGCGCGGCGAGGACTTTGTCGCACGCGGCGTCCCACGGGATGTCGGTCTCGATGTTGTCCACGATCGGCACGTAGGTGTCGTACTGGTGGATCTCGTCGAGCTTCAGCAGCCGGCGGCGCAGCGCGTAGTAGCGGTGGAGCGCGGGGAGGTTGGCGCGGACGGTGGAGATGAGGTTGTCGTACACGCTCACCGGCATGTCGTCGGAGAAAAGCGCGGCCTCGCGGGCGCTCGGGTAGTTGCGTGCGCGGGCGGTGAAAACGTCGGCCTTGATCGAGTTGGCGAGCGTGGAGGCGACGGTGAATTTGTGCGCGTCGAACTCCGCATAGAACGCCTGGAACGCGCGTCGCCGCGTGGCGCCGTCGCGCTTGACGAGGAACGACGAATAGCTGCTCTGCGTCAGCTCGCGCTCCACGCCGTTTTCGTCGGCGACCTTGCCGAAGACCATGTCCACGTCGGTGAGCTGCGAGAAAGTTTCGCCGTGTCCGCGCAGGGCGCTGGAGCCGAGCGCGAGCAGGCGCTCCTCGTTCGCGGTCAGCGTGTGCGGCTGGTACCGGCGCTGTTTGCGCAGCGTGATGACCCACTCGGCGAGCTGCGGCTCTTTGAGGAAAGTGTCGAAGGTCGTGTCATCAATCGCTTGGATTTCCGGCGCGACGAAGGCCGAGGCCTCGCCGATGCGGGTCAGCAGATTTTCAAACTGCGCCTCCCGCGCGAGATGCTCCGCGTTCGAGCTGTCGCCCGAGGTGAGCAGGCTCGCGTAGTGCCCGAGCCGCTCGATGAGCAGGCTCAGCTCCTTGTCGAATTCCAGCACCGCCCGCAGCGTCGCCGCGGACTCGCCCACGCGGTCTTTCCACTGCGCCACGCCCGCGTAATCGCGCTGCACTTTCTCAAACGCCGCCTGCCAGTCTGCCGCCGTGGCGTAGAGCTGCGTGAGGTCCCAAGTGTCGCCCACCGGCACTTGATCCCGCGTTGGGACTGCGCCGGTACCGCCATCGTCTTTTTCGGAAAAATTCATGGTCGGCGAAAGTAGGAGGCCGGGCTGCCGAGCGCAAGACGCGCCCGCGCAAAGTAGCTTGGACTTTAGTCCACAGACCTGCCGACTTTGGACTGAAGTCCAAGCTACTTTGCGCGGGACAAGCCGCTGGGCTTTCGCCAGTTTTCCGCCTGCAAAATGCCTGATCAACCACCGTCCACCTCCCGCCCGCCTTTCGAATGGCTCGGGGTGTTCGCAGCGGTGGCGGCGATTCTGGTGGTGCCGGCGTTGCTCGATCAAAAGTCGCTCCCGCGCAAACCTTTCGACGAGCAGCCGCTCCGCCTGCTGCAGAAGACCCAGCCGCAGTGCGTCTTGCTCGGCGACTCGATGCTCGATTCGCGCATCGACGAAGCGGTGCTGAATGGGATTGCGGACCGTTCGTGCGCGGTGCAGGCGCGGCGGGGGACGAGCACGGCGGTGTGGTTCCTGGTGCTGGAAAATCTCGTCGCGGAGCAGCCGAAACCGCCGGGGACGGTCAGCGTGTTTTTCCGCAACCGGCAGCTCACCCTGCCGGCGCACCGCGCGACCGGGCCGCATCGGTCGCGGATGGAACCAGTGATGCGCGAGCAGGAGCCGTTGGTGGAGGAGTTGATCGCGGCGGAGATGCGGCGGCGGACGCCGTGCCTGGGTCGTGCGGCGCAGGCGACGTATCCCGTGCCGCGCCGGCGGGATTTTTGGCGGGAGCGGGTGCAGGCGTGGGCGCTGGACATCGTGACGAGCAGCCGGGAGGACGTGGCCATCCGCGCGGCGGCGCGCGATATCTTCAGCACGAAAAACCTGCGCGGCGACCAGCAGCAGGATGAAGCGGAGGAGGAAGGAAGATCGGCCTCGAAGAACACGAATTCGCGGACGCCGTGGAACATTCCTTCCTGCCGCCGATGCTCAAGCTGGCACACAGCCAAGGCCTCCGGCTGGTTTTTTTCCGCGTGAAAAAGCGACCGTCGGACACCGGCGCGCTGGCCGACGAGAGCGGGACTGCGCCCGCCTACCAAACGGCGCTGCGGGCGGATCTGGAAAAGGCCGGCGCGACCCTCATTGATGAATCGCGCGATCCCGATTTGACCCTCGATTTCTACGGCTCCGGCGACCACGTGAAGCCTGCGATGGAGAAAACCTACACGGAGATGTTCTGGCGCAAGGTCGGCCCGCTTCTCCCAGCCCCTGCCCGATGATCTTTCACAGCCTCACCTACCTCATTTTTTTCGCCGTCGTCCTCGCGCTTTACTGGAGCGTCCCGGCGCGCTGGCGGAATCTCCTGCTCATCCCGGTGAGCCTCATTTTTTACGGGTGGAATCAGCCGTGGTTTCTCCTGCCGTTCGCCGCGACCACGATCATCGACTACTTCGTCGCGCGCGGGATCGAGGATGCGCCGGCGCGGAAGCGGCAGTTGGTCACGGTCAGCGTGCTCAGCAATCTCGGGCTGCTCGGCGTTTTCAAATACTACAATTTCGGCATCACGAATGTCTCCGCGCTGCTCGACGCGCTGCACCTGCACGTGCCGCTCCCGGTGTTGCAAGTGGTGCTGCCGGCGGGCATCTCGTTCTACACGTTTCAGAGTATCGGTTACATCGTGGACGTCGCCCGCGGGCACGTCCACGCGTGCCGGAGTTTCGGCGATTACGTGCTCTTCGTGGCGTTTTTTCCGCAGCTCGTTGCGGGGCCGATTCAGCGCGCGGGGCATCTGATCGCGCAGATCCAGATGCCGCGGACGCTCACCCCGGCGGTCGCGGCGGACGCCCTCTTCCTGCTCGTCTGGGGCTTTTTCAAAAAGCTCGTCATTGCGGACAACGTCGCCATCACCGCGAACAAAGTGTTCTCCATCCAGGACCCGTCGTTTCCGATTTTGTGGACCGGGGTGCTGGCGTTTTGCATCCAGATTTTCGCGGACTTTTCCGCCTACACCGACATCGCCCGCGGCAGCGCGCGGCTGCTCGGGTTTGAGCTGTCGCCAAACTTCAACCACCCGTATCTCGCAGACTCGCCCTCGGATTTCTGGCGGCGCTGGCACATCTCGCTGTCGGCGTGGATTCGCGATTACATCTTCATCCCGCTCGGCGGATCCCGCGGCGGCGAGGCGCGGACGATTCTGAATCTGACGATCGTCTTTCTGCTGACCGGCCTGTGGCACGGGGCGTCGTGGAATTTCGTGCTCTGGGGTCTCTACTACGCGCTGCTCACGATCATTTACCGGCTGGCTGATGCCGTGGTGCCCGCCGGGATTCAGCGGCTGCCGGGCCTTCGCGCCATAAAGATCCTGCTGATGTTTGTGCTCACAAACATCGGGTGGCTGATCTTTCGCGAGCAAAACGTGGGACGCCTCTGGCAGGCGCTCACGCTGAACCCGGCGGACACCCCGGCGCGCGAATGGCAGGTCGCGGGTTACCTCGCGATGACGGTCGTGCTTTTCGCCAGCCCGCTGGTCCTGCACACCGTGTGGGATGTGCTGCTCCGCGAAAGGCTGGCCCGACTGGGGCTGTGGGCCAAGGCGGGTTGGTGGGTGGGAACGGCGGTGTCTGTCGCGCTCTTCACGGGCATCCTCGTCCTGCGCAGCAACACCTCGCAGGACTTCATCTACTTCCAGTTCTGACCGCGGTCAGTGCGCGGCGCCCGCGCCGTGCCCGTCATCGTCGATGTCCACGGTGCGCACGCGTTTCGCCATGCGGGTGGCTTCGACTTGCACGCGGAATTTGTCCGGTAGCGCGAGGTCTTTGGCCACGCAGTCGAGGATGATGCACGGGCTGGAGGTGTCGGCCGTCATGAGGCGGATGCTTTCCAACCCGAAGAGGCGGATCCAAAACGGTTGGGTAACCTGCAAATCGCGGACGCGGTAAAGCTCCAGCGTGTCCTTGGTTTTACTGAGAATCCCGCGCTCGGTGATGAGGCGCTCGGTGGTGAGTTCGAAGGTCGTCGTTTTCACCACCAGCCAGCGATAGATGGCCCACGGGATGGGGAGGACGAGGAGGCAGGAGACGAACGGCCAGAAGTTTTTGACCTGCGAGGAGTTGCCGCGCCAAAGGGTTTGTTCAGACATGGCGGCGAGACTACGCAGCCCCGGCCCCGCGTGCAAGGCGCACCCCGCGAAACTACGCCGCGTCCTTGTCCTGCTTCTTGCGAATGATCGGCGCTTTTTTGCCCTCGACGACGGCGCGGTTGATCGTCACGTCGGCGATGTCTTCGCGGCTCGGAATCTCATACATCAGGTCGAGCATGATGCGCTCGAGCATGGAGCGCAGTGCGCGGGCGCCGGTGCCTTTGGTCACGGCCTGCTCGGCGAGGGCGCGGAGGGCGTCCTTGGTGACGTTGAGGTTCACGCCTTCGAGCGCGAGCAGCTTGGCGAACTGCTTGACCATCGCGTTTTTGGTGTCGGTGAGGATCATCACCAGTTCGTCCTCGGAAAGTTGATCGAGCGCGGTGACCACGGGGAGGCGTCCGACGAACTCCGGGATCATGCCAAAGCCGAGCAGGTCTTCCGGTTCGGTAAAGCGGATCGCTTCGCTCGACGGAATCTCAGCGGCATTGGCTTCGCTGGCGGTGACGCCGAAGCCGAGCACTTTCTTGCCGAGCCGCTTCTGGATCATTTTTTCGAGACCGACAAACGCGCCGCCGCAGATGAAGAGAATCTTTTCCGTGCTGACCTGGATGTATTCCTGATGCGGGTGCTTGCGCCCGCCTTGGGGCGGGACGTTGCAGGTGGTGCCTTCGAGGATTTTCAGGAGCGCCTGCTGCACGCCTTCACCGCTGACGTCGCGGGTGATGGAGACGTTGTCGGTCTTGCGCCCGATCTTGTCGATTTCGTCGATGTAAACGATGCCGATCTCGGCGCGCTTCACGTCGTAATCGCTGGCCTGGAGCAACCGGAGGATGATGTTTTCCACGTCCTCGCCGACATAGCCGGCCTCGGTGAGCGTGGTCGCGTCGGCGATGGTAAAGGGCACGTCGATGATCCGCGCGAGGGTGCGGGCGAGCAGCGTCTTGCCGCTGCCGGTCGGACCGATCAGAAGGACGTTGCTTTTCTCGATCTCCACATCGGCGAACTGGTCCATCTGCACGGCGCTGCCGGAGGCGGGCGCGTGGTTGTGCAGGATGCGCTTGTAATGGTTGTGGACGGCGACGCTGAGGGTCTTTTTCGC
>CAYQBV010000098.1:0-13316 GCA_964415705.1 uncultured Chthoniobacter sp. | reverse complement strand
CACGGCCCCCGCCGCCGCCACCACCGCCGCCACCACCACCGGGCGGACGATCTTCCCGCGGGCGCGCTTCATTCACGGTCAGGGCGCGACCATCCATGGTCTTGCCGTGCAACGTGGTGATCGCATTCGCCGCGTCGGCGTCGCTCGCCATGGTAACGAACGCGAAGCCGCGGGATTTGCCGGTGAATTTGTCCTGCACGAGCATGACTTCGGTGACCGCGCCAGCCTGCGCGAAGTAGTCCTGGAGATCGGTCTCGGTCGCGTTGAACGACAGGTTGCCGACGTAGAGTTTATTACCCATTTTGGTCTTGTTTTGGAGTTGCCCCAGCGCGCTTTCGGTGACGGTTCCCGGTCATCGGTTTCAAGTCGTCACTGAATTTACTCAACTGACAATCTCCCCAACTCCGAGGCTGTGCTAAGGTGTTTTTCAAGGCGAACCATAGGAGGCTTTTTTTGAAAGCAAAGCAAATTTTCCGGGGTGAAGGACCGTCTCCTCGTTGATTTTTCCCAACCGCCCACCGACACTCCGGCCCGTTTTGAAATTCCTCGTCGTTTTCCTCGCCTTCCTCGTCTGCGTGAGCGCCCCTGCGCGCTCGGCGGAAAAGAAGCGTTTCGCCCTGTATGGCATGCTCCTCGAGACGCTGCCCGTCGATCTCGCGGACGGCGCGCAGTGGATGATGGAAAAGGGCGACACCTTTCCCATGATCATGTTTAAGGAGCAGCAGACGAAGGTCATGCTCCAGCTTGCCGGCACGAATTTCGTCGTGGAGGCCAGGCACGTCAAAGTCATCGAGGAAAAGGACCTCAAGGCCGGCGAACTCGCGAGCTACCGGCGCAACGTGCAGACCTACATCGACACGCGCTCGGACCAGTGGAAAAAGCGGGTGGTGCCCCCGGCGAAGCCGTAAGCCGCGCGGCCGTCAGCCCGGCACCTGGAGCGACTTCAGCAGTCCGGGGCGCGCGGTCGGCAGCCGCTGATAGGCCCGGCCGATGGCGACCGCCGGAGTGACATTCGCCTGGCCCTGGATGCCGAGGAACCGGACCAGCTCGCTTTCGAAATGCAGCAGCGCCCGCAGCGCCGCGGGTTGCGCGTTGAGGAAACCGAGGCCGCGATTGAGCAAGTCGTAGAGTTCCGGCGCGGGGTGCTCCGGCTCCGTGACCAGCTCGATCAACTCCACGAAATACGCCCCCAGCGCCACCCTCCCGTAGTCCAGCCGCACCCCCGCGTGCGGTTCGCGCAGCGCCACCTCTCGCAGGATGTGCAGCTCGCTTTTGCGGCTGCGCGCAAACTGGATCTCACAATCGAAAAACAGGTCCAGTCCGCCGGCAAACTTGCTCTTCGGCTGGCGCGCGCCTTTAGCCACCGTCTTGATTTTTCCATGCGCCTCCGTGAACCACGTCACGATCAGGCTCGTCTCGGAGAGCTTCGTCTTGCGGAGCAGAATGGCGGCGGTGGTTTCCACGAATTTTCGATTTCCGATTGCGACATTTTCGATTGGGGAAAACAGCGCCTGCCCATCCAATCGAAAATCCCGCAATCGAGAATCGAAAATTCGCCGCCCGGCGCAGCCTTGACTCGCCGCCCCGTCCCCCTACCCTCGCGCGCTCTGAAAAAAACCAATTCGCTTATGAACCTCCAAGCCCTCTCCCGCGCCGCCAACGAAGCCCGCGGCCTCGCCCTGGACGCCGTCCACGCCTGCAACTCCGGCCACCTCGGACTCCCGCTCGGCTGCGCTGAGATCGGTGCCGCGCTTTACGGCCACGCGCTTTCCCACAACCCCGCCGACCCGACGTGGCTGAACCGCGACCGCTTCATCCTCAGCGCGGGCCACGGCTCCATGTTCCTCTACTCGTGGCTTCACCTCAGCGGCTACGCCTCGGTCGATCACGAGCAGGTGAAAAAGTTCCGCGTCCTCGGCTCGCACACGCCGGGTCATCCGGAGTTTCACGAAACCGCCGGCGTCGAGGCCACCACCGGCCCGCTCGGCCAGGGCATCGCCAACGCCGTCGGCTACGCCGTTTCCCAGAAAATGGCCGCCGCGAAATACAACACCGCCGCGCACCCCATTTTCGACAACCACATCGTCGCGCTCGCGGGCGACGGCTGCATGCAGGAGGGCGTGGCCATGGAGGCCATCGCCTTCGCCGGCCACTTCAAACTCGATAACCTCATCCTCATTTACGACTCCAACGACGTGACGCTCGACGCCATGGCCAGCGAGTCGCAGAGCGAAAATGCCGCCAAGCGTTTCGGCGCAGTCGAGTGGGGCGTGCAGACCATTGATGGCAACGACCTTGCCGCGTTCCTCTCCGCTTTCGAGAAAGCGAAAACCGCCACCGGCAAACCGCAGCTCATCATTGCGCGCACACTCATCGGCAAAGGCATCCCCGAAGTCGCCGGCACCGCCAAAGCGCACGGCGAAGGCGGCGCGAAATTCATCGAAGCCGCGCGTGCCGGCCTCGGGCTCCCCGCGGCCGAACACTTCTTCGTCAGCGCCGACTCCCGCGCCTACTTCCTCGAGCACGGCCAACAACTCGCCGCCCAATACGACGCGTGGACAACCACCTTCGCCGCCTGGCAGGCCGCCAATCCCGCGCTCGCCGCGGACCTCGACGCCGCGCGGAAAAACGAAATCCCCGCCGACCTCCTCGCGCGCATCCCGGAGTTTCCCGCCGACGCGAAAATCGCCACCCGCAAAGCCGGCAGCGACGTGCTTCAGCCCGTCGCCGCCGCCGTGCCAAACCTCATCGGCGGCAGCGCCGACCTTTACGGCTCCACGCTCAACTACATCAACGCCAGCAAGGACTTCAACGCGACCAACTACGGCGGACGTAACATCCGCTTTGGCATCCGCGAACACGGCATGTGCGGCATTATGAACGGCCTCGCCTACGACGGACTCTTCCGTGCCAGCGGCGCGACCTTCCTCGTCTTCGCCGATTACTGCCGCGCCTCCATCCGCCTCGCGGCGCTCTCCGGCCTCGGCACCATCTACATTTTCACCCACGACTCCGTGGGCGTCGGCGAGGACGGCCCCACGCACCAGCCCGTCGAGACCGTCAGCGGCCTCCGCGTCATCCCGAATCTCGACGTGATCCGCCCCGCCGATCCCGAGGAAACCGCCGGCGCTTTTGCCGCCGCGCTCCAGCGCACCAACGGCCCCACACTCCTCGCGCTCACCCGCCAGGTCGTCCCCATGCTCAATGAAGCCTCCGCGAAAACCCGCCGCGAAGGCGTCTTCCAAGGCGGCTACATCCTCATTCGCGAAACCGGCCCACTCAAAACGATCCTCCTTTCCGCTGGCAGCGAAGTGCAGCACGCCGTCGCCGCCGCCAAGACCCTCGGGGCCGGCGTCCGCGTCGTCAGTATCCCCAGCTTCCATCGCTTCGACGCCCAGCCGCAGAGCTACCGCGACGACGTCCTCCCGCCCGCCTGCCGCGCCCGCGTCGCCATCGAAGCCGGCGTCACCGGCCTCTGGTGGAAATACGTGGGCCTCGACGGCAAAGTCATCGGCATCGACCGCTTCGGCCTCAGCGCTCCCGGCGCAAAAGTCATGGAAGTCCTCGGCATCACCGCGCAGGCCGTCGTGGACGCCGCCAAGTCGCTCGCCTGAGCAGCCCCCGGAGCGGCTGACTTCCGGCTGCCGCAATAACGGAACGCCGGAGGCGCACCCATTTTTTGGGGGAAAAGCGGCGGACGATGGCCCGCTGAAAAGGAGTTGGGCGCGGCGCGCGCGGGGCATCGGCAGCCTGGAACCAGCCGCTCCGGGGAAGCGGGGCGGCCGGCGGCTCAGGGCTGCTTCGCGCGCTCGGCGATGACGCGGTAGTAGGTCTCGATGGCTTCGCGGTAGTCGGCGGGGAGGTCCTCAGCGGAGCCACGGGAGAGTTGTTCGGCGAGCTTCTTGGGCAGCTTGCCCCAGTCGCCGCGTTTCATGGCAGTGAGTTCGGGCGGCTGGCCTTGGGAGGGCGGCATGCCGTCAAACTTCGCTCCCTTTTCGGATTTCTCCTTCGGGTCAAAAGGTCCGGGGATGCCGGGCATGAGCGCGGGCTTGGTGGAACGGCTCTGGCGCATGGACGCCATCTTCGACTGCGCCATGCTGGCCATGGCTCCGGGAGGACCCTCGCCGGGCGGGCCTTCCCCAGGAGGACCTTCTCCCGGAGGACCTTCGCCGGGCGGCCCCTCGCCCGGAGGCCCCTCGCCGGGCGGGGCTTCGGCGGCAGCGGCGGCCGCAGCCGCGGCGGCGTCGGCGAGTTGGGCGTCGAGCGCGTCGATGGCTTGGGCGAGTTCCTTTTGCTCGGCGGGGCTGGAGGCGGACGGCGAGCCGGGCGGGCTGTCGGCGGACGAGGACGGCGACTCCTTGGCTTCGGCAGCGGCTTTCTTGAGCGCGGCGGCTTCGTCGGCGAGTTCCTTGGCGGCTTGATCCACGGGAGGTTTGGCATCGGCGGCCTGCTTGGATTCGCGGATCGCTTTCTCCGCCGCGGGCACGGCCTTCTTCGCGGTGCTATCGATGAGCTTCGCGAGGTCGCCGAGCTGTTGCGCGGGCTCGGAATTGCCGAGCCGCTCCTCGTGCCGGCTCGCGCGCGCCACGTCGGCGGCGGCTTCGGTGGCATCGCTCTGCACCGGTGCCTGCTCGGAGGAAGCCTGCGCGAGCCCCGAATTCTGCGGCGCACCCTCGGAAATTTTCGCCATGGCCTGCGCGCGCTCCGCGAGGTCGCGCGCGGCAGCTTCGGCCTGGCGCGCGGCCTCGATGGCGGCGAGCGCTTTCTCCCCGCTCAAGGTCGCCGCCTGTCCACCCTGCTGATTGTGCTCCTGCTGCTCGTCGGCCTTCTGCGCTTCCTTCGCCGCGCTGTCCGCGGCGGCCTTGGCCTCGTTCTTTGCATGATCCAGCGGCGAGACCAGTTGCCCTACTTTCTGGAAAACTCCGTTCGCTTCCGCGACAACCTCCTCGACCTTGCGGCTATTCACCAGACGCTGCGCGGCTTCCACGAGCTGGTCCGCCAGAGGCACCGCCAGCGTCGTGCGCTCGGCGGCCATCCGCGCCCGTTCCAGTCCGGTTCGGTTGGCGGCGTGGTCGAGAAACTGGCGCGCGCTTTCCGCGGCGACCTGCGCCTCCCGGGTCAGTGCCGCCGCGAGCCGGGCGGCTTCGATGACGCTGAATTTGAGCTTGGGGTCGTTGTCCTTGGCGATCCGTTCATTCACCCGGGTTGCCGCCATCGCCTCAGCTTTGGCCGCGCGCTCGAGTTCCGCCGTGGCGAGGTCGAGCGTGGTGTTGGCGATCTTCTCCAGTTCCTGCTGCGCTTCGGGATTTTCCGGCAGCTTCGCGACCAGCTCATTGAGCAGAGTCTGCGCGTCCTTCGTCGCCATCTCGGCCAGCATCGAGGCCTTGGCGAAATCCTCGTCGAGCTTCGCCTTGATCCCCAAATCCTCCTCCGCCTGGCGCAGCGCGGCGCGCGTTTCCTCCGGATTTTTCCCCTGCTCCAGCGCCGCGTAGTGCCCGCCAATCTGGCGCAGCGCCTCCACGATTTTCTGCTCCTGCTCGACCGCGCCATCGAGGTCCGTCTGCTGCTGCGCCACGTCGGAACTCTGCGTGACCTGCCGCAGCGCCTGCTCGGCGGCGGGCGGCGGATCTTTTAGCATCGCCAGCGCGTCGTCCGCGTCGCGCATGCGGTCGCGCTGATCTTTTTTCAAAATGTTCTGCATGTTCGCATCGGCGCGGATCAGGTCTTTGAGCGTTTCGATCTTGCCGTTGATCTTCTGCTGCCGCGCGAGCTGCGGCGCGACGGCGGACTTGGTTTCCTCAGCCTTCGCGGTCGCCGCCTTGCTGGCGGCTTGATTGGAATCCGCCTTCAGCGCGGCCTCCTCCTTGGCCAGCGCGAGCGCGAGTTCGCTAATGCTCGGCGTGAGCTTCAGTACGTTTTTCCGCGCGGTCTCCAGCGGGCCCCGCAGCAGCGCCAGCGCCGCCCGCAGCTTGCCTCCGACCTGCTCCAGTTCGGTCCGTGCGACGAGCGGCGTGTGTCTGAATTTCCGCCGCTCGCCCATCTCGAAAGTCACCGCGCGAAACGGCGCGCTGGCGGGAAGCTGCCCGAGCAGCGCCGCCGCCTCATCGAGCGCCTGGCGCGCATCCCCGTCCTTCACCTCCAGCCGCTGGAACCGCGCGGGAGCCATCAGCAGGCGCGTGGAAAGCCACGCCCAGTCGCGCGGCATAGTCGTCCGGCCGTGCGGCATCTTCACCTCCCAGCGATCCAGCGCGATCAGCGCGGTGATGCCGTCCGCCACCTCCTGCAGATCGTGACCGGCTTCCAAAATCCGCATGCTCTGCGCCAGCACATCGAGCCGCGCGTCGGTCTTTTCCAAGCCGTCGCCCGCAGCGAGCGCCAGCACCGAGAGCGTGGCCACCGTGGCCCGGCGGAGATCGCCCACAAAGGCGTTGTCCGCCACGGCGCGCACTTCTTCGAGGTCGGCGTGGGCTTTAAAAGTGTCCGCCGTCGCGTCCCAGCGTCCGTCGATCAAACCCTGCCGCTCCGCGGGCGCGAGTTGCACCCGGTTCGCCAGCACCGCTTGTTCGCGACGCAGCTTTTCCACGCAGGTCCACGTGGGCTCCAACTGCTCTGCGAGGTACTGGTGCATGCTGCCGGAAAGCCCGATCGGCGTGTCCGCCCCATTGACCGCCACCATCCGGCGGGCGGCCGTCGCCTCCGCCGCAAGCTTCGAAAGCAGCACCTTGGTATTGACGGAATCCGACACGGCCTTGCCGAAGTGCCTCGTGAAACTCTCGAACAATCCCCCCATCTTCTCGTCCGCCGGTTCATTCAGCGCCTCCTGGATCTGTTCACGCACCGCGCCGAAGTAGGCGCCGCCGAGCAGCCCCTCGGCCTGCGTGGCAATCGGCCCGCCGCCGGTCTTGAGCGACTCCAGCAAGCCGTCCATGTTTTTGCTCACCCCGAGGATCGCGTGGAGACGCGTGGAGACCCGGCCCCAATCCTCGGGCGTCTTGCTGACCGCCGCCAACTCGCGGAGCCGGCGCTGCTCGCCGGAAACGAGCAGCCCGAGTTCCACCACCACGTCGATCTGCTCGGCGGCGAGATTGAAGCGATAGGTCTCGTGCGCGAGATCGGTCATCGTCTTGGCCTGCGCAGCCAGCGCCTGGATCTCGCTGGCTAAATCGCGCGCGACCGGCGCGGCGGGCTGGGTCGTGAGGACCGCGAGCAGCTTCCCAGCGGGCTGGACCTCGCCGCTGTTGATCCGGCTGAGCAGCCTGCCCAGCAGCACAAGATCGGAGCCCTCGTGATTCGCCGGCGCGTCGCGGAGCGGCACGTCGAGCGTCGTCCAAGTCTGCGCGAGCTTCGCCTCGCAGTCCGCGAAAGCCGTCGCGCACGCCGCCACCACCTGCTTCCGGGCGGGGTCCGCGGCCTCGGTCCTTTCAAACTTCAGCCACATCATGGACGCCGCGTGATCCAGCGCCGCGGTGGCAACCGCCAGCGCCTTCACGGACTCGCCCAGCGCCTTGCGGCTGGCCAGCGACGCGAGCCGCTTCATCTCCGTGGCCGCGGGCACGATCACGATCTGCAACCGCCGCGACTCCGCCTTGCCGCCCTTGAAGTCCGTGGACACGAGCTTCGTCGTGATGAGATCGTTGGCCTTCACGCCCTCCCCGGCGAGATCCCAGTCGCGCTCCACCCGCGTGTTCAGCCCCGCGTCCTCTTTCAGCACCACTTCCTTCCACGGCCCATCGTTCACTTTCACCATCTGCGCGACCCGCGCGAGCCCCACGTCATCCGTCGCCCGCGCCACGATTTTCACCAGCTCATTGGCCGGAGCCACGAGATCCTCCGTCGGAGTTTCAAACTCCGCCGTCGGCACGAGATCCGGCACCGCGCGAATCTCGTACTCCGGGCTGAACTTGCTCTCGAAATCCGTCCGCGCCGCCACCAGATGCAGCCGGTACGTGCCCGACGCGCTCAGCGGCAACCGCGCCGAGAGCCGCCCATCCGGCAGCGCCACCAGCGGGATCGTCACCGGTGCTCCGCCCCGGTCCACGCGGAGTTCGCCGCGCTTGAGCGCTTGATTCGCCGTGATCTTCAGCTCGACCTCCGTGCCCTCCAGTCCCGTCAGCCCGCCGGTCTTTTCCTCCACCGTCTTCGTCGCGATCTTTGAGTAGGCGGGAAAGCGGTAGGTCTTTTCAAAGGCGACCTCGTGGGGCCGCGCCACGGCGGTGAGTTGGAAGTAGCGCGTGCGCCCATCGCCCGCCTGCATCCGGTAGCGCACGTTTTCGCGGCCCACCTGGATGGTCGTGGCAAAGCGGTCGCCGCCCAACGCTTTCATCTCGGAAACGTGCCGCCCGTTCGCCGTTCCGATCGCCTCGATGTTCGCGGTCTTCGCCGGCAAGCCTTTCACCTGAATGATCACCGGCACCGCGTCGCCCTGTGCCACCGTGGCGTCGCCCGCGCGCGGGGCCTCGATGAACAACTGCGTGCCCGCCACGTTCTCCAGATTCGCGCCCGGCATCAGTGCGCGGAGGAAGAGCGTCTGGAAACGATTCTGGCTGACCAGCATCAGCCCCACCACCGCCACGGCGATCGCCAGCGTCACCCCGATGTAGCGCTGGATCAGCGCCACCGGCAGCAGCGCCGTCATTTCCAGACTCTGCATCCGCGCGGAAACGTCCGTCTGGAGCAGGCCGCGGAACTGATCCGAATCAAACACGTCGCCCTGCGAGCGCCCCAGCTCCACCGCCGAGAGCAAGTCCTCGCGCAACTGCGGCTCCGCGTGCTCCACCAACCGCGCGATCTGCCGCTCGTCCGGCGCGTGCAAAAGCTGATGCAGACACAGCCGCCACGCGATCGCCAGGACCGCCACGTAGGCCACCGCACTCAGCGTCCAGCGCACCCAGTCGGCCATCAGCGGGAAAAGGAAATCCATCCCCGCCACGAGGATCATCGTGCCCACGAGCATCGCCACCGCCGCGAAAACCCCGCGCAAAATGATCAGCGACCGCCGCCTCCGGGCAAAGGCTTGGAGTTTTTGCAGGATGACGGGATCGAGATGAGAACTCATAAAAGCGGCAGATTTTTGGCGGCAATAGATACGGCGGGAATATCGAATTGCAGGCGAAACCTTGGGACTTTCTCTCCCCTCCCGCCACCCTGCAACCCCGGCTCCCGCCTTACGGGAAGCGCGCGCGGAGTTCTTCGAGCAAGCGCGGGACGTAACCGCTGTAGCGGGCGTGCGGCGATGGTCCCTGGCTCGGGAGGGTCTTGAGCGCGGCGGCGCAGGGCGCGGCCTTCGGTCCGAGTGCGTCGAGAGCGGTGAGCGCGTCGAGGGCGGTGAAGAGGTCGTTTTTCGACCAGTCGGCGCGGGCGACGAGGAGATCGAGAGCGGCGGGGAAATCGGCCTCGGGACCAAGCTGGGCGAGCGCCTGTGCCGCCGGGATGCTGACGATCGGCGCGAGATCCTTCAGCGCGGCCTGCAAGTCGGCGCGCGTCTCGGCGATGACCGCCGGGCCGCGCATGAGCAGTCCGAGCACGGCCCAATGGCGGACCACGGAATCCGGATCGGCGAGCGCTTTGCGCAGCGCAGGGAGCGCCGCGGGATCGAGCAGCGAGGCCGTCTCGGCCGTCTCGAAGATGCGGGCAAATGAGTAATCGCCGCTGTGCCCGAAGTCGTACGGCGACGTGCCGCGCGACCGGGCGAGGCGCTCGCCTTCGGGGATGAAGCCGACATCGCGAATCTTCGCCGCGTGCTCCTGCTGGGCTTGGCGGAGCCGGGCTTTGATCGCGGCGTGCTCGGCGGAAGCGGCGAGGTTGCGCACTTCGTCGGGGTCGGTCTGGAGGTCGTAGAGTTCCTCAGGCGGCTTGGGTTTCCAAAAGGCCTCCTGCACGGCGTTGAGTTTCCCTTCGACGTGCAGTCGCTCCCAGACGCGGGTCGTGGGTGTCTTCCACTGGTAGTCGAGATGCTGGCCGTAGATGAGGTGCGGGAGGTAGTTGCGGAGATAGACGTAGCGCCCGTCCGTGACGCTGCGGATGAGGTCGGTGCGCTCATCCATCCGCCCGCGGAAGCCATGGAGGACGGCTGGCGCCTCGGCTTGAAACTGCCCGAGAAAGGCGCGGCCCTGCATCCACGCGGGCGCTTTCACCCCCGCGAGGCTGAGCACAGTGGGCGCGAAATCCACAAAGCTCACCAGCCGCTCCGACTGGCCACCCGCCTGATACTCCGGTGGGCGCAGTGCCTTGAATTTCTCCGGGATGTAAACAACCAGCGGAACCTGCAGTCCCGAATTCCCCGGCCAGCGCTTACTCCGCGGCATCCCGGAGCCGTGGTCGGCAAAGTAGAAAACGATCGTCTCCTCGGCCAGCCCGGCGTCTTCCAACTCCCGCAACCGCTGGCCGGCGTCGGCATCCACGGCGGTGACCCCGTCATAATAAACCGCCCAATCCCGCCGCACCTCCGGCGTGTCCGGGTGATACGCCGGCACCCGCACTTTTGCCGGGTCATGCGCCGGAGCCCCGCGTCCGTGGAGCCGGCTCTCGTGGCTTTTCGTCGAGTTGAAGACCGCAAAGAACGGCGCGCCCGCGGGCTGGTTCTTCCAGTGCGCCTTGCCGGAAGATTCGTTCCAGACCTTGCCGGGCGCGGCCAGGTTGTAGTCCTCCTTGGAGTTATTCGAGCAGTAGTAGCCGGCGTCGCGGAGGAGTTGCGGGAACATCTGTTTGCCGCCCGGATACGGCACCAGGCTGCGCATTTGCTCCGCCCCGGTGGAGGTCGCGTAAAGGCCGGAGATCAGCGTGGTCCGGGCCGGTGCGCAGACCGGCGCGCAAGACCAAACGCGCCGGTAGAGCAGACCGCGCGCAGCGAGCCGGTCCACATTCGGGGTCGTGGCAAAACCGTCGCCGTAGCAGCCCATCTGCGGCCCGTGATCCTCGCTGGTGATCCAAAGGATATTGGGCCGCGCCACCGCGTCCGCACCGAAGCAGGGGCAAAGCAGCGCGAGGATCGCGAGGACGGCTGTCAGGGTCGGGAGAAACGTCATGCCCGCATGCTGGCGCGGAAGCCCCGCCGCAGCCACGTTTCTTTCATTCTGCCGCTATGGTGCAGGTGCCGCCGGCTGCTCCTCAACAGGAGCTTCCGGGGCGGCGGACACCGGCTCCGGCGTACTGGACTCAGTGGCGATGGCTTCCGCGGGGATTTCGAGCGCCGGTTCTTCGGGCGGAGCGGCGTCCTCCGGCGTCCCGCCGTCGGTCGCCGCAGCCTTCTCCCCGGGCGCGCTCGGGCGGGCGGGCTTGTGCTCGGGCTCGGGGCGGGCTTTGGGGTCGAGCGGGAGTTCCAGGCTGCCGTCGGAGAACTCAATGACGTGGCCGGCGTGCAGCAGGTAGTGCAGGTCGGAGGCGAGCTGGGCTTTGCGCGCGGTGAACTCAGGCGTGTCCTGCGGCTCGCCGAGGATCTTCGTGGCGAGCTGCGGGCGCTTGATGCGCGGGGAAAGCTCGACGGTTCCCAAGATGGACGAGATGCCGTCGGAGAAGACCTGGCCCATCGGATGCCGCTGCGGCTTGGTCGCGCAGACGAAAAGCATGCGCTTGCGGTGTTTGAAAAAAGTCAGGCCGGCCTCATTGAAATACGGGCCAAGCGCACTGACCAACTGCTGCGGAAAGCGCCCCTCGGCCTCCCACGCGGCGCGCGCGGCTCCGGCCACGTGGCGGTCGGCGGTGACGCGGCTGGCGTGGCCGCTGCATTCGAGCGTCGTCCCCGTTTTCACGAGCTGCGGGAGATACGTTTTTTTGAAGTGCTGCTCGGCGTCGAAAAGCGTCTTGAAGGTGACGGGCTCGGCTTCCTGCGTGGTCGCGTAGGTGGTGCTGGAGCGGGCCTGCTCTTTCCAATCGGCCACGGTCTGCTCGTCGGTGACGACGTCGATTTCGTACTGCTGAAACTGCGGGAACGACATCTGCCGGCTGAAGCGCTCCTCGTAGAGTTTGCGCAGCGCGGGCTGATAGCCGTGGTGGTTCGTGGGGCCGAGCAGCGTGCCCGAGGCGCGGCAGCGGGCGACATTGGTGAAGTTGCCCTTGATCGGCTCGCTCTGCACGGTCTCGCTGGAGTAATACTGGTCGCGCGCATGGAGGAAGGCGTTGCGCTCGATGATGCCGCGATCGAACGACACCGGGCCGTCGCCGATCTGGAAAAGCGGCACTGCGGGATCGCTCGACGTGACGCGGACGAGATGGCGCTCGGGGCGGTCGAGGAAAAGTTTGGCCGTGCCGAAAACGGCGTAGGCCCGTCCGCTGGCGTGAATTTGTCTCGCGATGCCGGCGGCGGCGTTGGGCTCGGGTAAAAACTCGATCCTCAACTGCGCCGGCGCGGTCTCGCGCAGCGGGCGCGGATCGTCGCGGCGATCCTGCGGACGTCCGCCGGGGCCGCCCGGGCGCCGGTCGCCCTGCGGGCGATCCCCGCCGGGGCGCGGACCGCGGGGACGATCTCCCGGCGGGCGGTCCGGGCGCGGCCCGCGGCGATCGCCGCCGGGCGGACCTCCCCGGCCCGCCGGGCGCGGCCCGCGCGGACTGCGATCATCGCGATCCCGGCGCGGACGATCTCCGGTGTCACCCGCAAAATCGGCGTACGGGTTTTTGGCCGGGCTTTCTTTCAGCCAGGCGGGCAAAAACTTGAGATCAAACTCCTCGGGCAAATCGCTCATAGAAGGCTTTTCTAACGGCGCACGCGGATGGATGCCAGTGCCGATTTCGTGACGGAAATTTCGGTGGCGAGAAAAGCGGAATTAGTTGTTGCCAAGGTATCGGACGCGCCTCTAAACCATGCGCCCTAAACCAACCCAACCAACAGCTCCAAACACCGAATTTATGTCAGATAAAACCATCGAAGAAAAAGTGAAAGACATCATCGTCGAGCAGCTTGGCGTGAACCCTGAGCAAGTGACGCCCACGGCCTCGTTCATCGACGATCTCGGCGCGGACTCTCTCGATACCGTCGAGCTGGTGATGGCCTTCGAGGAAGTGTTTTCCGTCGAAGTTCCCGACGAAGACGCAGAGAAACTTCAGACCGTGGGCGATGTGGTGAAATACATCGAGGGCAAGACCGCGAAGTAGCTTTCCCACTCCGCCGCACCGCTCCGGTGCGGCCCGATTTTCTTCAAAAAGACACGGCCTCAAGCCGTGTCTTTTTGCTTGGGGATTTCGTGAGGGGATTTTCTGCAACCGCGCGCAACTCGGCGAGCTTCCGGGGGTTTCCCCCGCCAAGATGAAAAACCAACTCACGATCCTCGCCCTCGCGACAGCCGGTCTCCTGGCTGCCACCACCCCCCTCCGCGCCGAAGACC
>CAYQBV010000097.1:0-13412 GCA_964415705.1 uncultured Chthoniobacter sp. | reverse complement strand
GCTGGGAAGCCACCGTCTCCCTCCCCCGCACCACCCCGCAGCTCTGGCACATCCGCCACGACGCGCGGGTGTGGGCCGGGGAGTAGAAAACGCAAGCGCAGTTCCTTACCGCGTCAGCCGGAGTTGGATCGTCGCCGGGGTTCCGCTTGCCGCCCCGGATGAACGCGGCTACAGCGCTGCGCGTGCGCCTTTCACTCCTCCTCCTCGCCGCCAGCGCCACGCTCGCGCTCGCCGAGCCCGCCGTGCGCACCGTGGAAAGCGCGCTCGCCGAGTCCGGCGAAAACCGCGCGGAGCTGGCGAAAGCCCTTTCCACCGCGCAAGAAGCGCAGCGCGAGGGGATGGCCTTTCTCATCACCCACATGCCGACGGAGGATCTGCGCAGCCTGACCGCCGGCTTCCTGCTCGAAAACACCGCGCTGGCTTACGAGGCCCGCGCCGCCGCGCCGTGGTCGTCGCGGATTCCGCCGGACATTTTCCTCAATGACGTGCTCCCCTACGCCAGCCTCAATGAGCGTCGCGACGACTGGCGCCGCCGCCTGCGGGAAATCGCCGCGCCGCTCGTGGCGGACTGCCGGACGCCGGGCGAGGCCGCACAGGCGCTGAACCGCGCGCTTTTTCGCACCGTAAAAGTCCGCTACTCCACGAAGCGCAAAAAGGCCGACCAAAGCCCGCTCGAAAGCATGGAGAGCGGCCTCGCCTCGTGCAGCGGGCTGGCCATTTTGCTGGTGGATGCCTGCCGCGCGGTGGGCGTCCCGGCGCGCGTCGTCGGCACGCCGCTGTGGACGAATCTGCGCGGCAACCACACTTGGGTCGAGGTGTGGGACGGCGGCTGGCATTTCCTCGGCGCGGCGGAGCCCGACCCGAAAGGGCTCGACCGCGGATGGTTCAAAGGCGACGCCGCCAAAGCGCTGCGCGACGTACCGCAGCACGCCATCTACGCGAGCAGCTTCCGCCGCACGGGGCTGGCCTTCCCGCTGGTCTGGGATCGGGGCATCGAGTGGGTGCCCGCCGGGAACGTCACCGACCGCTACGCCGCTGCCGCTCCCGCGCCCGACGGCCAGGTGCGGCTACTCGTGCGCGTCCTTGATCGCGCGGGCCGCCGCATCGCGGCGAAAGTGAGCGTCACCGACCCCGCCGACCCCGCGCTGAAACTCGAAGGCACCAGCCGCGACGAAACCGCCGACCTGAACAACCTCCTCCCTTTCCTCCTCGCCCCGAAGCACGCCTACAAACTCCGCGTGGAAAGCGGCGGGCACGCGCAGGAGCGGGAAATCACGACCGGTGAAAAAGCGGGCGCAGAGGAGACGGTGACGATTGAGGTCGGCGGCTAGCATCTTCCGCGGGGCGTGGCCCATGCCCTGCTTTTCAGCGGAGCATGAGAACTCTGTTTCGACTGCTCTTCGGTCGCCACCGCAGCGCCGAACCGAGGAATCCGCTCCTGCTTTGCTACCTCGACGACTTCAACGCGCCAAAGCACGCGCGCTTCGCCGAGATCTCGCGCTTCTAGCAGTCTGGCGATCGTAGAAAACCCCCGGACGACCGGGGCGGTCATTCCAATCGCGCGGTCCGGCCACGCCTCTCCCCAATCCCTCCTCAAAGGCTCCCGATTAGATCGCCATGAAAACGGGAGCGGGAATGCGCTCGCACGCCCACAACCTCCGGCGATTTCTCTCCTACCCTTGCGGCAGGATCTTCTTCACCAGGCGATCGACGCCGTCCTTCGCGAAATCGCTCTGCGGGTAGAGCTTCTGGGCTTTCAGATACCACGCGAGGCTCGATCCGACCTGATCCTTCTTCTCCAAGTCCTGCGCTCCCTGAAGTGTGCGGACGAAATCCGAGGCTTTGATGGTCAGGTCGGCGCGGGTCTGACTCAGTTTGGTGTCATCAGGAAATTCGCTGGCGATCTTCTCCACGCTTTCCCAAGCCCCGGCATAGTTGGCCTGCACCGCCATGGCGCTGGCCGTCCCGAGTGCCGTCTCGATGGTCTGCATGTTTTTCAGCACCCCTTCGAGCTGCTTGCTCCGCACGGCGTCGAGGGCCAGCATGCTGATGAAGGTCACGCGCTTCTCAAAGATTTGGCGGTGGTTTTTCTGCCCGAGGAGCTGGTCAAAAAGGAGCGCCGCCTGCGCCTGAATATCTCCATGCCCCGAAATCTTAATTGCCATCTCCTTCAATTCTGGATTCCGGGGCCAGAGTTTGGTCGCTTCGGTCAACTCCGCCTTGAGCGTCACTTCATCGCCCTTGAGCGCGGCGTTGCGCGCATTGGAAAGATGGAAGGACGCCACTTGCTTTGAAGTTTCAATCGCGGCCATGGGCTTCGAGGAATCGAAATCCTTGGCGATTTTTTCGAGGTGTTTCACCACCGTTTCCGCGAGCGTGTAATCTTTCACGTCGATCGCTGAGATGAGTTGGTTCGTCTTCTGCACAAACTCCAGCACCTGCCGCTTTTTCTCCCGCGGCAGGGTGCGAATCTCCGGCACATACTCGCCGATGAGCACCGCCTCGCCGAGTCGTTTGGAAGCGCTTTCGAGTTCCTGCTTGGACACCAGAAACTCAAAGGCTTTCACCCCCTCGCGCACATCGCGCATCGCCTCATTCGCCATCGAGTCCAGCGTGCCCACCGTCGGGGGCATCCCGGCGCTCTTTTCAAAGAGATCCTTGGTGTCCTTCCCGACGTTCAGCTTCGTGTCACCGTCGGAAAAGATGGCGCGGTAGAAGCGCGTGGCCATGAGCACATGCTGAAAGCGCCGCTGCATGAAAAACTGCAGAATCAGCGCCTGAAACTCCACTTTGGCCTGAATCTGCGACAACTCCTTCTTCAGATGGGTCGCCTTGATCTGCGCCTCCACGTCCGCCACGTCCTTGGTGTGCCTCGTCTGGGTCATCGTGTCCTCAAAACTCTTCTGTCCCCCTGGCGCCTTGGCCCCCTTTTTCCCGTCTCCCCCACCTCCTCCGCTCGGCAAAGATTTCGCATTGTCGCTCTTTCCAGCGTGCTCAGCGCGCCAGTAAATATCCTTCCGCTCCTGCTCCAAGGCCGAAGTCGCGGCCACCATTCGCTCCTGATTCTGCTGCGCCTTCCAAGCGCTGAAAACCGCATCGGCCAGCGCATCGCACAGCCGTGCGTCGATGTCGTAGCGCGAACCCACTGGCAGCCAGCGGAAAGCCAGGTCGATGTTTTGGGTCGTGGCGTTTCCCGCAGCCAGGCAGTTGAGAATCGTCGAAATGGCTTTCTGATACGCCGCATCCTCCGGACCCGTGGCCTCCGGCGCGTTCAGGTATTTCTCGAACCGCGCTTGAAATAGCCGGTTGTTGTTCACATTCCAGGTCTTGCCCTGCCACGTCACGTTCTCGGTGCCGGGGTCAAACATGGGCACGTCATTGCCCACTGGACTGCCATTTTTCGGTGTCCCACCCGAAGCCCCTCCTGCGGCCGGTTGCGCCGCCGGCGCGGCTGGAGCCGGGGCGTCCGGCACCTGGGCGCAAAGCAACGCGGCGCTCAGCGCCAGGCCGCCTGTGCCCAGAATCCAACAGCGCGGAATGGCCGCGGAAAAACGGCGCGCGAGTGACCGGTGCATGGGTGGGTGACTGGGGAGTTTCGTTTTCATGGGCGGAAGACTAGCAGCTTTAGATCTTTTTCACATCCTTGGCTTTCAGGATGCCTTTGTCGCCGACTTCGATTTTGAAAACGAACCGCTGCCCGCGCTCGATGTTCACACTGTTGAACTGCGGTGGCACCAAAATGGGAAGCAGGTCATTGCCGACCTCCACGGAAAAGAGCCGCCCATTCACGGACGAATACTCCAGCGACTTCGAGATCGTGCCGTCGAGTTTGTATTCATTGCCCCGGAGGCTGTTCGAATTTTCCAGATAATCCGCGACCGGCAGAGCGGTCATCGTCCGGTAGGGATCGCTGGCTTTGCCAAAAATCACGTACCCGCCGCCGAGCGCCGCGAGCACGATGCCCGCGGCGATGAAGATCCAGACAGGGTGGGCGGAGGAACTAGCGCGGCGGGCCATGTGGGGAAGGGACGAGGGTTGAAGGCTGAAGGCTGAAGGGGAACTCGGGCAGGATGGTGAGGGAGAAGGGCGCCACCGGTGCAGCGGATGTCATCCCTGCTGGCGCCGGGGCCTCATCCTTCATCCTTCCGCCTTCCGCCTTCATTTGATCCTCCCCCAGTGGGCTCCGAACGGCCAATACACGAACACGCCGCGACCCATGATGTTTTCCTGCGGCACCGTGCCCCAGTCGCGGCTGTCGGAACTGTAATAGCTGTTATCACCCTGCGCCCAATAGCGCTTCTCCGGCACGGTGACCGTCGCTCCCGGCGCATTGAGAAATTCCATCGTCGGCATGTTTGCATAGCCCCGGTAGCCGTCCTTCGCGGCCATCACCCGCTCAAACTCCGCGCCCTTGGCCCTTTCACCGTTGATGAACATCTCTGGCGGCGCGATCCGCAGTTCATCCCCCGGCATACCCACCAGCCGCTTGATGTAAAACTGTGAGGGCTCCTTTGGTGGCGGACCGAGATTGCCCATCTTGGCGATCTTCTGCGTGTTGAAAACGAACACGTCCGCGCGCTGCGGAGTGCGAAAATGGTAGGTGAACTTGTCCACAAACACGTGATCCCCAGTTTCCACATAGCCACGGACGATGGGCTCGCCCTTTTTGTAGGTCCGCCGGGAATCTACACGGAAACTCTCCAGCACAGTCCGCAGCGTTGCATGGACGAAGTAGGTGTTGTCCCGGTTGGTCACCAATTCCGTATAAGTCATGAAGCCGAAACGCGTGATTTCGCGCGCGACCGCCACCGATTCATCGTCTTTCGCCACCGTATTCACCCACCCGCGTCCCCGCACCGCCTGATCGAAAATCTGCACGGCGAAATTCGGCGGCTCGGTCGTTGTCGGGTGCCCCATGATGCCGTTCAGCGTCGGCCACATCGACCCGGTCGGGATCGTGAACGGCTGGAGAAAATACGTCCGCACCCCCAGCGCCACCACGATCGCCACGAGGAAAACCTCGCAGTTCTCCCGCCAGCCCGCGTCCTTCGGCGGCGGGAGGTATTTCCCGCACATTTCGTCAAGCGCCTTGACTGCGCCCTCGATGCCGCCGGCCTCCCCGGCCCCGCACGCCAGTTCCAGCCGCTTGATTCCGGCCTCGAAATCGCCGACCTGCGCCGCGCTCCAGAGATCGCGCTTGTAGGCCAGCAGCTTGCGCGCGTCCTTCACAAACTGGCGACCTTGCTTGACGTGCTTCGAGGCGAAAAAAGAGAACATGGCTGGTGCGGGCGAGCGCGCATCCAAGCCGAAAGGCCCGCCAAGGAAAGCGAAATCTTGGGCGGGAATTTCCCGGCCGCCGGTCCACGGCAAACTCGCCTGCCATCAGGCGCGTGTTTTTGAAAAATGGAGAGTAGGGGGATCGAACCCCTGACCTCCGCAATGCCATTGCGGCGCTCTACCAACTGAGCTAACTCCCCGTTTGCGAAGGGCGGAAAATGCGTGGCCCCGCGGGTGATTGCAAGTGCTTTTTCGCGCCCCTTTTTCCCCTCTCCGGCGCCTCACTCAAAACGGATCGCAGCGCTCCGCCCGTGGGCGTCGAGCCCTTCGATTTCGCTGAACTTCGAGATCGTCGGCACGGACTTCCGCAGCGCCTGTGCGCTGAACTGCACGATGCTCGTGCGCCGCTGAAACATGTCCACCGTGAGGCCCGGAAAGCTGCGGCCCGCGCCGCCCGTGGGCAGCGTGTGGCTGGGGCCGGCGAGGAAGTCCCCCGCCGCCACCGGCGAGTAGCCGCCGAGAAAAATCGCGCCCGAGCTGGAGAGCTGCGCGGCGATCTTCTCGTCCTCCTTCGTCACCACCGAGACGTGCTCCGGCGCAAAGTCATTGGCGATCGCCACCGCCTCGCGCAGCGTCTTCACCAGGATCAGCGCGCACCCCTCCGCCAGCACTCCGGCGAGATGGTCTTGCCGGGAAAGCGTCGCGAGTTGCGCGGCGATCTGTGCCTCCACGGCCTTGAGCAGCTTCGCTGAGTTGGTCACAAAAAGGATCGCGCTCCCCTTCCCGTGCTCGGCCTGTGCGAGCAGGTCGGCGGCGATCCAGACGGGGTTCGCGCTGGCATCCGCGAGGACGAGAATTTCGCTCGGCCCCGGCAGGAGGTCGATGGCCACCTGTCCAAAGACCTGCCGCTTTGCCTCCACCACGTAGGCATTGCCCGGACCGAAGATTTTCTGCACGGGCGCGATCGTCTTCGTGCCGTAGGCCAGCGCCGCCACCGCCTGCGCGCCGCCGGTGCGATAGATCTCCGTGGCACCGCAAAACTCCAGCGCGAACAGCAGCGCGTCATTCACCTTGCCATCCGGCCCGCTCGGCGTAGTGACCACGATCTCCGGCACCCCCGCCGCGGCGGCCAGCGTCACCGTCATCACCGCCGTCGAGACGAGCGGAGCCGTCCCGCCCGGTACATAAATGCCCACGCGCCGGAACGGATCGAAGCGCTCGCCCACCGCCCCGCCCTGCGCGTTTTTCATCGTCCAGTTTTCGCGCAGACTTTTGCGGGCGAAAGCGAGGACGTTGGCCCGCGCGGTCGCCAGTGCGTCCTTCGTGGCCGTGGCCACCTTGGCCCGCCCGGTCACCCGCAGTTGTTTCGCCGTCAGCCGCGGTCCGCCGAAACGCTCGGTGAATTCCAGCAGCGCCGCATCCCCTTCCGTCCGCACGGCATGCAACACTTTGGTCACCGTGTCGCGCACTTGAGGATGCGCCTCCGCGTGGCGTTTCAGCGCGGCGAGCGCGGTCGGAAAATCGGCATCGGAGTGGCGGAGAATAAGCATGGCAGGGGCGTCGTTCTATTGACCCGCGCCACATTTTGCCAAGGCCGAATCCTGCCCGCCGGACGCCCTCATTCCAGTTCGTAACGCGCCAGCGCGGGGTCCACTTCCTGACTCCACGCGGCAATCCCCCCGCGAACGGCGCGCACGTTGCCAAAGCCGTGCCCGGCGAAATACGCCGCGGCGTCCATGCTGCGCGCGCCGGTGTGGTCGATGAGCGCGAGGAGCGCCGCGCGGTCCCAGTGGACGAGAATTTCCTGCATCAGCTCCTGGGAGAAAAAGATCGCGCCCTCGATGTGGACCGCGTCGAACTCCTCGCGCGTGCGGATGTCGATGAGCTTCGCCGCCGGGTCGGCCTTCAGCGTGGCGGCGAGGTCGAGGGGCGAGATCAGGATTTTCTCGTCCTCCTCGTGGCTCGCGAGGATGTGGGCGATGACTTCCTCGACGGCCAGATTCTCATTGCGCGCGCACACCTCGGCCAGCGTCTCCGTGGGCTGAAAGCCGCAGCTCGCGCAACCGCCGATGTGGTAGCGGCGAAAGAGCGCGCGCTGGGCGCCGGGGTAGCGCTGGAGCAGCGCGCTCATGGGCAGGTGCGGGTCGAGGGATTCGGCGGTGGTCATGACGCGAGCGTAGCGGGGATGCGGGGCGGTGACAAATCCCTCGCAGTAAGTGCTGCCCACGAACGTCGCCTGCGTTTTGTAGTGCGGTGGGGTCAGCGGTAAACTTCCCGGCGGTGGCGGACGCTTTCGATGGCCACGATTAGGATGGCATCATCCACGGTGTAGATCACCCGGTAGTCCCCGATACGGATGCGAAACGCAGCTTCGCCGCCCACGAGTTTGCGGCAACCCGGCGGACGCGGTTCCTGCGCGAGTCCGTCGATCGCGCGCAGGACCCGGCGATGCACGGTCGCGTCGAGCCTGCGCAGTTCCTTTTCCGCCGAGCGGCGAAAACTAACGGCGTAATGCGGCATTCGTCTTCAGCCGGCGCTTTACCTCGGCCAGCGGGATCGTCGGCTCGTGCTTGCGGCGCGCGATCACCCCGAGATCGTGCAAATCCTCCAGCAACTCCTCGTATTCGGCGATCGGCATGATGACCGCAGTCGGTTTGCCGTTCTTCACGATGTATTCGGCTTTCGGATTTAGCGTCTTCATGCCGCCAGCTTACGCACGCCACTCCGACATAGCCAAGTCAAGTTCCCCCGGTGCGCTCCACCCGGTCCAGCACCCATTTCACGTAGTCATACCATTTCGCCAGCGCGATCGGCAGGTCAGGCGCAGGCAGGCCTTTTTAGCCAAAAAAAATTCGCCCGCCTACGGCGGAGCCAGCCGCTGTAGCCGGGCTCAGTGAGCCCGGCCTTCCACGCCTGCCCCGACCGGGTTCAGTGAACCCGGCTACACCGGGCCTGTCGGCCCGACGCAAAGGAAAAGGGAAAAGGGCCAAAGATCAAAGGGCGGCGCGGCGGCGTCTCCGTGCTATGGCAAGCAAACCGGCGCTGATCATCAACACCGTGCTGGTGGGTTCAGGGACACTCGCAACACGGAAACCCACATCGACGTCCGAGGTCGACGGCGCGTCGAAGAAGCGGATCGAGGAGCGCAGACTGCCCACGGTGTAGTTCCAGCCGCCACCGCGGACCGCGCGATCGTCGAACTCATAATTATTTATCCCATCGTTAGCACTCTCGTTCCATTCATACACATTGCCGTTCTGCCCCATCGTCCCATACGCACTCAAACCTCCCGCCAGATTCACATCCGCAGGGTCCGCAGGAACTCCTGCCTCCACCCCGTTATACACCGCCGAACCCGCCAAAGTGCCGTCGGTCAATGCTTGGATCGGCGCGCTGTTGCTCCCCGTCGCGTAGTCCCAGTAGTCCGCGTTCACCCCACTGTTCTGGTGATACGCCGCCTTATACCACTCGTCTTCGCTCGGCAGAAAGTAATACGCGTCCTTGTGCCGATACAGGTTCTCCCCACCGGCCTGCCACGCATCCACGCTCGCCCACAGCGTCATCGAATTCCCGCCGATATCATACGCCTTCAGCCCCGGCGTCCGCTGGTCGTTCAGCCAATTCACAAACGCCGCCGCTTGAAACCACGACATATTCGCCGCCGGCTCGTTGCCCGTATGCGGCCCGGTCCCCACGTTCGCCAGCCCTCCAGCCGTCGCCTTCGTGATCGCATCCTGCGAAATCTCATACGTCCCCATCCGGTAGCCGTAGCTCACCCCGCCATACGGCGTGGAGTAGATGCCGCCGCCAGCCCCGGCATCATCCGCGTTGCCGGCATTGCCGATGTTCACGAAGTCGATGGTGAAGGCATTCGGCCCCGTGCCGAAGGTGTCGGCGTGGGCGGAGAGGACGCTGAGCAGCGCCGCGGAGATGGAACAAATAAGGATGGCTTTCGCTTTCATAGGTTTTGTGCTGTCTGAGTTGTTTGGTTTGGGGATGGCCGTCGCGCCGAATTGCGCGACAGGAAACCCCTGACCACCAGCCCCGTCAACCAAGGAGATAACAAATTTCTACCCCTACTAAAGCCGAAGCCCTCCGCGCAGCGCCCGAGTCGCGCTGGTTGTGGTGCGAGCATATCCACCGCCCGCCGCGCCCCCGGTTGAATTGCCAACTTCGCGCGTTAGTTTCTCTCGCCCGCCAGTCGCGGCGTGAACTATGACTTGCGTCACCCGACCTCAGCAACCCTCCCACTTTCCCAACTCCAAAAAAGCTATGGCCCAGGCAATCATGGATCCCGATGAAGTCCGCCGCTTCGCGACGGAACTGAAGCGTTTCAACGACGACGTGCAGGCCAAGGCCGGCTCGCTCCAGGCGCGGTTCGCGGCGCTCGGCAGCTCGTGGCAGGACCAGGAAGCGGACAAATTCGGCGAGGAATTTCTGACCACGATGAAGGTGCTGAAAAAGTTCGTGGAGGTCTCGGAAAAGCACACGCCCTACCTGCTCCGCAAGGCGCAGCGCATCGAGGATTACCTCAGCCAGCGCTGACCGCATGGCGAACCAAGTCCGAGTCACTTCGATCGACGCGCTGGAGTCGCTCCGCTCGGCGCTGATCATTTTCCTGACGAAAGCCCGGCGCTCCATCGACGACGTGGGCGACGACGTGCGGCGCACGCGGATGTGGCTCCAGCACGACCAGCGGTTTCATTGGGAAGGAATCGTGCGCCAGCGGCAAAAGGCGCTCGGCCAGGCCGAGCAGGAGCTGCTCGAAGCGAAGCTCTCCGGCCTGCGCGACAATCTCACGGTGCAGCAGGCCGCGGTGCGCAAAGCACGGGCGGCGCTCGACGAGGCGGAGGGAAAACTGCGCAACGTGAAGCGCTGGAACCGCGACTTCGACAGTGCCGCCGATCCGCTGGTCAAGCGGATGGAGAGTCTGCGGCAGTACCTCGACTTCGAACTCCCCGACGCCATCGCCTTTCTCGTCCAGGCCCAGCGCACGCTCGACGCCTACATGGAAGCGCCGCCGCCCGCCGCCGCCCCGGTGGTGCCGCCGGAGAACCAAACCACCACCTCTTTATGAGCACCCAAGGCAGTGCCGGAAATCTCTCCGGCGCATTGAAAGAACTGGCCATCCGGTGGCAGGAAACCAAGACGCATTGGCACGACGTGAAGAGCCAGGAGTTTGAGCGTAAATATCTCGAAGCCCTCCCCAACGACGTGGGTCGCGCGCTGAGCGTGATGGAGGAAATCGGCACGCTGCTGAAGAAGGTGAGGCACGACTGTGAGTAACCGCCCGGACCTCCGCGTGAGCCGCGCGCTCACCCTGCTCAGCGCGTTGCAGCGCACCACCGCGGACTTTGCCAAACACGAGGAAGCGCTCCTGCGCGACACCCGCAGCCGGCGCGGCACGGCTTTGCGGAAGCAGCGCGACGCCACGGAAAAAATCGAGAACTGGCGGGCGACGCAGACCGCCGAGACCACGGAATATTTCGCCGCCACGGAAGCGCGGATCGGCGCGCTCTATGAAGGCCGGCGCGAGCGCGTGCAGCGGCTGAAAACCGCCGGGCTGCGCAATCTCCCGAAGCGCGCGCGGGAGGCCAAGGAGCGCTGGATGGGCGACCTGCAAATGCGCCAGTTCCGCGCGGAGCGGAAGCAGACGGCGGATCAGCAAGCGGCGGACAAAACGCTCGCGGAGTTCACCGCGCGGCTCGCGGAGCAGCGCACCCGTTTCACCGCGCTCGACCGCATGGCGCGGAAGTCTTTTGCGGGGTACCCGAGCTTTCAGCGGATGCTGCGCCGGCCGCGCTTCACGGCGGATGGCGCAGGTGATGAGGAGCAGCTCTGCGCGGAAATCGAGACGCATCTCGAAACCGCGCAGGAGCAGCTCGCGGCGTTCCGGCGGTTGCCGCTGCCGCGCCTTTTCAGCATGGCGCCGCTGGCCTTGCTGATTCCGTTCCTCTTCGCCTCGGGATTGGCGATCGGCTTCGGGCTCGGAGCCACCAGCAGCGCGTTTGTCATGGCTGGCGGCGGGGCGGCGGTGCTGATCGGCATCGTCTTCCTTCTCCAGTTTCTCGGCGCGGGATCGGCCCGGCCCTCTGCCACCGCCTGCGCCCAGGCGCTCACCGAAGCCAGCCAGCTCCACGCCGCCGCCACCGCCGCGGCGGAAGCGCGCAATTCGCGGGCACGCGCCCGCAGTCAGGCGGAGTTTGAGCAAACGTCCGCGGCCATCGTCGAGCAGTGGAATCGCACGGACGACATCGAGGCTGACTTCGAGGTCGCCGCCCGCGAGAAGATCGAAACTCAAGTGCCCCGGCTCTTCGGCAAGATCGCGTCCTTTTCCCGCCCGAAACTCGCGCGTCTCGCCGGGGATCAAGCCGCGCGTTTGGCCGAAATCGAAAGCACCGCCGCCGTGCAGACGCAGCAACTCACGAGCGCGCACGACGCCGAGATCGCCGCGCTCGATGCCGACGAAGCCGCGCGCTGGACGCAGCTCGAAGCCGAGTGGCAAAGCGCCATCACCCCGCTCTACCGCGACCTCGGCGAGATGCGCGCGGAGACGGACGCGAAGTTTCCCCCGTGGACTCCGCAGCTCGCGGAAACGTGGACTCCACCGACGGAATTCCTGCCCGCGACGAAGTTCGGCCACCTCGACGTGGACCTCGCGAAAACCCCGCTCCCGCAGGAGCCGCGGCTCGCGCTGCCCGGCCCCGCGCAGCTTTCCATCCCGCTCGCGCTGACCTACCCGGACCACGGCTCGTTGCTTTTCGAGACGCAGGAATCCGGCGGCTCGGCGGTCATCGGCGCGCTCGACAACATCATTCTCCGCCTGCTCGCCACCACACCGCCGGGCAAGATCGCGTTCACGATCATCGACCCCGTCGGCTTGGGCAAAAACTTCGCCGGTCTCATGCACCTCGCCGACTTCGAGGAAGCGCTCATCAACCGCCGCATCTGGACCCAGCGCGACCAGATCGAGGAGCGCCTCGCGGAGCTGGCCGAGCACATCGAGAAGGTCATCCAGATGTATCTCCGCAACGAGTACAGCACGATCACCGAGTACAACGAAAAGGCCGGCAGCGTCGCCGAGAAATACCTCTTCCTCGTCATCGCGGACTTCCCCGCGAACTTCAGCGAAAGCGCCGCGAAACGGCTCCAGAGCATCGCCCTCAGCGGCCCGCGCTGCGGCATCTTCACGCTCATCCACTGGGATCAGCGCCAGCCGCTGCCGGATGGCTTTTCCGCCGACGAACTCCGCAAGAGCAGCATCTGCGTCCGGCGCGAAAATGGCGCGCTCACTCTCGGCAAAGCGCAGACCGAAGCCGGGGCCGCGCTCGTTTTCGACCCGCCGCCCGACGCCGATCTGTCCGTCGTGCTCACGCAAAAAATCGGCAAGGCCAGCATCGACTCGAACCGCGTGGAAGTGCCCTTCGCGCAGATCGCGCCCAAGCCGGACGAGCTGTGGACCGGCGACACGACGAGCGAACTCAAGATCGCCATCGGCCGCACCGGCGCGACGAAGCTGCAGTATCTCGCCATCGGCAAAGGCACCAAGCAGCACGCGCTTTTCGCGGGCAAGACCGGCTCGGGAAAATCCACGCTCTTTCACGTCATCATCACCAACCTCGCGCTCGCGTGCTCGCCGGAGCAGGTCGAGTTCTACCTCATTGATTTCAAGAAAGGCGTGGAGTTCAAATGCTACGCCGAGAAGCGGCTGCCGCATGCGCGCGTTGTGGCCATCGAGTCCGACCGCGAGTTTGCGCTCAGCGTGCTCCAGCGCGTGGACGACGAGTTGAAACGGCGCGGCGACATGTTCCGCAAACTCGGCGTGCAGGACGTGGCCGGCTACAAGCGCGCCGGCGGCACCGAGCCGATGCCGCGCTCGCTGCTGCTCATCGACGAGTTCCAGGAGTTCTTCGTCGATGACGACTCCATCGCGCAGACCGCCTCGCTGCTTTTCGACCGCATCGTGCGCCAGGGCCGCGCCTTTGGCATCCACGTGCTGCTCGGCTCGCAGACGCTCGGCGGCGCTTACTCGCTGGCCCGCGCCACGCTCGGGCAGATGGTCATTCGCGTCGCCCTCCAGTGCAACGAGGCCGACGCCTACCTCATCATGGACGACAGCAACTCCGCGCCGCGCC
>CAYQBV010000096.1:0-13443 GCA_964415705.1 uncultured Chthoniobacter sp. | reverse complement strand
AAGCGACTCTTAATCGCTAGGTTCTGGGTTCGATTCCCAGCTCGTCCACCACTTCTCACTGCAACGCAGGGGTTTGCGGTGCGGAAGCACACCAACGTTTCGCAACGAGTGTCGTAGATCACGGCTTTTTCCGCTTGGTGTTTCGGCGATGAGGGCGTTGCCGACCGGATTCGTTGGGGCGGCTTTGGGGCGTGGCTTTCATGATCTGCCGACGTGGACGCAAAAAATGGCGGGCTCTGAGGGAGGTCGGGCCTTACGCCCGCGGTGAGTTTCAGAGTGCAAGTCGGCTGCACATATCCTTGCGGGATCGAAGCGGACAACTGTGCGCCCCGCAGCAGCGCGCGAGGCAAGCGGGACGCATGCGATACGGCAGGCGAGGACGCCTGCGCTACGGGGACTGCGCGTGCGCGGCTTTATTGCGCCGGCGGCTTCACTTCGCGGACCGCCGCGCCGTGGGCTTCGCTGAGGATGAGGATCGAGAGTTTCTCGACGCTGTTCAGTTCCTCGGGCTTGAGCATTTGGTAGCTCATGTTTTCGCCGGAGCCGGAGGCTTCGCGGGCGAGCGGGACGGGGCGGAGGGACTCGCTGCTGTTCAGGCTCGCGTAGTCGAATTTCCCGCGCAGGTCGGTGTAGCCGTCCTTGAAGAACCGCACGGCGCCGCCGGTCAGCCGGGCGTAGACTTTCACGTAGGCTTTGGCCACGGGCTTGTCGGCGGCTTGGTCGCGCACTTCGAGCCGGCCGTAGTTTTCCACGAGCGTGAGCTTGAAGGTGTTCGCGTGATACGCCTGCGCCTTGCGCTGGCCGGCACCGAGGATTTCCACGAGCACGTTCGCTTTGGCAAACTCCGCGGGCAGCGGGAGGTCGAGCGCGTCCTTGCCGGCGGGGAGTTTTTCCACGGTGGATTTCGTCGGCTTGATGATCGAGAAGCGCCCGGCGTCCTGCGTGACAAACGGGCTGCTGCTGAACAGGAACTCGGGGTCCATGAGGTAGTAGTTCACCGTGACTTCGCGCAGGTTCTTCCATGTCAGCGCGATCTGCCGGTTCTCGACTTTGAAATCGAACGACGGCTCGGTCGCGGCCAGTTCGCCCTGCTGCGCCTCGCGATCCTTTTGCCCGTCAGCTTTCGCGGCGGCCGCGCCTTTGCCCTCGATCTCATCGAGCTGCGCGCCGACCTCGGCGAAGAGCTTGCGCCAGCGGTCCACGGGATAATCCGCGTATTGGTTCGCCAGCCCGCGCGCCTCGGGGAGCTGCTCCTCGTAGAGCGCGGCGTAGCAGCGGAAATAGTCGTGCTGCAGCCGCGTGGGCAGCGCCTCGGGTTTGATCGCGTGGAAGCGGGTGAGCGCCTCCTGCACGCGGTCCTGGAGGAAGAGGTAGTAGGTCACGCTCATGTCATCCATCGCGTCGAGCGCGGGCTTGTAGGCGAGGGCGTTGAGCAGCGCCTGATACTGTCCGCGGAAGACCGGGTTCGGGATGCGATTCTCCGCGCCGACGCGATGCGTGCGCTGATTCACCAGCGGCGAATACTCCAGATGCTCGTAGGCGCGGCGCTCGATCGGGTCGATGCGCACGAGCTTCGAGTCCAGATACGGCCCGCACTGGCCGAGGAAGTCGTCGCGATGCCGCAGCCACTCGCCGAGCGCCGCCGCGTCATTGTGAACCACGGCGTAGGAATACAGCACGTCGTTGTAGTCATGTCGTTTCGCGAGCAGCGCGAGGAGCTTGCGGAAAAAGGCCGCGCTTTCCCGTGCCCGCCACGCCACGCGTTCGAGGTTCAGCCGCAGCAGATTGTTCTGCTCCAGAAACGCGAACACGTCCGCCTCGGTCCCATACTGCGAGACGTAATCCCACGACGCCTTGTCGAGCTGCGTGAGCTGCCGCACGACATTGAAAGTGAACGGTTTTGCCGCGCCCACGCTCTGTCCATCGCGCGCCACGTTCACCGGGTAGTGCGGGAACGGCTGCGCGCCCGGCGCGGGGAAGTAGAAGAAATACTCGACCGTCTGCGTGGTGTAGGGCTCCAGCCGCAGCGCGCGGCTGTCGGTGGCCTTGCTGCCGAGCACGGGCAGCGCGCCCTGCGGGATTTGCAGGAGCAGCGAGAGCTTTTGCGGCGACGACGTGGGGTTCGTGACCACGAGGTTCGCGCCATAGACCACGCCCGCGAGAAACTCCCCGGTCACGTATTTGTCGAACTTCTCATTGCCCTCCTGGCGGTAGCGGTCGCCGTGTTTGTAAAAGTTCTGCGAGACCAGCAGCTCGGCGTTCTCCTTCGCGGCGAGCGCGGGTTTGAGCTCCTTGTGAAACGCGACCAGCGGTCCGCCAGCGGTGAGCGTGAACTGCCCGGCGTCGCTGCGGCTCACATGCTTTGGCGACTCAAACGGCAGGTCGAGCACGGCGAGCGCGAGGAGCATCTCGGAGAAATTCCGGCCGGCTTCCGCAAGGTCCGGGGAGACGAAGGGCGTCTTGCCATCCCACGCCGCGTAGTCGCGCCAGAACGCGCTGATCGGGATCAGCGCGGCGGTCTGCTGCGCGAGCGGGAGCTGGTAGTAGTTGTTCTCCGCCCATTCCTTCGTCGGCCCGAGCGCGCGGAAAAATGCGCGCATCAGAGCGCGCTGGCGGGTGGCTTCCAAGTCGCCAAGGTTCGCTTCATCGATCGCCTCAAAAACTTCCTTGAGCTGCTTCATTTGCAGGTGATCTCCGTCTGCCATCTCGAGTTTCGCGAGTCTGTCTCCCTTTGCTCCGCCGTTTCGCGCCTTGTCTGATCGGAACGCAAGCCCGTCCGCTGGTTTGGCCTTCTCCGCCATTTCTCGCCGTGCTCCACCCATCGGGCCCGGTGCGGCGGGCATGGCCAGCGCCGCCATCGGGGCGGGTGTGGCCGCAGCGTCGGCGGCCGGCGCGGCATTCTGCAGGGCGACTTCGGCCCTCTCTTTTTTCATTTCCCCCGCCTTCGCGTCGGCGAAACCGCCGTCCTTACCCGCTTGCAGCGCGCGTCCGCGGAGCGCGGTCTCGAAAAGGAAATCCGCGCGCTGCGGATCGGGCGGGAGCAGTTCCCAGAGTTCGCGCAGATGCCGCGCGGTGGCGGCGGCTTCGCCGGGCAGGCGCTGCGCGAGCAGGCAGCGCTCGGCCATGTTCAGCCGGGCAAAGGCCCACGGGTCGAGCCAGCGCCCGAGGTCCGCGCCGAGGAGGTATTCGTCCACGAAGGTCTTGTCCTTTTTGTTCTGCAGATACGGCACCACCACCTTTTGGAAAAAGGCCGGGTCTTTCCGCGCGACGAAGAAGCTCAGCTCGTGGCAGGCAAATTCGGAATACTTCGCCCGCTTCTCCTCATCCTTGAGCTTCGGCCATTGCAGCACCCACGCGAACTTCGCCAGCTTCGCGTCGTTGCTCAGCGTGGTGAAAAGCGAGTGGACACCGGCGAGCGAGTCGTAGGTCTCCAGGTCGCTCGTCAGGATGTCCGCCAGCGTGAGCGTCTCGCCATTGGCCAGCACCGTGGACTGCTTCTTTTCCGTGAACGCTTTCGCCGGATCGAGATTCCGCGCCAGCCGCAGATCCTGAAACTTCGTCGGAACCTCCGGCAGCGACAGCGAGCGCCAGACGGCATTCGTCAGGTCCTCCGCGTAAATCTGCACCTGCTGCCGGTCGCCCAGCGCCTTGCGATCCAGCCGCACCACGCCTTTCTCATCCGGCGTGAGGTTGAAAAGCACCGGCGCGGCGGTGGCGAGGAAGTCGAGGTTTACGACCATGGTTCCCGGCAGCGGCGCACCCATCTCGCCCTTCGAAATGTTCCCCCATTTGCCGCTCCCGGCTCGTTCGCCAGCCGTTCTTAGCTCCTTCTTCATTGCCGCCATTTGCTGCGCCTGCAAATCCGTCGAGCGCACTTCCCACGGATTCAGGATCAAACCCGGCCGTGTGAGCATGTTGCCGGGAAAGATCTTCGTGTAACGCCGCTCCAGGATGTAGCGGTATTCGTCACCGATCTCGCGGCCCGCGGAGAACAGACTGGGCAGCCGGTCCGGCGTGCTCCAGCCCGGCTCGAAGCGCGTGAACTGTCCGAGCCAAAGCAACCCGACATCCGGCAGGAAGCGCGTCGCCGCGATGTGGACGCGCGTGAACTTGTTCCAGTTCGCGAGTTGCACCGTCACGCCATCGGCGTCCGTCTTGGTGCTCGTGATCTGCAGCAGCCCCGGCTCGCGCACTTCCAGCGAGCGGTTGGGCGACGCAATCCAGTTCAGCACCGGCTTGCCGGCGGTGACGCGGACCGCAATCTCCCGCGCGGCGTCGCCGCGCAGCCGCAGTGAGAAGTCGCCTCCCGGCAGACCCTCGATCACCGCGAAGCCGTCCTCGACGCGCACCTTGCCGGCGAGATCCGCGGCGAACGCGCCGCCTCGCAACTCAAGCAGCGAAACCGCAGCACCCCCCTTGCCGTTGCCGGCGGGGAGCGGAGCCAGCGGCACGCGCAGCACCTCGCCCGCCCGCGCGTGGATCGCACCCGGCCAGGTGCGCCCGAACTCGTTCAGCGTCCACGTTCCGGGCGGCCGGTTTGGCGCCTGGCCCTGCACATTTTCCAGACCCGTCAGCGCGCCCAGCGCGATGCGGCCTTTTTCATCCGTCTTCAGCGCGATGTTTTCCTGCCGGTTGAAATCGCGATGCTTGAAATTGAAGACGATCTGCTGCTCCGCGAGCGGTTCGCCATTCTTGCCGATCAGTTCGTAAACGTAGGCGTCACCGAATTTCGACAGATGCCCGGCGCTCGTCTGCTCGGTCTTTTCGATGCCGTTCAACTGCACCTGCCAGGCCGTCGCCACATCCTGCTTCTGCCCGCCCTTGCTGAGATTATCGACCTTGCCGGTCAGCGCCACGCGCAGCGACGCCAACCGCTCCGGGACCGTAATTGTGTGGGTGAAATCCTTCGCCGGATCGAGCTTCGGCGCTTTCACCTCGCTCGTCGTCGCCACGCCGTCGAGCGTCGTGGAGGTGATGGTCAGCTTCGTGTCCGTGAGCAGGTCGAGCGACACCCGCGCGTCGCCGAGGAGCAGCGCCGTGCGCACGGCGAGCGTGGCCTCGCGGCGCGCGAGGAGTTGCTCGCGCTCGATGTGAAACTGCGCGTCCAGCCGGTATTGCTCCGCGTGATGCTCGAAGCTCGCGAGCGTGGCGAAGTCGCCCGCCGCGTCCGCGAGCACGATGGGCTTCGCACCCGGCTGCTGCGTGAACGGCACGAGCAGCGCGCCGCTCTTTTCATCCGGCGTGTATTTGCGCCCTTCGAGCCAGACCACCGCGTCCTTCACCGGCTCCCGCTTTTCATCCAGCACGGTGATGACATCGCCCGCCGGCCCGGTGCGCTGGAGGAGCGACCACTGGCCTTTGCGCACCAGCGCGCGGCTCGACTTCCCGCCGCCGATGAACTCGATGACCCACGCCCCGCGCTTCCCCTTCAGCTCGGGAAACTTGAACGTCCGCACGCTACGCCGGAACGGACTGCGGCCCGCGGCGTCGGCGGCGAAATCGTGCGTGACCTCGCGGTTCGCCACGAGGCCGTCGAGCGCGAGGTCGGTGTTGAGCTGGCGCTTGCTGGTGAGGAAATACGAGAGCGTGTTGATCTCGTAGATTTTCACGATGAGCTTCGGCGCGTTCTTGATGAAAAGGTCGAGCGCCACGTCGTCGGCGGGCGCGGAGAAGGGCGCATTGGTCAGCGCGAAATCCACATCCACGCGGTCCTTCAGCGCCTGAAACGCCTGCGGCGAAATGAGCGACGCCCAGCGCTCCGGCTCGCCGATCCCGGCGGTGATCATCGCCTCGGCGAGCACCGGCCGCAGCCAGGTGTCGCGCACGTAGGGCGTCCACTTTTTCAAAAGATCCGCGGCGTCGAGATCGCCGGGCTTGGCGTCGGTCTTTTGGAAAATGTGCAGGAAGTAATCGCGCACCAGCGGCTCGTCATTGCCCACGGGCAGCGCGATGGCCACGGCCTCGGCGAAGTTTGCGCCGAGATCCACGGCCACGCGCTGCTGCTCGGGCGCATCGATGAATTTCGGGTTCATGTAGCCCAGTCGGCGCGGGAGCTTGAGGTATTCGAGGAAGCGTTTTTCGTCATACACGCCGCGCGTGCGGTCGTGCTGGAGGCGCTGGTAAAGCAGGTTGGCCTTGAGCGACGCGAAGACCGGCGAGAGCTTCCGCGCAAAGTCCCACGTCCGCTCCAGCCACGCTTCGCGCTCCGCGGGATCGAACTCCGCATCGGCATCCGCGCCCGGCGCGAGCTTGCGCAGCCGCGTGAAGACGAACGCCTGATTGTCGAGCAGCGCGGGCATGCGCTTTGCCAGCTCGTCGAGCTGCTCCGGCAGCAGCGCGCGATGGATTTCAAACTCGCCGAACGACCGGCTCTCCTGCGCTTGCAGCTCCTTCTCGATCAGGTCCACGAGGTGCGGCACATCGGGCCGCTTCAGCCGCGCCAGCACACTGCGTATCTTCGCCTGATTGAGCTGCACCTTTTCCCGCACCAGCGCCTCGATCGCCGCGTCGCCGAACTGCCCCAAATCGTCGCCCGCCGCCAGCGCCTGCCGCTGGAAAACCTCGCGCGCCACCCGCGCCTGATCGAGCGCCGTGGGCAGGTCCGGCTTCCGGTCGCGCGCCTCCTGCTGGTGGTTGAACTGCAGATTCATCCGCTCGCGCAGAAACTTCAGCGTCGCCTGCGGATCGGCGTCGTAACTCAGCAGCGCCGCGCGATTCTCGATCACCCGCCGCTGCGGCGAACCCGGATTCCGTTTCGCCCACTGCTCCATAATCGCCGCCAGCTTCGCCTTCTGCTTCGTGTTTTGAAAATGGAGCGCCGAGAAAAAGTAAAAGTCCTCGCTCCCCGGAATGAGCTGCCCCAGGACCGCCTCCCGATCCGGCGCGAGCGCAAATTTTTCGATGAAGCCGATTTCATTGTCGCCCCGCACCAGCGGAGCAAAAGCGAGCACAGCGGCGAACGGGAGGAGGAGGCGGGTTTTCATAAGCGGGGATGTGCAGGGTGGAAAGAGACTGTGCCCACGGTGGCAGCGTCCGCAGCGCACAAGCAACAGCGGACTGGCGGCAACGGGCGCAGGTCAGGTTCGCAGGGAAGACGGATGGCGGCGGCGGTTTGTTAGAGCGCGCCCCCAAAATCCCGTCATCCTGAGCGGAGCCCCCGGCGGGCGCAGGCGGACGGATGGGATATTCCGCGGCGCGGACGTCTTCCCCAATTCCAACCCGAGGTTTGCCAACGCCCCACCGACCCGCCAGATTCCCGCCCCTCAAATCCTATGTCCGAGATTCCCAAGACCTACGAACCGCAGGCCATCGAAGAGCGCTGGTATGCGCAATGGCTCGCCGACGGCTGCTTTCACGCCGATCCCGCGTCGGCCAAGCCCGCGTATTCCATCGTCATTCCGCCGCCGAATGTCACCGGCGTCCTGACTCTCGGCCACGTCCTGAACAACACCATCCAGGACATCCTCGCCCGCCGCGCGCGGATGCAGGGAAAGGAAGTGCTTTGGCTGCCCGGCACCGATCACGCCGGCATCGCCACGCAGACCGTCGTCGAGCGCACTTTGAAAAAGCAGGGCGTCATCCGGCATCGCGACGACCTCGGGCGCGAGAAGTTTTTGGAGAAAGTCTGGGAGTGGAAGGACAAGCACGGCGGCATCATCATCCAGCAGCTCAAGAAACTCGGCTGCTCCTGCGACTGGGAGCGCGAGCGCTTCACCATGGACTCAGAGTACTCGCGCTGCGTGCAGCGAGTCTTCGTGGACCTTTACAAAAAAGGCCTGATCTATCGCGGCAAGCGGATGGTCAACTGGTGCCCCGCCTCGCTCACCGCGCTCTCCGACGAGGAGGTGGAGATGAAGCCGCAGAATGGGACGATGTATCACTTCAAAGTGGAGGTGGCGGAGCAGCCCGGCACGTTCCTGACCATCGCCACCACGCGTCCCGAGACCATTCCCGGCGACACCGCCGTCGCCGTGAATCCGAAGGATCCGCGCTACGCGCATCTCATCGGCCAACACGTTCGCCGTCCGCTGCCCATCCAGATTTCCGACGCGGAAAAACTCATCCCGATCGTCGGCGACGACCACGTGGATTTCGCGTTCGGCACCGGCGTGTTGAAAGTCACGCCCGCGCACGACAAGGCGGACTTCGACATCGGCCAGCGGCACAAGCTGCCCGTCATCGACATTATGAATCCCGACGGCACCATGAACGCGCTCGCCGGTGAATCGCTCGTCGGCCTCGACCGCTTCGAGGCGCGCAACGTGGCCGTCGAGCATCTCCGCGAACTCGGCGTGCTCGTGAAGGAGGAGCCGTATCAAAACAACGTCGGCTACTCCGAGCGCGCCGACGTGCCCATCGAGCCGCGCCTGAGCGAGCAGTGGTTTTTGAAGTATCCGAGCGTCGAGCAGGCGCGCGGGTGCGTGGCGCAGCCCGGGGCGTCGGGGAGCGCGGGCTTCCAGCCCGTTGTGGCCGGCATCCTGCCGGACACTCCACCCACGCCCGGCGCAGCCGCCATCTCGAGTGACGCTCCGCGTGCCGGCAACGAGTCCCCGGCAGGGATGCCGGCGACTGCGGGCAGGATGCCCGCGCTCCCCCAGATGCGCTTTTACCCCGAGCGCTGGGCCAAAGTGTATGACCACTGGCTCGGCGGGATTCAGGACTGGTGCATCAGCCGCCAGCTTTGGTGGGGGCATCGCGTGCCGGTGTGGTATCGCGGCGATGAAATCTTTTGCGGAATCGACGCGCCCGAAGGCGACGGCTTCACCCAGGACCCCGACGTCCTCGACACTTGGTTCAGCTCCTGGCTCTGGCCGTTCGCCACGATGGGCTGGCCGGAAAAGACCGGCACGCTCGCCAAATTCTACCCGACCACCGACCTCGTCACCGGGCCGGACATCATCTTCTTCTGGGTCGCGCGGATGATCATGGCGGGCTTTGAGTGGATGGGGGAGATGCCGTTTCGGAATGTCTATTTCACCGGCATCATCCGCGACAAACAGGGGCGTAAAATGTCGAAGTCGCTCGGCAACTCGCCCGACCCGCTCGACCTCATCGCCGCGTATGGCGCGGACGCGCTCCGCTTCGGCGTCATGCGCAGCGCGCCGCTCGGGGCCGACATCCTTTTCGACGACAAGAACGTGGAACTCGGCCGCAACTTCTGCACGAAGCTCTGGAACGCGGCGCGCTTCCGCCAGATGCAGGGCGGCGAGACCGAAGGCGAAATCAACCCCGTGCTCCTCACGAGCGACGACAAATGGATCCTGCTCCGCCTCAACGCCGCGATCCGCGAAGTCTCCGCCGCGCTCGACGAATACCGCTTCAGCGACGCGGCCAACGCGCTCTACCGCTTTTTCTGGAGCGAGTATTGCGACTGGTATGTGGAGGCGAGCAAGGCGGCTTTGAATTTAGGAAGTAAAAAGGAAGATTTAGGAAGTGCTCCCGGTGCGGAGCAACTTCCTAAATCCAACTTCCTAAATCCTGAATTGGCCGTGAACACGCTGGCCGTCATGGATTTCATCCTCGCGCACACCCTGCGGCTGATGCACCCGTTCCTGCCTTTCATCACCGAGGAACTCTGGCACGGCCTCGGTTTCCACGACGACCTCCCCGCCGATCAGGGCGGGCGCACGATCATGTTCGCCCGGTGGCCCGCGCCGCTGGACAACGATTTCTACCACTACTACGACCTCGACCCGAGCGCCGAGGAAGCGGCCAACGCGAAATACGAAGTCGTGAACCTCGGGCGCGGGCTGCGTCGCGACGCGAACATTGCGAGTAACAAGCGCGTGCGCTTCATCCTGCAAAGCGCCACGCCGCTCCTGCCGCACGACACCGAAGTGCTCCGCATCCTGCTCAACGCCGAGCCGCTTGAGATCCTGCCCAGCTACGACGCCCCGCGCGGCACACCCAGTACGATTACCCCGCTCGGCACGCTCTTTCTCCCGCTCGAAGGGCTCATCGACGTGGCCGCCGAGCGCGAGCGCCTCACGAAAGAAATCGCCAAAGTCGAAGACGAACTCGGGAAAGTGCGCGCGAAGCTGGCGAACCCGAACTTCGCCGGCAAAGTCCCGCCCGCCGTCCTCGCCGACCACCAGCAGCGGGAGACCGCGTGGGCGGAAAAACTCGCGCAGCTCACGCGCATGCTGGAGGCGCTGGGCGAAGGCTGAATGCGCCCACCCCGCGTGAGCGCTATCCCAAAATCCCGTCATCCTGAGCGGAGTTCCGTGCGGGCGAAGGCGGGACGGAACGCAGTCGAAGGACCTCTCACTATTTCCCAAACGGTGGCAGAGCGAAGACGGTCACGAACTTCAAACGCCCGCCATGCTCCGCCCGCCTCCGCCCGCGCATAGTTAGAGGTCCTTCGACTCCGCTCCGCTGCGCTCAGGATGACGGGAGAACGCTCCGCACCACCACCCCATGCCCACCCGCCGCTACGCCATCCTCATGCTCGTGCTCACCGCCGCTGTGTGGGGACTGAGTTTTCCTGGCGGCAAGGCGCTGCTGCTCGGCGCGAACGCGGCGCTGCCGGGGCGCGATCCGTGGTTCTTTTCCTCGCTGATGATCGGCGTGCGCTTTGGCCTCGCTGCGCTGCTGCTGTTGCTTTGCCACCCGCGCGCCTTCGCGCAAATGCGTGCGAGTGAGTTTCGTCAGGGACTCGGCCTCGGCATCTGCGGCGGGCTGGGCATGTTGTTGCAGGCCGACGGTCTCGCCTTCACCGCGGCCAGCACGTCGGCGTTTCTTACGCAGTTCGCGTCGGTGCTCGTGCCGATCGTCATCGCGCTCCGCACGCGGCGGCTGCCCTCGGTGTTTGTGATGTTTTGCGTCGCGCTCGTCGTCGCCGGCGTGGCGGTGCTCGCGCAGCTCGACTGGCACACGCTGCGCCTCGGTCGCGGCGAACTCGAAACGCTCATCGGCACCGCCTTTTTTACCTGTCAGATCCTCTGGCTCGAGCGCACCGCCTTTCACGGCAACCACACCGGCCGCGTCACGCTGGTCATGTTCCTGACCATCGCCGCGATCCTCGCGCCGATCACCATCGCCCACACGCACCACGCCGCTGATCTGCTCGTCCTTTTTCGCACTTTCCCGATGGCCCTCCTGCTTGCCGCACTCACCCTGGTCTGCTCGCTCTTCGCCTTCCTCATGATGAACCGCTGGCAGCCCAGCGTGGACGCCACCACGGCCGGCATCGTCTATTGTACCGAGCCGCTCTTCGCCACGCTCTTCGCGCTCTTTCTCCCGGCGATCCTCGCCCGCTTTCATGGCATTACTTACGCCAACGAAACCGCGACCACGCACCTGCTCATCGGCGGCTCGCTGATCACCGTGGCCAATCTCCTCATCGCGCTGAAACCGCACGTGCCTCCGCCGGCCCCGGCATAGTCCGGGCAGCCTGATGCGCACTCCAAAAGCTGTCGCTGGCTTCCAGCCGCCATCCGGCTGGAGGCCGCTACTCGAAGTGGATATTGCCCTGCCGCTTCGGCGGACGCAGCACGGTGCGGCCTCCCGCGCGGCGGCGGAGCGGGTCGAAGATTTCGTCGAGGCCGTCCACTTTCATCTGGTGAACCATGCGCAGCAGCTCGCCCAGCCGCCCCGCGGGGAAGCAGCCCTTGCGCGCGAACCAGGCGAGATACTCCACCGGCAGATCGTAGAGCGGCACACCGCGCGGCGGAAATTGTGCGGGACCGAATTTTCCAAACGGCATCCGGGTCGTCGCGATCTCCGCGAGATCGGCGGCCATGAAGTCGCGCAGCCGCTCCTCGTCCATCGGCGCGCTACTTGGCCGCGGGGACGCGCAACTTGAGGTTGCGATACGCGACTTCGTCGCCGTGATCCTGCAGCAGAACCGGCGACTTCGTCTTCACCCCGAAGTTCGGCTCCCGCCGGTATTTGCTCTTCGCGATGCGGGCCTTCATGTCGTCGCTGCCCATGTCGAAATCCACGATCTTCACGCCATTGAGCCAGTGCTCCACATGCGCGCCCTGCACGAGCAGGCGGCTCTGGTTCCATTCGCCGACCGGCTTCACCCGGCGCTCCGATGTGGGCTCGATGAGGTCGTAAAGCGCGGCCGTCTGGTGGCTGCGGCCGCCGCGTTTCCCGTCGGGGTGGTTCTCGTCGTCGATGAGCTGGTATTCAAAGCCGATGTTGTCCGCCGGATTCGGGAGGTTGTATTTCAGGCCGCTGTTGCCCGCCGCGCCGATCCGCCATTCCCACGTCAGCTCGAAGTCGCCGAAATGCTCCACGGTGACGATGTCGCCGCCGCCCGCCGCTTTGCCGTGAAAGATCGCGCCGTCCTGCACGGTCCAGCCTTTGGTGGGCGCGCCGGTTTTGCCGATGGGCTGCCAGCCGGCGAGCGTCTTGCCGTCAAAGAGCAGCTTCCACCCGGCGGCGGACTCCTCGGCGGTCAGCGTGTTGGTTTCCTCGCCGCGCGCGGCGAAAAGCGGGACGACCAGCGCGAGGCTGGCGGCGAGGAGGGAGCGGAGGGAGAGCATGGTGGGTGGTGTTTGGGCGGACATCGAAGGAGCGGAGCGGTATTCAGTATTCAGTATTCAGTGTTCAGAATCCGCATCGGGACTGAAAACTGAATACTGAACACTGAAAACTGAACACTGAACACCGGTTGCTGAACACTCCGATCAACCCGCTCACCACAGTCCCATCGCCACCAGCCGTGCGAACGCCGCCAGCGTGTTGGCATCGCGGATCTCGCCGCTGGCGATCATCGCGCGGAACTCCTCGCGCGTGAACGCGCGGCACTCGGTGATGGCCTCCGCGCTGTCGTGCGCGGAGCCGTGCGGGCTGGGCACCACGCCGCGCGCGAGCAGGAGGTGGCTGTGCTCATCGGTGAAGCCGGCGCTGGGAAAGAAGTGGCCGAGCGGGACGATCTCGCCGTCGGGCGCGAGTTCATAGCCGCTTTCCTCACGCAACTCCCGGAGGCCGGTGGCGCGGATGGCGTCGGGCTCGGCGTTGTCGTCGATTTGCCCGGCGGGAAATTCCCAAATCGTCGCGCGGATCGGCACGCGTTCCTGGCGCACCAGCACGAGTCTTCCATCCGCCGTCAGCGGTGCCACAACGACCGCGCCCTTGCGGTGCGTGACTGTCCAAGTGAACGGTTCCGCGCGCGTCGGCGAGGTCACGGTTGGGCGATGGACTTCGAGATAGGGATTCGCAAAGAGCGTCTCGTCCGTCAGCGTCCGCCAGCCGTCGGTATCGGAGATGAAATGGTGAAAAGGCATGGGCAGGGCAGGGCCGCGGAGGCCGGCTTCGGTGTTACTTCCCGTCCTCGAAATCGTGGTCGCAGACGATCACGTTTTCGAGCTGCGCGATCACCTTGGCCGCAGCCGCGGCGTGGATGGGGTGGGGGAGGTAGGCATCGCGCGCGGCGGCGTTTTCAAAGATCATGACGAAGCTGTGGGTGAAGCCCTGTGACAGGCCTTCGGTGCT
>CAYQBV010000095.1:0-13443 GCA_964415705.1 uncultured Chthoniobacter sp. | reverse complement strand
GGCGCGGATCGACGACGGTTTCGCAATCGTCAATGAGCGCAACTACGTGAATCCGCTTTTTTTCGACTGGGCGGACGCGGTGACCAGCTATGCGCCGGCCCCCGGAGTTGCGGGGGCATGGGCAAATTCGAGTTTCACCCTCGGAGCGGTATCCGGGGATCACTTCGATGTCGCTTCGCTGGGCGACTTGGCGAGCGGTGGCACTCCGGGCCGGCTCACGCTGCATTTTGCGAATCCCATCCGCGATCTCAGTGGGGCCGATTTCACGGTCTTTGAAAACGCGTTCTTTCAAGGAACGGGTGCGGCGTCGCTCTTCGCGGAACTCGCCTACGTGGAGGTCTCGGCCGACGGCGTGAACTTCGTGCGCTTCCCTGCGCGCTCGCTGACCGCCGCCGCCGTCGGTCAATATGGCACCATCGACCCGACGAATGTCTTCAACCTCGCGGGCAAGCATGTGAATGCCTTCGGCAATTCGTGGGGCACGCCGTTCGATCTCGCGGACGTGGGCCTGGCCAGCGTGAGCTACGTGCGGTTCGTGGACATCCCCGGCAACGGCACGTCTCTCGATAGCTTGAACCAGCCGATCTACGACGCTTGGGTGACCATCGGTTCGGGCGGCGCGGACATCGAGGCCGTCGGCGCGATCTCGAGGTTGATGACCTTCCCGGCCTGGCCGGGCCTCAGTGCGCTGGCCGTCGCGGACCGGGGTCCCGGGGCCGACCCGGATGGCGATGGCGTGAGCAATCTGCTCGAGTACGCCTTTGCCCGCCTGCCGCATCTGCCCGACGCCGCAGCCAGTCCCGTGCAGGTGGAAAGCCACGCCGGCCGGCTGGAGATCATCTTTTCCCGGGACGAGCGGGCGACCGATCTGACCTACGACGTGCAGGCGCGCGACGCGCTCGGAAGCGGTCAGTGGACGACGATCGCCCGCAGCGTGGCCGGCCAACCGGTCGCCCCGGTGGCGAGTTTCACGTCCACGATCACCGAGACCAGCGCCAGTGCGATCACGAGCGTGCGGGTCATTCGCAAAGTGCGGGTCGCCGACGTGCAGACGATGTCCGGCCACGGCTCGCGCTTTTTGCGCGTGCTTGTCACGCAGACGACCGTGCCATGAGCCCTCGCAGGCGGCGCGGTTTCACGCTCATCGAGCTGCTGGTCGTGGTCGCCATCATCGCGGTCCTCGCCGCGCTGCTGCTCCCTGCTTTCCGCAACGCGAAGATCAGCTCCATGGCCGTCAAGAGCAGCCAGAACCTGCGCTCGCTCGTCGCGGCCAACCTCTCCTTCGCGGCCGACCAGGGATTTTATGCACCGGCCGACGACAAAAAGAACAACCGGCGCTGGCACGGGGCGCGGACCTCGGCGGGCGGACGCTTCGATCCCACGAAAGGCTTCCTCGCGCCGTATCTCGGGAAATCCGGCGAGGTGACGAAGTGCCCGCTGTTCACGCAGATGATCGCGGGGAAGAGCAGCTTTGAAGACGGGACCGGCGGCTACGGCTATAACGCCGCCTACATCGGCGGCATGCCGAGCGGGGCGTGGAATTCCGACGGCACCCGCGTCTCGGCCCGGCCGTCGGGCATTGCCCGCCCTTCGCAGACGGTGATGTTTGGCACCACCGCCTATGCGGTCGGCAAGGGTGTGCAGGAGTATCCGTTTCTCGAACCGCCCTTTTGGGATTTTGGCACTGGTCCCAGCGGATCGCGCCCTTCGCCGAGTTTGCACTTTCGCTTTGGTGGCAAAGCGCTTGTCGGGTGGTGCGACGGCCACACCAGCATGGAGCAAAAGGGGACCCGCGCCGAGGGCGACAATCCTCACGGAGGTGATGCCGAGGCGCAAAATCTCGGATGGTTTGGTCCGGACGAAAACAACGGCTACTGGAACCCGGAACGCGAACCCTGAGCGACCGTTCTTCCGGCGTGGAATCGGCTTGTGACCGGGGGGGATTAAGCTTAGGACAGAAAGCCGCTTTGGAGACTTTCTCCGCAGCACCACACGAAAGAGAAATATGGCCACACAAGCTGAAATCATCGTCCGAGATGGCGCGCGCGCACTCGGGCGGTACGTCCTCGATCCGGGGGAGTATGTCATCGGCAGGGATTTGTCCTGCGATGTCCTGCTCGACTGCCACGGAATCTCGCGCCAGCACGCGAAGCTCACCGTCACCCAAGACCATCTCACGGTCAGCGATCTCGGAAGCACGAATGGAACTTTTTACGGCGAAAGCCCGGTGCAGGGCTCGACGGCCGTCCGCTCGGGGGATTCGATCCGCATGGGCACGGAAGGCACGGCGATCATTCGCCTGATTCAAAGTGCGAAGGGCACGAAAGGGAAGGGGAACGGCAGTGGTAACGGGAACGGGAATGGGAATGGGAATGGGAATGGTCATCACACGGACGCACATCCGGCTTCCGCAGAGGAGTTGAAAAAGGCGCTCTCGGAGCGGGATGCCACGCGGAAAAAACATGACGAACTGGCGGCGCAATTTGTGGTGGCTTCGCAGCAGCTCGCGGCGCTGAAGGCGGATCTGAACCGGAGCGCCGAGGCGTCCATGCAGGCGGCCAAGGATCTCGACGTGCGGACGAAGGAATTGCTGGCGCTGAAATCGGCGCACAGCTCCGCGGCGGAGCAGAAAGCGCAGGCGCAGGCGCAGGTTGGCCAGCTCCAGGCGGAATTGCAAAAGCAGGTGGCAGCGCAGAAGTCCGGGCAGGACAAGAACGCGAGTGCGCAACTCGAACAGCTCCGCGCGGTTTACGAAAAGCGGATCAAGGTGCTCGAAGAGGAGCGCGCGGCGGCGCTCCAGGAGCGCGATGAATTGCAGGCGCGCTGGCAGCAGCGGGAAAAGGAGCAGCAGGAGCGGGCGGCGAAGATCGAGCAGGCGCAGAAGGCGCTCGCCGGCGAGAAGGACAAGGCGGTCGCGGAACTCGCGGCGGTGCGGGAGGCGCACCAGAAGGAGATCAAAGCGGTGCGCGCGGAGGAGTCCGCCGCGGTGCAGGCGCGGGATCACGCGCTGGCCCAACTCGGCGAAGTGAAGAAGCAACAGCCGGCTGCGGACAAGATCGCGAAGATCGAAGCGGCGCATCGCCAGCAGCTCGAAGCCGCCCAAGCCCAGCGCCAGATGGCGCTGAAGGAGCGCGACGAAGCGCTCGGACGCGCGCAGGAAATTGCGGAGAAACAAAAAGCGGAGATGGCCGCTTTGACGAAAAAGCAGACCGAGGCTGTGCAGGTGAGCGCGCGGCAGATCGATGCGCTGACCAAGGCGCTCGAAGCGCAGAAGCGCGAAACCGCCGCCGTCGAGAAGCAGCGCGCCGCGCTCGCCAAAGAGCAGGAGGCGCAGATCCGCAATCTCCAGGGAGAGAAGGCGAACGTGCGGAATCTGGCGCAGGCGCTCGCCGTGCAGCAGGCCCAGGCTTTGGGCGAAAAGGACCAGGAACTCGCCGCGCTCCGCCAGACCGCCGAGGTGCAGAAGACCGAGATCGCCGCGCTCACCAAGCAGCGCGATCACCTCGCGAATGAACGAGACGAAGCCGCGGCTCGCTCCGCGAAATTCGCGGACGATCTGAAAGCGCAGATGCACAACGTCGCCGGCGAGCGCGATGCACTCTTGCAAGCCCGCGACGCCGCGCTCGCGCACATCGAGGAACTCCGCGCGGCCCATGAGCAGCGTCTGTCCGGCTTGCAAAACGAGCACGCCATCACGCTCCGCGAACGCGACGAAGCGCTGCACGTTCTGAACGCCCTCAATCTCGGGCAGAAGCAGCAGCTCGAAGCCGCCCTCCGCGAGCGCGACCAGGCCGCTGCCGATCGCGAGGCCGCGGGCGCGAAAGTCCCGCCCGTCGTGGCCGCGCAGCGCGAGCAGATCGCCTCGCTTGCCGCCGAGCGGGATGTCCTCGCCCGTGAGAAAGCGCAGCTCGCGCAGCAGCTCGCCGGGGCGCAAAAAAGCGCCGCAGCCAGCAACGCCCGGCTGCACGAAGACCGCACGAGGTTGGCCGCCGAGAAGCAGGCCGAACTCGCCGAGCTGCAAAACCTCCTCGAATCGCAGAAGGGCCAACTCGCCTCCCTCGCGGAGCAGCGGGCCGTGATCGCGCAGGAGCACGGCGACGCCGTGGCCCGCGTGCAGGCGCTGCTCGCCGAGCATGAGAAAGAGCGCGCCGCCTTCGCCGATGAGCGCGACCGTACCGCGGCGCATTTTGCCAAACTCAGCGACGAGCAGAAGCGCCAAAGCGCCGCGTTTGCCGAGCAGCGCGACCGGCTCATCTCCGAGCGTGACCAGGCTGCCGCGAAATTTGCCGAGCAGACCGAGGCGCACCGCCAGCACAGTGCTGCGAAGGACGCCGAGCGGCAGAACCTCCTCGCCGCGCGCGACCAGGCGCTGGCCCATCTCGACGAACTGCGCGCCGCGCACGAGCAGCGGCTCGCCGCTGTGCACAGCGAGCACGCCGTCACGCTCCGCGAACGCGATGAAGCGCTGCACGGTCTGAGCGCCCTCAATCTCGAACAGAAGCAGCAGCTCGAAGCCGCCCTCCGCGAGCGCGACCAGGCGACCGCCGACCGGGAGGCCGCCGTTGCGAGAGTCACACCCGTCGTGGCCGCGCAGCGCGAGCAGATCGCCTCGCTCGCCGCCGAGCGCGATGTCCTCGCCCGCGAGAAAGCGCAGCTCATCCAGCAGGCGACCAGCGCCGAGAAAGCCGTTGAAAAGCGCGCCGCCCGGCTGGAGGAGGAGCGCGAAAAATTCGCCGCCGAGAAACTCACCGAGCTGACCGAACTCCAGAACCTGATCGAATCGCAGAAAGGCCAGCTCGCCTCGCTCGCGCAGCAGCGCGCCGCGGTCGCGCAGGAGCACACCGACGCCGTCGGCCGCATCCAGGCGCTGGCCGCGGCGCAGGAAAAGGAACGCCTCGCTTTCGCCGAGGAACGCGACCGCGCGACCGCGCACTTTGCCAAGCTCAGCGACGAGCAGAAGCGGCAGTTCGCCGCGCTCTCGGAACAGCGCGACCGGCTCATCGCCGAGCGCGATCACGCGATCGGGCAATTCGCGGAACTCACCGATGCCCACCGCCAGCACGCCAGCGCGAAGGACGCCGAGCGCCTGAATCTCGTCACCGCCCGCGATCTCAGCCTGGCCCATCTCGATGAAGTCCGCGCGGCGCACGAAACGTATCTCACCGGTTTGAACGAGGCGCACGCCGTGGCCGTGCGCGAACGCGACCAGGCACTCCAGGCCGCGCAGGCGCTGACTTACGAGCAAAAGCAGCAGATCGAAACGCTCCTCCGCGAGCGCGACCAGGCCATCGCCGACCGCGAGGCCGCGGGCGCGAAAGTGACGCCCATCGTTTCCGCGCAGCGCGAGCAGATCGCCTCGCTCGCCGCCGAGCGCGACGTGCTGGCGCGGGAAAAGGCGCAGCTCGCCCACCAAGCCACCACCTCGCAGCAGGCGCTGGCTGCGCGGTTGCGGAGCATGGAGGAGGACTTGCAGAAAGCCGCCGCCGACCGGCAGGCGGAGGTGGAGGAATTGCACCGCGTGAACGCCGCCCAGCAGGAGCAGCTCGCCTCGCTCACCGAGCAGCGCGCCCAGCTTGCCACGGTGCGCGAGGAGCAGGAGGCCCACGCGGTCGCGCTGGTCGCAGGTTTTGCGAAAGAGCGCGCCGCGCTGGAGGCCCAGCGCCTCGGGCTGGTGCAGGAGCGCGACCAGTCCGCCGCGCAGTTTGCCAAGCTCAGCAACACCCAGAAAAAGCAGTTCAACAGCCTCGCCGTGCAGCGCGACCGCCTGCTCAAGGAGCGCGCTGCCGCGCTCGCCCAAATCGCCCAGCTCGGCGAGCAGCACGAGGCCCGCACTGCCGCGCACCTCACCGAGCGCCAGGAAATCGCCGCTTCCCGCGACCAGCTCGCGGCCGGCACCGATGAACTTCGCGCCACCTACGAGAGTCAGCTCGTGCCTTTGCAGGAAGAGCGCGACCAGGCGCTGCGCGACCGCGACGAAGCCCGCCGCCAGCTCACTGCCGTGGATGAAACCCGGCAGATGGAGATCGCCACTTTCAAAGAGGAGACTGAACGCCAGGCCGCCGCCCTCGCCGAATCTGCCCGGCTCGCCGAGGCGCAAAAGACTCAGCTCGCGAGCCTCGCGGAGGAGCGCGAGACCCTGGCCCGCGAGAAGGCGGATGCCGCCGAACGTTTCGCCGCTGAGCGCCAGACGCTCAACCAGCGCCAGCAGGCGATCGCCGCCGACCGGGAGAAGCTCATCGCGGACAAGGCCGCCGCGGTCACGGAACTGCACACCCTGATCGACAGCCAGAAGGCGCAGCACGAGGCGCTCAAGCAGCAGGCCACGGCTCTCGCCAAAGAGCGCGACGAGGCGCTGGCGCTGGCCACCGAGTACGACGAGCGCTGCCAGAAGCACGTCGCCGCCCTCGGCAGCTTCCGGGTCAGTTCCGAAGAGCAGCACGGGCAGTCGCTCGCGCAATTCAACACGCTTTCGGACGAGCTGAAGCAGCAACTCGGCACCGTGTCCGAGCAGCGCGCGCAGCTCTTCGTGGAGCGCGACGCGGCGCTGGCAAAACTCGCCGAGCTCACCGCGACGCACTCGAAATATGTCGCCGCCGCGGAGGCGGAAAAAAAGAAGCTGCTCGCCGCCCGGGCCCACACCGCGGGGCAGGTCATCGACATCCGCGCGGCCTACCACCAGCAGGTCGCCGCCGCCAATGAACAGCACGCGCAGACCACCGCGCAATTCACGAAGTTCTCCGAAGAACTGAAGGGGCAGCTCGCCGCCGTCACCGAGCAGCGCGCCGCGCTGGTCATCGAGCGCGACGCTTTGCAGACCCAGTTCGCCGCGCTCTCCGAGACGCATGCGCAGCACACCGCCGCCGCGGAGGCCGAGCAGAAAAAACTCCTCGCCGCCCGCGAGCACGCCGTCGCGCAGGTCGCGGAAATCCGCGCCGAGTTTGACCGCCAGATTTCCGTCCACGGCGAGCAGAGCAGCCAGGCGCAGGCGCAGTTCACCGCGCTGGCCGGACAGCAGCAGGAGCAGATCGAGGCACTCGCCGGGCAGCACGCCGCGCTCCTCGTCGAGCGCGATGCCGCCGTGGCGCAATTCGCCGCGCTGACCGAGACCCACCGCCAGCACCTCGCGGCGGCGGAGACGGAGAAAAAGAAGCTCCTCGCCGCGCGCGCCCACGCCATTGCCCAGGTCGGTGAAATCCGTGCGGCGTTTGAGCAGCAGTTTGTCGCCACCGGCGAGCAGCACGCCGTCACACTGCGCGAGCGCGACACCGCCCTCGGCCGTCATGTTGAGATCAATGCCGCGCTGCAAAAGCAGATCGAGACGCTGACGGCGCAGCGCGACACGCTGGTCGCGGAAAACGCCGCCAATACCGGACGGACGACCAAGGAGATCAATGCGCTGCGCGCCGAGATTGCCGCTCGCGATGCCGACCAGACGCACGCGCAGGAGAAGGCCGCGGCCGCCGCGGAGTTCCAGCAGATCGTCGCCGGTCATCAGGCCGACATCGCCTCGCTGACCGCTCAGCGGGACACGCTGGCCGCCGAGCGCGCCGGCGCACTGGCCCGCATCGAGGCGCTGACCGCCGCGCGGAAGCAGGAGTCCGCCGACCTCGCCGCGCATCGCTCCCAGCTCGTCAGCGAGCGTGAGGAAGCCGCCGGGCGTTTCGCCCAGCTCGCCGCCGAACACGCCGCGCACCTCGCAGACCTGACGGCCCAGCGCACCGCGCTGGCCGCCGAGCGCGACAAGACGCTGGCCGACCTCGCCGCCCAGCGCGAAGCCGCGCTGGAGGAACTCACCGCCACCCGCGCCGCTCACGCGAATTCGCTGCGCGAGCGCGACGAAGCCACCGCCGCGCTGCGCAAGACGATCGAGGCGCGAGCCCAGCAAATCGTCGCGCTGAAGGAAGACCGCGAGATTTTTGCGAAGGATCGCCAGAAGCATCTCGGCTCCATCGAGGCGGCGGCGGCGGCCACCCTCCTGGATCGCGAGAACACGCTCAGCGCCCTGCGCCAGCAGCTCGACGCGCAGCAAAAGCACAACGCCCAGCTCCAGACTCAGCTCGCCGCTTTGACGGACGAAAAGGACCAGAGCAAACTCAGCCTCGCCGATCTCGTGGCCTCGCACGGCGGACAGATCGCCGCCTTTGCCGCCGAGCGTTCCGGACTCGTGCGCGCCCGGGAGGAGACGCTCGCCGAAGGGGCCGCGACCGCCGCAGCTCACGAACAGCAGAACGCCGCGCTGACCGCGCAGCGCGATGACCTCCTCCGCCAGCGCGGTGAGATGACCACGCACTTCGGGGCGGTGGCCGCCGCGCAGAAGCAGCAGATCGCCGCGCTCAGCCGCGAACGCGACAAGCTGCTCAAGGAACGCTCCAAGCCGTCCGTTCTTTTCTCCAACGTCAGCGATTCGCAGAAGAAGCAGATCGACACGCTCAGCCTTACCGCCGAGACGCTGCGCAAAGAGCACGCCGCCGCGCAAGCCCAGCTCGCGGAGATCAATGCCGAGCAGCAGAAGCACATCGCCTCGCTCGTCGAGCAGCGCGACCAGCTCGTGCGGGAGCACGAGGCCGCTCACGCGCGCCTCGGTGAAACCAACGACGCGCAGAAAAAGCAGATCGAAAACCTCGAGCGCGAGCGCGCCGCGGTCTTGCAGGAAAGGGAGCTGGCTCTGGCCCGCCTGAACGAGGTCAACACCGCCCAGCTTCAGCAGATCGCAGCGCTCAACACGCAGCGCGCGGCGATCTTGAAAGAGAAGGAGGAGGCGCACGCCCGGCTGGCGCAGATCAATGCGGCCCAGCAGGCGCAGATCGCTTCGCTGGAGGAGGCGCGCGGCGCTTTCGCCCAGGAAAGCGAGCGCACCATCGCCGGGCTCCGGCAGGTCCACGAGGGGCAGAAAAAGCATGTCGAAACGGCCGACGCTGAGCGTCTCGCCGCGGTCCAAGCCCGCGAGCAGGCGACTGCCGAACTCAAGCGCATCAGCGACACCCAGCAAAAGCAGATCGGCGAACTCCAGCAGCAGCGCGCGCAGCTCACCAAGGAGCGCGACCGGCTCGCCGCGAATCTCGCCAAGGTCACGGAAACGCACACCGAGGAAATGGAGGTGCTTTCCGTCGCCAAAACCACGCTGGCGCAGGAGCGGGACCAGTCGTTCGCGCAGTTCACTCAGGCCGACGAGGCACAAAAGCACCAGATCGCCGCCCTCACCGCGCAGCGCGACGAGCTCATCCAAGAGCGCGACACCGCCCGCGCCGAAGTCGCCAAGCTGGCCGCGGCAAGCAAGGTGGAGACGACTGCGCACAATGAACAGCGTGCGGCTGTGATCGCCGAGCGCGACGCGGCACTGACGCGCTTCGCCGAGGTCAATCAGGCGCAGATCAAACAGCTCGAGTCGCTGACCCAGGAGCGCGAGGCTTTGCTGACGGAGAAGGATGCCGCCCTCGCCCGGCTCACGGACATCACCAACGTGCAGAAGGCGCAGATCGAAACGCTCTGCAAGGAGCGCGACACCGTGGTGCGGGAAAAACAGACGACCGTCGCCGAGCTGACCCGCCTGAACCAGGCGCAGACCCACCAGATCGCCGAGCTCGAGCGGGATTCGCTCGGGATCATTCAGAAGCACGACGAAGCGCTCAAGCAACTCCACTCCGTCAACGCCACGCAACTCGACCAGATCGCCTCGCTGGACCGTCAGCGGCTCGAAGTGCTGGAACAGCGCGACGAGGCGCTGGCGCAGTTCCAGCAGGTGAATGAGTCGCAGCTCATGAGCATCGCCCTTCTCTCCACCGAGCGCGACGGCCTGCTCCGCCAGCAGGAAGACGACGCCGCGAAGCGTGCGCAAATGCAGGAACGGCACAGCGCCGCGATCAAGGAACTCGACCGCGAGCGGGAGGAGATTTCCAAGAAGGTGGCCGAGGCCCAGGCCGCGCGGAACGCCATGCAGCGGGAGCGCGACGAGGCGCTCGCCGTCCACGCCCGCGCGCGGGAAAACCACAAGCGCGAACTCGACAGCCTCGCCCAGCAGCGCGAGACGCTGATCGACGAACGCGACCGCGCGCTCGTGAAATTGGAAACCATTTCCAACAACCGCGAAGGCGACCTCGCCGGCCTCGCGGAGATGAACGCCAAGCACAAGGAGGAACTGGCCGGGATGGTCACGCAATTGAAGAAGACCGCCTCGGAACGCGACGAACTCATCGCCCGCCTCGACCGGCTCAAGGAAAGCCACAAGTCGCAGATCGACGAAGTCGTCCGCGAGCGGCTTAACGTCATCGAGGAGCGCGACAAGGCCACCGTCCGCCTGGAAAAGGCGCGCGAGGATTTGTCCACGAGCGAGGCGAACTTCGACACCGAGCGGCAGTATCTCATCAAGGAACGTGACAAGGTCTTTGCTCAGCTCGACGAAACCCGTAAAGCGCAGAAAGCGCTGGAGCAAACGCTCGACGAGAATTCCCCGCTCGCCCAGGAACTCGCCGTCGCGGAAAAAACGTGGCGCGCTCTCGACACCGGCAAAAACAAGGAAGCCGCGGCCAAGCTCGACAAGCTCTTTGGCAGCCTGCGGGCGCGACTGCGCGGCTCTCAGCAGCAGGTCGCCGAGGTCAGCAAGCTCGAATCCTTCAAACTCACGCCGGCGGAGAAGCTCCTCGCCCGTCACAAATACGAACTCGGGGACGAAATCTCCCGCGACACGTCCATCGTGCTCTACCGCGCGAAGGACATGAATATCTCCCGCGAGGTCACCATGAAGCTTGTCGGCGACGACGCCGCCTCGCGTGACGCCGCCATCGCGCAACTCATCGCCGAGGCGCAGATGATCGGTCGCCTCGAGCATCCCAATATCCAGCCGCTGCACGAGCTGAGCGTAGATGACTCGGGTCGCGCCTTCTACACGGCCAAGCCGATGAAAGGCTCCACGCTCGCCAAGATCCTCGACGATCTGCGCGCGAAAAAATCGAGCGCCCTCGTCGCCTTTGACCTCAAAAAGCTCCTGACCACCTTCCACGGCGTGTGCGACGCGGTTGCCTTTGCGCACTCCGAAGGCATCGTCCATGGACGTCTCACCGCCGAGCACATCCACATGGGTGACTACGGCGAAGTCCTCGTCACTGGGTGGGAGCAGGGCCGCAAAATCCGCGAAGGCAACGTCAACCACTACGAAACCGACGTCCGCGTGGACATCGCCGCCCTCGGCGACCTGCTCTACCACACCCTCACGCTCACTCCGCCGGCAGCGGACAAAAAGGAAGTTGCCAGCGCTCCGCACGCGAATTGGAAAATGCCCAAAGGCCTCTGGACTCTCACCCAGCAAATTCGCTCCAACCGCGGCGCCACCGCCTACCCGCGGGTCGCCAAGCTGCAAACGGAAGTCGAGGATTTCCGCGACGAACTCGGGCCACGCGGCGGCCGTGCCAGCGCCTTCGACGTGCTCAAGCAGAGCGTGCAGAAGTGGCAGTAGCGCCCGCTGTTTGGCAACCGTGCAGCGTCAGTGACGATTGCGTCCGGGTTGTCATTTCGGCGCGTTCTATCGGGAAAAAATCCTGAGCTGTCCTAATGTCGCGTGACATTTCAGGATGCAGACTTCTTCATTCCGAAAACCCGCCCCATTCTATGAATCATCACATCATCCGCGTCGGTCTCCTCGCCATCTCCCTGCTGACCACCGGCGTATTGGCCAAAGAGCCGCCGAAGACGCCGCCTGATCTGACGCAGCGGATCGACGACGAGATCGTGGATCGCAAGCAGACCTACAATCTCGGCGCGACCGGGCTGCGCGGGTGGATCTACACGCGCCCGGCCACTTATCTGGACAGCTTGCAAGGGCGGACCACGGCGGCCAGCCGGCAGATTCTGGTGACGCATGTCGGGGACAAGTCGCCGGCGGATGGAGTGATGCAAGTGGATGACATCATCCTCGGCGTGGGCGGCAGGCCGTTTGCCGACGACGCGCGCAAAAGCATCGCGATGGCGATCCAGGAAGCGGAGAAAGATGTGAACAAGGGAGCGCTGAAGCTCACGCGTTGGCGCGGAGGCAAAGTCGAGGAAGTGCAGCTCAAGCTGGCGGTGATCGGGACCTACGCCGAGACCGCGCCTTTCAACTGCCCCAAGTCCAAGCGGATTTTTGACGATGCCTGCAAGGTGCTCGAAAAGGAGGAGCTGCGCGGCGATTTGTGGGGCGCGATCAACGGTCTTGCGCTGCTTTCCACGGGAAAGACCGAGTATCTGCCCAAGCTCCAGGCCTTCGCACGCAAGATGGGGCCGCCGACGCTGAAGCTGGAGCTGAGAGATGGGATGGTGATTTGGGACTGGAGTTACAAGAGTCTCTTCCTGAGCGAATACTTTCTCGCCACGGGCGATCCGGAGGTCGTGCCTGCGATCAAGGAATACACCGTAAAGATGTCCATGGGGCAGGGGATGTATGGCACCTTTGGGCATGGCATCGCGCCACCTTCACCGGAGGGTAAACTGCATGGCTCGATCCCGCCGTATGGTCCGGTGAATGAAGCGGGGCTCATCGCCAATCTCGCGATCGTGATGGGTCGGAAGTGCGGGGTGAAGGATCCCGAGGTCGAGGCGGCGGTGGCCCGGGCGGGCGGGTTCTTTGGTTGGTACACGGATAAGGGAGGCATCCCTTACGGTGAGCATGAGCCTTGGCCCTATCATGAAAACAACGGGAAGAGTTCCATGACCGCCCTGTTTTTCGCCCTCCAAGGCAACCGCATCAAGGACGCGCAGTTCTTTTCCAAGATGGCCACGGCTGGTTATCGGAGTCGCGAGTGCGGGCACACCGGGCAGGGCTTCAGTTACCTTTGGAGCGCGCCGGGTGCCAACGCTGGCGGACCGCTGGCCGCGGCGGCTTTCTTCAGGGAAGCCTCCTGGCACCTCGATCTCGTGCGGCGGAGCGATGGGTCTTTCACCTATGACGGCGGTGAGCAATACGGCGCGGGCAAGACGGACGATAACTCTTACTTCGGCAAGAGCAGTTACAACGGTCTTAGTCCCAACGCGACCTATGTCCTGACCTATGCGTTGCCCTTGAAGAAGCTCTTCATCACCGGACGGGACGCGACCCAGACCAACTGGCTGAGTAAGAAAGAGGTCGCCGATGCCATCGCGTCGGGGCGTTTCGACACCGACCGGAAGCAGAAGAACCCGTCAGAACTCGTGGCCGCGTTTGGCGATTGGTCCCCCGTGGTGCGCGGCTGGGCGGCGGACGAACTGGTGAACCGCCCCGAAGGCAAAGCGATGGCTGCCCAACTCGTCGCGATGGCTGGAGGGAACGATCCTCACGTTATTCAGGCGGCCTGCGAAGCGCTGGGACAGCTAAAGCCAGCCGAGGCGCTCCCCGTCTTGGTGAAACAGCTCTCCCACCAGGACCGCTGGGTGCGCTTCAAAGCAGGTGAGGCCATTCGGAAGATGGGTGGTGCCGCCAAGCCCGCCCTCCCGGACATC